>CAIQHU010000131.1 GCA_903871735.1 uncultured beta proteobacterium | reverse complement strand
TTTTATTGGCAATTGTATTAATTACAAATGCGGGGGTAGTATGCAGTAGTACATAGCCATCTGGGGCAGCATTTTTTACAGCCAAGGCGCCAATTGCTCCATTCGCTCCGGAGCGGTTTTCTACAACGATGGAGACTCCTAAAACTTTTTCTAACCTGATAGCCATAGCGCGTGCAGTTGTATCCGAAGTACCACCCGCTTCAAATGGCACAATCAGACGAATCGGTTTACTGGGATACATATCGGCAAAACTACTCGGAATAAATCCTAGCCATAAAACCAATTGTAAAAAAATACGCCATTTGCAAAGTGCCAATTTATTCATAACCATCGAAATTATTCCTTTAAGCTATTTAAAAAATGCTCTACCATTTCTGAGCGAGTCCCGATCCACACATCATCCGCTGCAGTTGCTATTTCTAAAATTCGTTGAAAAGCACCTGTACCAGCTGGCCTACCAAAAACGTGGGCGTGAACCGTTGGATCAATTTTGATCGCACGGGTCTCCCACTTTCGCACATAATTTAACCAATCTTCAAAAATTTCAACCATTACTCTTGGAGGTTGCCCATGACGCATAAATAAGGGCAAATCATTCACTTCCATCGTGCCAGGTACGGCCACAATAGAACAATCCTCAAAATCAACACGATAGGGTAAGTCGTCATTTAATGTGTCACTATGCCACTGATAACCCTCTTTAGCTAACAATCTTGCTGTTCTTGGGCTAGGGGTGCTGCGCGGACTGATCCAGCCTTTAGGACGAGTACCAATAACCTGAGCAATCAGATCAGTTGTTCGCCGAATATTATCGAGTTCTTGCGACTCATCCAAATAAGCAGGTATTACATCCATCGCGTATGAGTGAGCAACTATATCGTGCCCTAAATCTGCAATCGCTTTTACCTCAGAGGGATAACGCTCTGCCATGATACCGCACACCAAGATAGAAGCTTTGATGTGATGTCTTTCAAAGACCTCCAAAACTCGGTGAACTCCTCGACGATGCCCATACTCCGCCCAGCCAATCGCATTGAGATCAGGTATGCCACCTTTCAAAGGATTACCCATTGGCCCAATACCTGGCCAATTACCATCAGACCACCATTCATATGCCATTCGGAAAACAATCCCAATTTTTTTATTTCCCGGCCAGGTAAAGTCATTAGCTGCGTGCACCTCTTTTCCACCCGCATGGATATCGTACATATGTGTCATGAAGTCTCCAAGTTATTTGTATTTGTTATTTTACTCAGCAATAATAATCTATGTAAAAATATATGCCAACTAGTTAGGAATCATTTAGGCTCTGTATTTAATCTCTATCAATATTTTATAAACATGCTTTTTTTAAATCGGGTGATGAACCCTTGAGTTTTATTTCTCCCGAATTCGCCATTATTGCGCTGCTGTTTTTTCCTATATTTTGGGCTTTATCTTCACAAAAATATTTTCAAAAAATATTTTTATTAATCTCTAGTTATGCTTTATATTCCACTTGGTCTGTGGAGTTTGCCATTATTCTTCTAATTTATAGTAGTTATATTTGGATAGCAGGTAAATGGCTGAATCAAAATAATCCAGCTAAAAAAATTCGTCTAAAACTAGCTATTACTTCATGTTTAGCACTTGCCACTCTTTTTATAAGCAAATATTACGAATTAAGTAGGACTCTTCTCATTGATATCCTGCCACAACTTGGATTACATAGTTTCTTGCCTGTCATCGATTTTATTGCCCCTGCAGGAATCTCTTTTTTTACCTTCCAAGCCATTACCTATCTCGTTTGGCAGGCTCAAGAAAAGCCCTCCCGAACTAGCTTTCTTGACTTATTGCTATACCTCTCTTTTTGGCCTACCTTATTTGCTGGTCCAATCATGCGTGCGAAAGATTTTCACGAACAGTTGCAGCATCCAGATTTTGGTAGGCCTAAAGAAAGTGCAAAAGCAATCTATTTCATCGTCCTTGGCCTTTTTCAAAAGATTGTTCTGGCAAGCTGGTTATCTATTACGTATGTCGACCAAGTATTTAAATATCCCGACCAACAAACTACGGTTTCGACGATGAGTGGAATTCTTGGTTACTCTTTACAAATATTCTTTGACTTTTCAGGTTATAGCTTAATTGTTACCGGCCTTGCTCTTTGTCTTGGACTTGTTCTTCCAATCAATTTCCAACAACCCTTGCTTGCTAGAAATATCAAAGATTTTTGGCGTCGCTGGCATATATCCCTGTCCACGTTTATTCGCGATTTTATATATATCCCATTAGGTGGTAACCAACATGGATTTACAAGATCTCAAATCAATATCGTGATCGCTATGTTCATTAGCGGAATCTGGCACGGCGCTGGAACTGGTTTTGCAATTTGGGGGTTGTTACACGGCATCGGACTCGTTGGCTATAACCTATTTGTAGCTATTTATCAAAAACCACTCCCAAGTTGGTTGGGAGTGCTATTAACCATATGTTATGTTGGAATTTCTTGGATATTTTTTCGTTCAAACCACCTAGATACAGCTCTCATTATTTGTAAAAACCTGTTTTTGGGCACAGGAGCGCTACAGATTAATGATCTAATCTTATTATTATTCACTGGCTTTTTTCTGTGGATCAGTATGTATTCGTATTCTGTAGAGCAGAAATGCCTCCTTTTTATTGGCCAACGAAACCTATTGATGATTATTCCCATTTTGACATTTATCTTGTTTGTTATTATTTTGCTGGGGCCAAGTGGCGTTCCTGGCTTTATCTATTACCAGTTTTAAAATGAAGCGCGCCCTTCACCTTTTTATCATCAGCTCAATAGTAGTTCTTGCAAACGCCTTCCTCTGGCTTGATTCACTCGACCAATACCTGAGTTCGCGTTACCATCTCCAGATCAGTTCAGTCCTACCAGATTCTAATTATGTTGTATCTAAATGGATAAAAATAAAAACTACTTTACTAAATCAGCGGCTATCAGAATTGATGGTAATTGGTCATGAGTCAATTTATACAAGGCTTTTAGGTATTCCTGCGCAAAAGATCCCACAGAAATTAGACCTTGCTTTAAGTGCAAAAAACATCCCTCAACATGAACTTTTTCAAAAATATTCTTCTAATTCTCCATCGTATCAACCAGGTTCAGAGTCTGCAACTGATGTGTCAACCTTTTTTACTCCTAAAATTCTTTTTGCAGGCGATTCAATGATGCAAGGCATCGCCCCACTAGCGATCGCCGAGTTACGAAAAAAATACCCAGCTGGACTTTTTGTTGACCTTAGCCAGCAAAGTACTGGCCTTAGTGTGAATCGTTACTTTGATTGGCCGGCAAAAATCCAAGAAGAATCCCTGAAACAAGGATTTAATATCGTCGTGATTTTCTTGGGTCCAAATGATCCATGGGATATCTACGAGAGTAGGGTCAAGTATGTTTTTCCATCTGAGGCTTGGCGGGAAAAATATCGATCTCGAATCCGAGAAATTATGGAATTTGCGAAACTCAATAATATTCATATCATTTGGATTGGTCTGCCAAATATGGGACAAGAACGGATTAAACAAGGTGCTTTAATTCAAAACACTCTATTTAAAGAAGAAATAAGCCGTTATCATTTTGATTATCTATCTACCGAAGATATATTTGGTCCTCTAGACGAACCTTTTAATCGATATATTCCTGATCCCATTAAAGGCCAAACCTTAGTACGTGGGGAGGATGGTGTTCACTTTACCGCCACTGGCTTAAGGTTAATTAACACAAAATTAGTCAAAATAATTCAACGAGTGGTCGTCCATTGAAACTTTTATATTTTTTCTCTTTAGCCTTATTAACTTTAACCGGTGCTACTCAGCAATCTCTTGCAGAACAGTTAATTACATTTCAAAACACCACCTCCCCTGCTCCGCATTTAATTTGTCCTACTAAAAAACCAACTGCGCCTAAAAAAACGCAACCGACTGTAACGGATACAGTCAATGAACTCCCAAGTCAAGATGAGTTATTACAACTCCTTAGCTCGCAACCAATTGATCCTGGTAATAACACTAAATTACTTGAGCTCACTCTACTTAAAAAACCCGTAGATCGGCCCTACCGAATTGGACTTTGGGGTGATAGTCACACTGCCGCCGGATTTTTTTCTGAAGAAATGATCCAAAGCTTGCAACTGAATAAAGAGGATGTCCAAACATCATTTATACCGCCAAGTATAGGGCGAGGTGGAGTCCGACTACCACTTCGAAAAACATGCAGTGGAGGCGGTTGGCGTTTTACACATGCCTATAACTCTGAGCCCTCGACTAATTTTTATCCTGGGCTCATACGCTTGCATGCTGAGAATGTGAATAGCTACCTATGGCTTGATTTTAGAAACCAAGGTCAAAGTACAAGTCTTCAATCACTTCGTGTTCTTATTGATCGCCATAGCACTCCTGTTAAAACCCTTCTCGGAGTGAGTGTTGATGACCAGGCAGAAAAAATCATTGAAATTTTACCGAATTCAGATCCGCAAATTCAGATAAACGCCCAAAACCCTATTTCAACGATTAAATTGCGTTTAGTTTCTGGCACTATCGTTCTCAATGGCTTTATTCCCTCCTATTCTTCGCCAGCTAAGTTGATTTTAGATACCATGGCAATTCCCAGTGCCACCATGAAACCTTGGGCATTTATTGATCCTCTCATATTCTCTTCAATTCAAAAAGATCCATATGACTTAGTCATCTTCGCGTATGGTACAAATGAGGGGGCACAACCTAACTGGAATGCTACTCAATATGGCGATGATTTAAGAGCTGCTCTAGTCGGTATGAGAAAGGCTTATCCAGAGGCTGCCTGTGTTTTGATTGGCCCAACGGATCGAGGGCTTTATAACCAAAAAGCTAGAAAACAAAAAAAAGGCGTTAATCCTGCAAAATACGATATGTTGAAATATTCAAAAATACACCATCAAATCACGCAAATTCAACAAACTATTGGTCAAGAATACGCGTGCATTTCCTGGAGCTGGCAAGCCGCCATGGGGGGTATGGGAGGAGCCTATCAGTGGCTTTATACGAGCCCACCACTCATGTCTAGAGATCTTACGCACTTGACAATTAGCGGTTATCAAAAAAGTGCTCAAGAGTTTATCAAAAGCTTACAACTTCAATCTCTCTTTAATAACTGAATACTTTTACTGACCTCATCATCAATATTTCAAAAAACACTTTCTTAGGACCTGAATGAAAACTTGGCAATGTATTGTTTGTGGTTTTATTTATGACGAAGCTCTTGGGCTTGAAGAAGACGGAATACCAGCTGGTACCCTTTGGGAAAACGTCCCAGATCATTGGTCATGTCCGGACTGCGGTGTTTCCAAAGCAGATTTTGAAATGATCGTAATTTAAACCATCGATTCTTAGAAAGAACCTATTTTGAATATTCCTAGCCCAGTACCTGTAACTCACCCCATTACGATTATCGGTAGTGGACTCGCTGCTTACACTGTCATTCGTGAAATTCGAAAGATCAATATAGAAGTCGGCATTGTATTAATTACTCGTGAGCCTGGTTACTTTTACTCAAAACCAATGCTATCTACAGCGTTTGCAAGTAAAAAAACTGCTCCTCAACTCATCATGACGCCCATAGAAAAGATGGCATCTTCACTCGGAATTACGATCCATCCAAATACTACTGTCACTCACATTGACCCCCTAAATAAGAAAATAAGCAGTTCGAGTGGTGATTTTCACTATAGTAAGTTAGTACTTGCCTTAGGTGCGGATCAAATGAAACTTGATTTAGAGGGTAATGCAGCTGATCAAGTACTATTTATCAACGATCTTGAAGACTATCAGAAGTTTCGGGGTCGTATTGAGGGTAAGCGCAAGATTAGCATTCTTGGCGCAGGTCTGATTGGTTGTGAATTTGCCAATGACTTACGTCTTGGAGGGTTTGATGTAGATGTAATCGACCTTGCTCCACAAGTTCTGGGAAGACTACTGCCCCCTGAAGCATCGCAAGTTCTCCAAGAAAAATTGTCAGCACTCGGAGTTACTTGGCATTTGAGCACAACGGTTCATTCGATGAATCACCAAATAGACCAACTCCAGATTGAACTTACTAATGGCACCACGATTAACTGCGACGCTGTGCTGTCTGCCATTGGACTCAAACCCCGTATTCAACTTGCAAAAGAATGTGGTCTAGATACGCAAATAGGAATTGTTGTTAATTTAAAACTACAAACAAGCAATCCTGATATTTATGCCATTGGTGATTGTGCTGAAGTGGGTGGCCTAGTCTTGCCATATGTCATGCCAATTATGCAAGCGGCCCGAGCTCTCGCACCGAATATCTTAGGGGGTAATGTTAATGTAAGCTATCCAGCAATGCCAGTTGCTGTAAAAACACCCGTCCTACCTACCATCGTTAGTCCTCCAGCGCATAAGGCTAATGGGAACTGGGAAACAAATGTGAGTGCTGATGGCGTAGAAGCCCGCTTTAAGGATACTGCCGGTAATCTCCTTGGATTCGCACTAATGGGATTAGCTACTACTCAAAAATCTATCCTAACTAAAGAGCTGCCAAATTTACTGTAGCTCTGTTGTTTCGAGGAATTATTTTGTGCCGCATACCTTATTCTGTGCCGCAGGACATAGCGTCCCATGCTTGCTAAGTACGATTATCCTTTTTAAGGTTCTTTGAATGAGTCTTCAGCTACGAGTCAGAATAATGTAGTCCAAAAATCGCATCAAAAAGCTCTTGGGTAAATCCAATGAATTACCACATTGGATCCAAACCATATTGTTTAACATACCGGATCGCTCTAGCTGATCTTAATTCAGCAACCCAAGCATTGATTGCTGAAATATTGCTTGCTTGCATATGCGTGCCAAATACAAAAGTCGTAATCTGTTGGATTTCATCAGGTAACGGTCCGACATAATCAATTCCGGGTACGCTTAAAATCTCAGGAATCTGCTGAAATCCAATTTCAGCATCGCCTCGCTCAATGACTGCACCAACTAGCTCTCCCTGAATAATCTTGATCTTGGGTTGCAGGGTTTGGGCAATACCCAACTTTTCTAGTAACAAGGCCAAATACACC
>CAIQHU010000130.1 GCA_903871735.1 uncultured beta proteobacterium | reverse complement strand
GAAAAATCATTCTTTCGAATGGATTTATAAGAAACCCTTTTGCCGGAGTAATGGTTCCGTGGTTGGCATTCTTCCTCTGAACTTAATGTATGTTTCAAACGGATCTTGAGCGCCGCCAGCTGCGTAAATATGCTTCTTAAGCTTTTGGCTTACTTCTGTGTTAAATATATCTGAAGTCTCTTTAAAGGCTTCAAATGCATCTGCGTCGAGGGTCTCGGCCCAGAGATAGCTATAATAGCCTGCTGAATAACCATCTCCAGAAAAAATATGCGAGAAATGCGATAGACGATGTCGCATAACAACGGAATCAGGCATTCCAATTAGACTTAACTGCTCTGTTTCAAATTTATTGAGCTCAAGAGCCTCAATTTCTGTTTCTTGATGGATCTTCATGTCAATCAAAGCAGAAGCACAAAACTCGACGGCATTAAAGCCTTGATTAAATTTAGCCGACTCAATTATGCGATGGATCATTGCAGTGGAAATTATCTCGTCTGTTTCTGAGTGTTTCGCAAAAATTTGTAGGATTTCAGGTTCAAGGAGCCAGTGCTCAAATAACTGCGATGGAAGTTCAACAAAATCGCGTTGGACATTTGTTCCAGATACAAAGGGGTAAGTAACGTCAGACAGCATACCATGTAATGCATGGCCAAATTCATGAAAGAGTGTTCTGGCTTCTTCAATGCTCAGCAGTGTTGGCTGATGATCGGCGGCTTTGATGAAGTTCATAACATTGACAATGATTGGCCTTACATTCCCGGTTAGTTTCTGTTGACACCTCAAAGAAGACATCCATGCTCCACTACGCTTGGAGGGACGACCGAAATAGTCGGCTAAGAAAAGAGCAACATGGTCTCCATTTTCATTTACGGCCTCATAAGCAATAACATCCTCATGATAAAGATTGAGGTCTGCTATTTTCCTAAAAGTTAAACCAAAAAGTTTTTTGGCGACAAAAAATGCAGCTTCGATAATATTGTCAAGCTTGAAGTATTTTCTTAGTTCGCCTTGATCAAGATTATGGTCTGTTTGTCTTTGCTGCTCAGCGTAGTAACGCCAGTCATGCGCAGCAAGGGTTAGAGTTTGATCTTGCCTTCTCGCCAGATTTTGTAAGATTTCGCGCTCTTTTTGTGCGGCTTTTACTGCTGGTTCCCATACGCGAAACAATAATTCGTAAACAGCCTCCGGCTTTATCGCCATTGTATTTTCTAATTTATAATCCGCAAAATTATTGTATCCAAGGAGATCCGCTTGCTCTTTGCGTAGAGTTAGAATTTTTTTAATGATGATTGAATTATCAAAGTTTTTATTATCGCCTCGTTTTGTCCAGGCATCGAATATCGTTTTCCTAAGATCTCTGTTTTCTGAGCTTTGTAAAAATGTTTCTGCGCTGGATCTTGACAAAGTAATTGCATATTTTCCAATTTTTCCTCGTTCTTCCGCGATCTTGGCACAAGATCTAATGAAATTATCACTAAGACCTGCGAGATCTGTGTCATCGAGCAAAAGCATGTATTCCGCTTCTTCAGAAAGAATATTTTGTGAGAAATTAACTGAAAGGCTTGCAAGATCCTCGAGGATTTCTGCGAGCCTATATTGAGACTCGATTGATAGATTTGCCCCAGAGCGAATGAAAGACTTATAGTAGAGTTCAAGAACGCGAGTTTGCTCGTTATTTAAATTTAACTCTTGTTTGGAGTTATAAAGATGTTCAATTCTTTTAAATAATTTAGAATTTGCAGAGATATCACTATGGTGTCTTGACAGAATTCGTGCAATTTCAGGTTCTATTTGTTGTAGCTGAGAATTTGTATGGGCGCTCGCAAGATTCCAGAAAATATTGCTAAGATTATCAATCTCGAGACTTGCTATTTCCAGGGCGTCTATTGTGTTTTGAAATGTTGGAGATCTCGGATTTTGCGAGATACGCTCAATTTCTGATTTGTGTGCAAGAATAGATAACGCAAAGGCTTTTTCAAAATCGCTTGGGTTTATATAATTAAAATCCGGCAACCCAAATTTTTGAGAAGAGAAAGCACGAAATAGGTTTTGATTAGATGAATGCATAGCATTATTTAATCTATTAGTCAGAAAATAGATAGTATTTCAAAGCATGATCTTATCTTGCGGGGAGTGATCTGTTATTCATGCTGAGATCAACAACAGCGTTGGGAGCGTTAAGCTATCGCCAGTTGAAGGCTGGCGATACAAAGATAACAAGCGAACTGTTCAAGCTTTTGTCATGTATTGGCTAGGATTTTAAATAAACCGGCTAAAACAACGCCATTAAAGCTTAAAAAAGCTATGGTAGCCACGACGGTAACGAATTTTCCTTCAAAATCAGATTCCTTGGTCATTGGTTCCTCCGCTAGGTATTTATTGAGGAAGCCTTAACCATGTGCGGTCACTGTGAATGTGTGTTACCGCACATTTTAGGGGCTATTATAGAGAGCCCGCGCCTAACAACTTACGTATGTAGACGCTGTATGTCTGAATTTTTAAATAGCGATCTCGTTTAAAGCCAGACTATTAGAAATGCGACTAAGGCGAGGTCTCTTCGACTTTACCAAATGGATCCGTGGGCAGTTTTAATCCTTTACCAAAGGGGTCCTTACCCTGCCTCCAGCAGTGAACAGTAATGTAGCATGTTGCCCCAGTAAGGCGATTGCGATGCCAGACGCCGCCGGGGAGGGTTTGGTAAAGTATCGTCCAGGCCCCAACGCCGGCGAGGATAATAAAGAGAGCAACGCCAGCAATTAATGTTTTTTTCTCTGAGGACCAATTGGACATATTTGATATTTCCTTCCGTTGATCGGTCTGGAGATGTCTTAGCACGAAAAACGCCAAAGTAGCGTCAAATCTCCACACAACTTCAAAAATTTATTTTTGTAGGGTGATTGGCAGCTCATTTTAAAGTCGACGCACAGGGGCTCCGGAGAGAAGAACCCAGAATTTATTGGACCTGAATCAAATACTCATATCAAAATTGCCGACATTTAAAACTTTCTTACTTAAACGAGCGAAGCTTTTATGCGATAGAATATTAGATGATCGGCAGGTGAACAATTTAACAAAATATATTGCAGTCAGGAAATTATTTTAAGTCCTCATTTTTTATTTATAGGCGTTCCGTAACCCAATAGCCTGTCTTTTAATTGACCAAAAATTATGAAATTAAGCAAAGTTGAAGTAAATTACACATTCTGACAATTGAGGACAGTTATTGGCGCTAGAAAAGCATATAAATTAAATAGCAGATTTTTTTTAAGATCTGAATAAAATTTACTTTATGTGATGGTCGTACTATAAAAGCTAAAGGGTTAGCTTGTGTAACATGATCTTCCGTTAGGAGCGGCGTCGCTGAGATGCCGTAAGCTCTATACACAGTAAGAGATAAAATAAAGAATTTTTTGAAATAAATAATGAGCCTATTTATGTGGTTAGAATTAGGTGAAATAAAAACAACAGTTTTAATTTACAGTTATTAGATTGAAATAATGTAAT
>CAIQHU010000129.1 GCA_903871735.1 uncultured beta proteobacterium | reverse complement strand
TTGTTGAGTGAGCCAACGTAAAACAATTTGTGCGATGGATTTATCTTTATTTTTTGCCATCTCAGAAAGGACTGGATCATCAAATAAACGCCCACGCGCCAGTGGACAATAAGCCGTAAAAATTAACCCTTTACTTTTACAAAACGCTAATATTTTCTGTTGATCTAAGTAGGGATGATACTCCGCTTGTAAAGACACAATGGGTTCAGGGCAGAGCGACATAGCCTGCTCAAGCAGGGCAATGTTAAAGTTTGCTACACCAATATGGCGAGTTAATCCTTGTTGTTTTGCTAGCGCTAAGGCAGTCATTGTTTCAGCCATTGGAATATTGTCAATAGTTGGCCAGTGGACGTGCAGCATATCAACATAATCAACTTGAAGATTTTTCAAACTCTCATCAACTGATTTTGCAAAAGCATCTTGAGAGAGGTATTCGTGGGAGACTTTTGTGACTAAGAATATCTCACTTCGTGGCACACCAGATGCACGTATACCTTCGCCGACGCCTTTTTCTGAGCCGTATTTCCAGGCAGTATCAATATGTCGATATCCTAATTTTAAGGCATGGCAAACGAGTTCGGCACAGTCACCTAATTGGGATGTCCCAAAGCCAATTTGAGGAATACTACACCCATGAGAGGTAATAACTGGTATTGGTGATGCGTTAATCATATGCGCTCCTTTTAGTATTGAATTATTTGATGACCATCGTTGATCAGGACTCTTGAACTTCTAGTCAATCAATTGATTATTTCTATTCTTTGCCTCGAATTCTCGTTGTAGATAGATTATATCGATAGAACTTATGCAAGATTGACTCTTTGATTGAATTGGATATTGAATCAAACTGATATGACTTAGAGAGGTATACAAGTTACAAGTAACTATTTATTATAAAATTTATAAAAGCAAGGTAGATTTTTTATCCAAAAGGGGTAATATGATGTCATCACCTAGCATTGGGCCTTTCGATATGTTAATCAATCATAGTTATCTACGATGACAGCTACAAAAGTGGCGCATCGTATAGTCATCGTTGGCGGCGGCGCTGGCGGGTTAGAGTTGGCCACTCGGCTGGGCGATACTTTGGGTAAAAAAGGTAGTGCCCACATTACTTTAGTAGATAAAAATCGTACCCATATTTGGAAGCCAAAGTTACACGAAATAGCAGCAGGTAGTATGGACTTATCCGATCATGAATTAGGGTATATGGCGCAGGCGCACTGGCACCATTTTCATTTCCGAATTGGCGAGATGACTGGTATTGATCGAGATCAAAAAGTTCTTTTACTCGCTCCTTATGTCGATGATGCTGGTAATGAAGTGATTCCCCAGAGGGGTTTTTCCTATGACACGTTAGTGATTGCTATTGGGAGTTTAAGCAATGACTTTGGAACTCCTGGCGTTGCTGAATATGCTTTAAAGTTAGAATCTTCAAGAGATGCTGAATATTTTCATAACAGCATGCTCAACGCCTGTGTTCGAGCACACTCGCAACAAGGCCCTCTGCGGCCTGGGCAATTAAAGGTGGCGATTATTGGCGGCGGTGCAACAGGTGTCGAGTTAGCTGCCGAGTTATACCGCACGACTAGAGAGGTTGTTGCTTATGGACTTGACCGAGTCGATCCTAATAAAGATATGAAAGTGAGTGTAATTGAGGCGGGCCCTCGAATTTTAAATGCTTTACCGGCTCGTTTATCCAATAACACCTTAGAATTTTTAGTTCGGCTAGGCGTTGATGTTTATACTGATGCGAAGGTTGAAGCTGTATTACCTAATGGCATACGTTTAAAAGATGGTCGAGAGTTAGATGCTGAGTTAGTGGTTTGGGCTGCTGGCGTTAAAGCACCTGATTTTTTAAAAGATATGAGTGGTCTAGAAACGAATCATATCAATCAATTAGTAGTCCATCAAAGTCTTCAAACAACGGCTGATAAGAACATCTTTGCTTTTGGGGATTGCGCTGCATGTCCCTGGCCAGGTGATAAGAATCACACCGGACGTACTGTCCCTCCTAGGGCGCAGGCTGCCCATCAGCAGGCTGAGCATATGTATGGGCAGATTCAGTTACGTTTAGCCAATAAGCCACTGCGTAAGTATCAATATCGCGATTTTGGTTCCTTAGTTTCCCTTGGAAAATATAGTACTGTAGGAAATATGATGGGAGGTCTTCTGGGTGGGAGTCTATTTATCGAAGGTTTCTTCGCCAAGATGATGTATATTTCGCTTTATAAATTGCACGAATTAGCGCTACATGGTTGGGTAAAAGTCGTTTTATATACTCTTGTTCGTATGATTACCAGACGTACAGAGCCACACGTCAAACTGCATTAAAAGCTTGACGCCTACCATTAGCTTTTGGTTGATTTAAAGGCTGCAAGAGTCTTAGTAATGAGTGGCCAAAAAAGAAGTAGGATTCCTAAGGAAGTAATGCCAGCAACTAGTGGCGTCGAGAAAAACACCTCTAAACTGCCCGATGAGATGAGCATTGATTGCCGGAACGACTCTTCAGCACGACTTCCCAAAACGAGCGCTAAGACCATAGGGGCCATCGGATAATCTAATTTTTTAAAGATATAGCCCATGACACCGAAGCCGAGCATGAGCCAAATATCAAATAAAGCATTGTGCACTGTATAGGCACCAACAGCACAAATCACAATAATGACGGGTGCAATAATCGAAAAAGGAATGCGAAGGATTGAGGCAAAAAGAGGCACACAAGTCAAACACATAAATAGCCCCACCACATTACCCAAATACATACTCGCAATCAGCCCCCAAACAAAATCCGGTTTTTCGACAAATAAAAGTGGGCCGGGCTGTAATCCCCAAATTAAAAGTCCACCCAATAAGACTGCGGCAGTTGGGGACCCTGGGATACCTAAAGAGAGCATTGGTAAGAGTGCTGAAGTACCCGCTGCATGGGCGGCAGTTTCTGGCGCAATAATACCTTCGATTTCTCCTTTGCCAAAATTATCTCCATTTTTCGAAAATCGTTTAGCCAGTCCATAGCTCATAAAGGAAGCGGGCGTTGCTCCGCCTGGGGTAATTCCCATCCAACAACCAATAAGGCAACTTCGCAGAGACGTTGCCCAATACCGAGGTAATTTCTTCCATGTGTCAATCACGATTTGGTAACGAATTTTCCCCGCAGAGCCTTTAAAAGCTAGACCTTCTTCCATGGCTAATAAGATCTCACCGATACCAAAAAGGCCAATCACAGCGATTAAAAAATCAAATCCACGCATTAATTCAGTGTACCCGAAGGTTAAACGAAGTTGGCCGGTAACACCATCCATTCCAATTGTAGAAAGACCAAAACCAAACATAATCATGGTGATAACTTTGAATGGCGAGCCCTTATTCATGCCAACGAAACTACAAAAAGTTAAAAAATAGACGGCAAAGAATTCTGGGGGACCAAACTTGAGCGCAAATTTAGCAACCATTGGCGCTAGGAAGGTAATCATAATGACAGCTACTAAAGCCCCAACAAATGAAGATGTAAAGGCTGTTGTCAGAGCTTCTGCAGCACGGCCATTTCTAGCCATTGGATGCCCATCGAAGGTCGTTGCAACAGACCAAGGCTCCCCTGGAATATTAAATAGCACGGATGTAATTGCACCGCCAAATAACGCACCCCAATAAATGCAGGAGAGCATAATGATTGCCGAGGTTGGTGGCATCGTAAAGGTAAGGGGTAATAAAATTGCAATGCCGTTTGCACCCCCTAGTCCAGGTAAGACCCCAATAATGACCCCTAGGGAAATACCAACAAGCATTAATAAAATATTAAAGGGTGTAAGAGCTACTGAAAACCCATGAAATAACGCACTTATTTCATCCAAAATGTACCCCTATATTTTTTAATTAATTAACGCCAATGTAAGATAGTGGATTAAACCAAGAACCATGAGGAAGTGGGACTTGGAACCAGACTTCAAACATGAGGTATAAGATGACTCCAACAGATAGACCAACTAGCGTTGCTTTCCAGTAGGGATATTTTCCAATCCAGATCATAAAAATAGCAATATAGACCGTACTTGAAACGTAGATTCCAATGAGGCTAACG
>CAIQHU010000128.1 GCA_903871735.1 uncultured beta proteobacterium | reverse complement strand
CAGTAGAGAAGGTAGAAAGGTAAGCACCTAAGTTGGCATCAGTCTTTACTTTGAGCGCTAAAAATTTCCCATCTTTATCCATCGCCATTTCAGCATGACTTACGTGATCTCTGCCATGCGCATCTGACAAGAACGCCTCATTACGGTCAGCAACCCACTTGATATTACGATTAAGTTTTTTGGCGGCCCACGTTAAGCAAACATCTTCTGCGTATAAATAAATTTTTGAACCAAAACCGCCACCAACATCTGGAGCGATCACTCGAACTTTGTGTTCAGGTAAGCCCATTACAAAAGCTGTCATCAATAGACGTTCAACGTGTGGATTTTGATTTGAGACATACAAAACATATTCATCACTGGCACGACTATAAGAACCAATTACGGCCCGAGTTTCCATTGCATTCGGGATTAAACGATTATTGACTAAATCTAACTTGGTAATATGAGCCGCATTTTTAAATGCGACATCAACTGCTGACTCATCCCCTAATTTCCATTTGTAACACTGATTATCTTGGGCAATATCGTGTATTGCTGGACCATTTTTAGCTTTCAGTAAATTTATCACTGGTTCTAATACATCATATTTCACCTCAACGAGCTCTGCCGCATCACGTGCTTGTTGAACTGTCTCGGCAACGACCATGGCAACATGATCACCTACATAACGCACTTTTCCTTGGGCCAAAATTGGGTGAGCTGGCTCCTTCATTGGGGTGCCATCAGGGTTATTAATAAGCCAACCGCATGGCAGACCATTAATATTATCTTTTGTAACATCCTCACCAATAAAAATACCAATTACACCGGGATGAGCTTTGGCAGCAGTTAGATTGATTGATTTAATTGTTGCATGTGCGTATGGAGATCTAACAAAAACCGCATGTGTCTGATGCGCTAAATTAATGTCATCAGTATATTGACCAACACCTGTCAGAAAACGAACATCTTCTTTTCGCAGAACTGACTCACCGATGTGAGGTAGTTTAGAAAAATCATCTATTGAGCCCATGGTGTTTCTCCAGAAATTATTTAGTAACGGGCATATTCTTTGCCCCTGATTTGATTGCTTTGACAATATTGTGGTAACCAGTACAGCGACAAATATTACCTTCTAATAAATGACGAATTTCCTGATCGGATGCATTTGGATGGTCTTTGCATAAGTCAATGGCACTTATAACCATACCTGGAGTACAGAACCCACATTGGAGGCCGTGACACTCTTTAAAGGCGGTTTGCATGGGATGGAGCGTACCATCCTCTGCTGCAATACCTTCAATAGTAGTTACATCTGCTCCGTCCATTTGCAAAGCAAGAACGCTACAAGATTTAATCGAATGACCATTGACCATCACTGTACAGGCGCCACATTGTGAAGTATCACAACCTACGTGAGTACCGGTTAATGCGGCTTTTTCTCGTATCAATTCCACTAGAAGAGTATTTGCAGGTATATCAAATTCATAAGGTTTTTGATTGATAGAAAGGGAAACTTTCATGCGCATCTCCGGAGATATATTTAAAGTATCGGATTGTTTGTAAAAATTTTATTGTAATCACTAATAGATTAATTTATGAGGAATTAAGGGAAAATACTGATTAGATTAGGAGATTAAGACTCCTAGTAATGAAAGCCACACAACTAGGTATTTTTTTATTTCTCGGCAAGTGATTTCAAAAGTTATTGATTACTCACTCGCCTACTAGGTTGTTTAGTCAAATTCAAAAATTCCAGCATGGGAATCAGGATTGAATTATGCTCTTTCTTGACTATACATCTGGTTGTGGAGTAATCCTTTAAAAGCATAGTTTTTGTGCGATTCGTTTTTTGATTAGAGTGGGGCTGAGCGTTACTTAAAGTAACGCTTGTTCAATATATTTTTTGGGAGAAGCTTAAGTCTCTTCCGGCTTATGAATACCAAACGGTTGCTATTTAAAGTAAGGGTTAGGTCTTTTGAGAGTTACACGTTGTAGCATCAGTTAGTTCTAACTATAGAGAACTCTTACAAATTGATTGCTTTATGCCTCATTAAAATGCAACAAAAAGCCTTAGTATTTTTGAGCTAATAAACCAAATCCAGGAATTGGATCCATAATCCCAATACGACGTAAAGCCCACCAGTAGGTCGCTACGTTGACACCAATTAATGGCTTTCCAAAAGTTTTTTCAATGTGTTCTGTCATGGCACTCACTGGTAAGTTGGTCCCAACATGAACAAAAGCCTCTACAGTTGGTTGATTCAGTACTTGAAAACCTGCCATAATTTGCTCATAGGTAAACTGAGATACTGCAATGGGTCCAGTAGCTTTTAACCCATGGTTAGCCACAACTTGAAATCCGCAAGACTCAAAAAAATCTTTAATTAAACTATCAGCTGGAGGCCAGTATGGCGTTAAAACAGCAATTTTAGTAGGTCCTCCAATTGCGTTTAAACCAGCTAATACTGCTCTAGATGGTGTAATAAAAGGTAAACCAGTTAATTGTTCAAGATGCTTTTCCTCAGCTTGAGCACGCTCAGAATTTCCACGAAACGAATGTATTGAATGTCCGTGTGCTATAGCATGCGGCTCACAATGTAATACCAATTTTAAAGCATCTTCTAAATTACCTTTCTCGTTTTCTAAGGCTTGCCGATATAGTTCCATATCATCATAAGGTCGAACAGGTAACAGCATCCGACTTACATGATTAGTTACCCCCTCAGGGCGCATTGCATCCATCTCCGGTTGAACTACTGTATTAGTCGAGGGTACAATTACAGCAATCTTAGCCCGCGTTGCAAGCGTGTCAATACTAATTTTGGGTTCCTGATTCATCCTTTACTCCATTTTTAAGTTTGCAGCTTTAGCAGCTTCTGACCAAATTGCAATATCAGATCGTAGGGTTTCAGAAAAATCTTTCGAGGAATTGCCGATTGGATCAACCCCGATTTGTATAAATTTAGCCATAGTGCTTTCAGTTTTAACAGCTTTAACTACAGCCTCTGTTAAACGAGCAATAATAGCCGGTGATGTTTCGGCTGGCGCCATTAATCCGTTCCAAGTCAGAGTTTTAAAGCCAGGGAAACCCGATTCTGCAATTGTTGCTACTTGCGGCAACTGCGCTACCCGGCTATTACTAGATACACCAATAATACGAATATTGCCACCACTAACATGCGGAAATAGCTCTGAAAAATTCCCAAAATACATTTGTACATTACCCCCTAATAGATCAGTTACTGCTGGGGCGCCACCTTTATAACTAATATGAGCCATTTCAATTTGAGCACGCTTAACGAATAATGCTGCCGAAAGATGCGAAACACTTCCAGAGCCACCAGAGGCATAGTTAAATTTACCAGGATTTTTTTTGACATATGCCACAAATTCTTCGATAGTCGTTGCTGGTATAGATTTATGAACTCCCATAACAAAAGGATTACTACCTACATTACTAATCGCAACAAAATCTTTTAAAGGGTCAAAATTGGTTTTAGTAATGATTGGTAAAATAGCCATGACTGGCATGGCGGCCATCAACAGGGTGTAACCATCGGCGGGAGATTTAGCCACATAATCTGCCGCTATAGCACCCCCAGCTCCCACTTTGTTTTCAACAATAAATAATTGCCCAAGACCTTGCGTTAAGCGCTCTGCTGTAATGCGCGCAATCGAATCCGTATTTCCCCCAGGAGCAAAGGGCACCACAATTTTTACTGGTCGCTGAGGCCAACTATTTTGGGCATTTACAAATAGACTAGTAATACCAAAATAAAAAATACCACAAAAAAGTAAAATTGGTGATTTAAGGGTTTTCATAATATGACTCCAATAAAGTAGTGGTTAAGAGCGGAGATTAAGATCGGAGAATTTATTGAATGGCATTCGCACGTGCAATACTGTTAACCATCGAAGAATTGAGTAAATACTCCCGAGCCTTAACCGGATCCGCACAGGTTTCTTGTAATTCACGAATACGTTTTGCTATTTGAATAGGATCCTTTTCCTCTAGGTTTTTTTTATTACGCACAGATAAATTCTGAACATATTCCATATTCACTGTATGCCTTTGGCGGTGATAAAGATCTAAAAGCTCCTCCCCAGCATCTTTTTGAATAACAAGCGTCAATTTACTACCTAAGTTCATCGCATCATGAATGCCACTGTTTAGACCAAATCCTCCCAATGGGTTATTAACATGTGCCGCATCTCCTACTAACAAAACACGATGTTTACGTAACTGCACAGCCACGCGTTGATGCACGTTATAAATACTCTGATGCACAATTGCATAATCATTTTGAGGTGATTCATGCGTTAAGCGGCGAATAGCATTTTGAGCATAAGGGCCTGCTAAAGCAACCTCATCAGTAACCTCGTTATTTACCGGTAAAGTCATTCGCCAAATACCAGGTGGGCCAAGGTCTGGCATTTTAAAAACTGCTACCCATTGGTCGGGGTCGCTAATGTAGGCATTCTCAGTGTAGCCTAAGCGTCCAAAATCAAAATCTGTGCTTATCACGCTATAACGCTCTGGCCAGGTATAGCCAGCAAATTCTATTCCGGCTGACTTACGAACTTGACTTCGACCACCATCAGCGCCAACTAACCACGATGCTCTCCAGGTATGAAATCCTTCTGGCGTCTTCACAGTAACCGAAATATCATCTTGATTTTGTACTAATGATTCAAAACGATGATTAAACAAGACTTGAACATGAGCAAATTTCTTTAATTGCTCGAGTAATATGGGTGTTAGTCGATGTTGCTCAAGATGTAATCGATATGGATATGGCGTATCGTTTCTTAGTAAATCCAAATCCCATTCTGCAACTAACCCAAAAGTTAAATCACAAGATTGCCAACGAGGCACGCGAATACCCAATGCAAGCATCTGATCTGCAACACCAACCTGTGCGAGCATCTCCAAAGTAGGCGGATGAAAAGTGCCAGCCCGCATATCTTTTGTCAAAGTCGGCTCTGAATCTATAACAATACAAGAAACTCCTTGCATTGCTAATACTAAAGATGTTAGGAGCCCCACTGGGCCAGCACCAACTATAAAAACTTGAGTATGTGGTTTATTAGACATATTTTTTTAGCCTAAAACAAAGAAATATAAAAATACTATACATGAATAAACCTATTTAAGATAACGTACCAATTTAGAAAGTGAACTCAACTAACTTGATTCTAATAATCATTAACCAACGAAACTTTGAGACTTATTTGGTTATGGAGTTGCCCCTATAAAACCGGTCATAGTGCCTTTGCTACTTCCCGAATAAACTCTCTGGGTGATTTCAGTTTTAATCCCTTGTGGGAATGATTGTTATTGTAGTCATTAAACCAACCGTTGAGCTGCGCCATGACCATTTTTGCGTCGGGACGATCGTGGATATAGACATAATCCCGCTTAAAGGTTTTAACAAAAGCTTCAGCCAT
>CAIQHU010000127.1 GCA_903871735.1 uncultured beta proteobacterium | reverse complement strand
TGACAAGAGGCGGAAATGGCAAAAGAGAAATTTGAGCGGACCAAGCCCCACGTAAACGTGGGGACGATCGGTCACGTTGACCACGGCAAGACGACGTTAACAGCGGCGATAACGACAGTGCTATCGCGCAAATTTGGTGGTATTGCAAAAGCATACGATCAAATTGACGCAGCGCCAGAAGAGAAGGCACGTGGAATTACGATCAATACAGCGCACGTGGAGTATGAGACAGAGCACCGTCACTATGCGCACGTAGATTGCCCAGGCCATGCGGATTATGTGAAGAACATGATTACAGGAGCGGCCCAGATGGATGGAGCGATCTTGGTTGTGTCGGCCGCGGATGGTCCGATGCCACAGACGCGTGAGCATATTTTGTTAGCTCGCCAAGTTGGTGTGCCATACATTATCGTATTTTTGAATAAATGCGACATGGTAGACGACGAAGAGTTGTTGGAGCTGGTTGAAATGGAAGTACGTGAGTTGTTGTCGAAGTACGACTTTCCGGGTGATGACACGCCGATCGTGAAGGGCTCTGCCAAGTTAGCGTTAGAGGGTGATCAGGGTGAGTTGGGTGAGTTGGCAATTTTTAAGTTAGCCGAAGCCTTAGATACGTATATACCGATGCCTGAGCGTGCGGTTGACGGATCCTTTTTAATGCCTGTAGAAGATGTGTTCTCCATTTCTGGTCGAGGAACAGTGGTTACGGGCCGGATTGAGCGTGGGATTGTAAAAGTTGGTGAAGAGATCGAGATTGTAGGAATCAAGGCGACCCAAAAGACGACGTGTACTGGTGTAGAAATGTTCCGGAAGTTGTTGGATCAGGGCCAGGCTGGAGATAACGTTGGTATTTTATTAAGGGGCACCAAGCGTGAGGACGTCGAGCGTGGTCAGGTGTTGTGTAAGCCAGGCTCAATTGCGCCGCATACGGAGTTTACGGCGGAGGTGTATATCCTTTCGAAGGATGAGGGTGGCCGGCATACGCCGTTTTTCAATAACTACCGTCCGCAGTTTTACTTCCGGACAACGGATGTGACAGGAGCGATCGAGTTACCTAAGGATAAAGAGATGGTCATGCCTGGTGACAACGTGCAGATTACTGTGAAGTTGATCGCGCCGATTGCGATGGAAGAGGGCTTACGCTTTGCGATCCGTGAAGGTGGGCGTACGGTTGGTGCTGGTGTAGTCGCTAAAGTGATTGCTTAAGTAGTTTTGTATGAAGGTTTGTGCGTGCGCTGCGCACAAACCGTATATATAAAATTGAGCGTCAGCGCCGCTATGTTCTTTAGGATAAATCATGCAAAACCAAAAAATTAGAATTCGTTTAAAGGCATTTGACTATCGGCTAATCGACCAGTCAGCTGCTGAGATTGTAGATACGGCAAAAAGAACAGGAGCTGTTGTGAAAGGCCCAGTACCTTTGCCAACCAGAATTGAAAGATTTGATATTTTACGATCGCCACACGTCAACAAGACTTCGCGAGACCAATTAGAAATTCGCACGCACTTACGTTTGATGGACATAGTTGACCCAACAGAGAAGACAGTTGATGCCTTGATGAAGCTGGACTTGCCTGCGGGCGTAGATGTTGAGATTAAGCTGCAATAATTTTTCTAAATGATTTAAAAACACTTGCCATAGGCATTAAAGCAGGATATAGTAGTGGGCTATGCTTTAAAGACCCATTAAAACTTTGAAAAAAGAAGATTGGGCAGTAAAGTTTAAAAGTCAGTAGACCAAAGAATGCAAGCAATAAGAAGCAATGTAATAAAAAGTAGTAAGGTATTATGGGATCTTTAGTAAGAAATCCTTCACTAAAGATCATTATTTAATTTTCGTCGACCAATCGATGTCGACATTGGAGCAATGATATGAGCTTAGGCTTGATCGGCCGGAAGGTCGGCATGACTCGCTTGTTTACTGATGAAGGTGATGCAATACCGGTCACTGTAATCGATGTAAGCAACAACAGAGTCGCACAAATCAAAACTCAGGAAACTGATGGCTATAACTCAGTTCAGTTAGCGCATGGCGAACGCCGAGCATCTCGTGTTACTAAGGCAATGGCAGGGCATTTCGCTAAAGCTGGTGTTTTAGCGGGTAACGCACTTAACGAATTTAGGTTGGATACAGCAAAATTAGCAGAACTTTCAGTTGGTTCAACTGTTAGTGTTGATACTTTTACAGTGGGCCAAAAGGTGGACGTTCAGGGCGTCACCATCGGTAAGGGGTATGCTGGAACAATTAAGCGTTATCACTTTAAGTCTGGTCGCGCTAGCCATGGAAATTCAAGATCCCACAATGTTCCAGGCTCAATCGGTATGGCCCAAGATCCGGGGAGAGTTTTTCCGGGTAAGCGCATGACTGGCCATCTCGGTGACGTTACCCGAACAGTGCAAAATTTAGAAATAGCCCGCGTTGATGCAGACCGCCAGCTCCTTTTAATTAAAGGTGCGGTACCAGGATCTCGTGGTGGAAAAGTGATTGTTACGCCGGCAATTAAAACGCCAGCGGCGAAATCTTAAAAGGGGCCATCATGGAACTTAAGCTCCTTGAAGCAAATGGAAAAATTGGCGAGGCGATAAAAGCCTCAGCTGAAGTTTTTGAGCGTGAATACAACGAGGCCTTAGTGCACCAGATTGTGGTTGCATATCAAGCGAATGCTAGAAGCGGCAATCGCGCTCAAAAAGATCGTGAACAAGTTCACCATACCACGAAGAAGCCTTGGAGGCAAAAGGGTACTGGACGAGCTCGAGCTGGTATGTCATCTTCGCCGATATGGCGTGGGGGTGGTCGAATATTCCCGAACTTGCCAGACGAAAATTTCTCGCACAAAGTTAATAAGAAAATGTACCGTGCGGGTATGAGGTCAATTTTTTCTCAATTGGCACGTGAGGGAAGATTGAATGTAGTTGATGATTTTAATTTAGATGCTCCCAAAACTAAGCTTTTGGCTGAGAAAGTCAAGGCAATGGGCCTCGAATCAGTTTTAATCATTTTAGACAAGGTTGACGAAAACCTATATTTAGCTGCAAGGAACCTTCATAAGGTATCGATTGTTGAGCCAAAACATGCTGATCCATTATCTTTGGTGCACTATCAAAATATATTAGTTGGGAAGTCTGCAATTGCCCAAATTGAGGAGATGTTCAAATGATACAAGCGCGTAAAAATGAACATCGCCTTTTAAGCGTATTACTAGGCCCGGTCATATCGGAAAAAGCAACGATGGTCGCTGACAAAAACGAACAAGTAGTTTTTGAGGTTGCTCGCGATGCTAATAAGCTAGAGATTAAGGGTGCAGTAGAGTTGCTTTTTAAAGTACAAGTTGAATCTGTGCAGATTGTCAATCAAAAAGGTAAAGCAAAGCGCTTTGGTCGCTTTGAAGGTAGAAGGAACCACGTGAAGAAAGCTTACGTTTCGTTAAAGCCTGGTCAAGAAATCAACTTTGAGTCGGAGGTCAAATAATATGGCACTGATGAAAACAAAACCGACGTCGCCAGGACGTCGATCCATGGTCAAGGTTGTAAATCCTGACCTGCACAAAGGTAAACCTTTTGCACCATTGCTAGAGCCGCAATTCCAGCACGCTGGAAGAAATAATAACGGACACATTACAACACGCCACAAAGGTGGTGGGCACAAGCATCATTACCGACTGGTCGATTTTAAGCGAAATGATAAAGACGGTATTCCCGCTAAAGTTGAGCGTTTAGAGTACGATCCAAATCGTAGTGCAAACCTAGCCCTATTGTTGTTCGCGGACGGTGAGAGACGTTACGTTATTGCCGCTAAAGGAATGGTGGCTGGTCAGCCGATTATGAGCGGCTCTGAGGCGCCAATTAAGTTAGGCAATAATTTGCCAATTAGAAATATTCCTGTTGGTAGTACGATTCATTGCGTAGAAATTATGCCAGGTAAAGGTGCTCAAATAGCCCGTTCAGCAGGCGGATCAGCGGTCTTATTGGCTCGCGAGGGAATTTATGCCCAAATCCGATTACGGTCTGGAGAGGTGCGCCGAGTTCATATCGAATGTCGGGCAACAATTGGTGAAGTTGGTAATGAAGAGCACTCACTAAGGCAAATTGGTAAAGCCGGAGCGAATCGTTGGCGCGGTATTCGTCCAACAGTTCGGGGTGTTGCTATGAACCCAGTTGACCACCCTCACGGTGGTGGTGAGGGACGAACCGGCGAAGGCCGTGTGCCAGTGTCGCCATGGGGAACCCCAACGAAGGGTTATCGTACAAGACGTAATAAACGTACCACGACAATGATCGTACAACGTCGTCAAAAACGTTAATCGATTGAGGAAATAATTATGACTCGTTCAGCTAAAAAAGGGCCTTTCTGTGATTCCAACCTAGTAAAAAAGGTTGAGACCGCGGTAGCCATCAAAGATAAAAAGCCCATTAAAACATGGTCCAGACGCTCCACTATTTTGCCTGAGTTTATCGGCTTGACGATTGCCGTGCATAACGGTCGTCAACATGTACCGGTTTATGTTTCAGAAAATATGGTGGGTCATAAACTCGGTGAATTTGCATTGACTCGTACTTTTAAAGGTCATGCCGCCGACAAGAAAGCGAAGAAGTAAGGGGAAATGATGGAAACGAAAGCCATGCACAAAAGTGCCAGAATTAGTGCTCAAAAAACACGTTTAGTCGCAGATCAAATACGCGGCTTACCAATTTCGCGCGCAATTAATATTTTAACTTTTAGCCCTAAAAAAGCTGCTTTTATTGTTAAAAAAGTAGTCGAGTCAGCAATAGCAAATGCTGAGCATAATAATGGCGCCGATATCGACGAGTTAAAAGTGAAATCGATCACCGTCGACAAAGCCACATCGCTCAAACGTTTTACAGCAAGAGCCAAAGGGCGTGGTAACAAAATTGAAAAACAAACTTGTCACATTACTGTGACTTTGAGTAATTAAGGAATATTCATGGGTCAAAAAATCAATCCCAATGGTTTCCGTCTTGCGGTAACTCGCAACTGGACTTCACGCTGGTACGCCAGTAACGGCTTTGCTAAGATGTTGCAAGAGGATATTGAGGTACGAAGTTATCTCAAGAAAAAATTGAAAAACGCCTCAGTAAGTAAAGTAATTATTGAGCGCCCAGCAAAGAATGCCAAGATCACTATTTATAGTTCACGTCCTGGGGTAGTTATTGGTAAAAAAGGAGAGGATATAGAAGTTCTTCGCCGAGAATTACAAAAACGGATGGGTGTACCCGTGCATGTGAACATTGAGGAGATCCGTAAACCAGAAATTGACGCACAGTTAATTGCTGATTCCATTACTCAGCAGTTAGAAAAGCGTATTATGTTCCGTCGTGCTATGAAGCGTGCTATGCAAAGTGCAATGCGTTTGGGAGCTCAAGGTATTAAAATCATGAGTTCTGGTCGCTTGAATGGAGCGGAAATTGCCCGACGTGAGTGGTACCGTGAAGGACGAGTTCCATTGCACACATTAAAAGCAGATATTGACTATGCCACATCAGAGGCAGAGACAACATATGGAATCATTGGAGTGAAGGTTTGGGTATATAAAGGTGACACATTGGGCTCTGGGGTAACAATTCCAGCAGTAGCTCCTGTGGAAGCTGAGGATGATAAAAAACCTCGTCGCGCACCGCGATTACCCCGCAAAGCAGATGGCGCAACTGCTGAAAAACCAGAAGTTAAAGCGGCAGTCAAGCGTGTCCGTAAGGTTATTAAGCCAGAAGATACTGCCAAGCCCGAAGATGCACCTAAGGCAGGAGAATAATTATGTTGCAACCAAAACGTCGTAAATATCGAAAAGAGCAAAAGGGTCGCAATACGGGTAAAGCTACTAGAGGTAGCTCCGTGGCATTTGGGGACTTTGGTTTGAAAGCAATGGGTCGTGGCCGGTTGACTGCTCGACAAATTGAGTCTGCTCGCCGTGCAATGACGCGTCACATTAAGCGTGGTGGCCGGATTTGGATTCGAATTTTCCCAGATAAGCCAATTTCTACTAAGCCAGCTGAGGTTCGAATGGGAAATGGTAAAGGTAATCCGGAATATTACGTGGCTGAAATTCAGCCGGGTAAAGTTTTATATGAGATGGATGGTGTTGATGAGAGCTTAGCCCGCGAAGCGTTTCGCTTAGCGTCTGCAAAATTGCCGATTCAAACAGCATTTGTTGTCCGTCAAATTGGCTCTTAAGTAGGAGATTAGCGAATGGATATGAAAGAATTAATTACTAAGGATGCCATTGCTTTAAATGGCGAGTTGTCAGAGCTTCTGAAAGCCCAATTTAAATTGCGCATGCAAAAAGGGACTCAGCAATTGCAAGACACAAGCCAATTAGGTAAAGTGAAGCGTGATATTGCAAGAGTAAAGACGGTATTGACTCAGAAAGCGGCACAGAAATGAATGACACTACAAAATTATCTTTAAAGCGGACCCTGGTTGGTCGCGTAGTCAGCGATAAAATGCAGAAAACAGTCACTGTCTTAGTTGAGAGAAAAGTAAAGCACGCCTTATACGGCAAGTACTTTGCGCTATCCAAAAAATATCATGCGCATGATGAGACCGATCAAATCAAGATGGGGGATGTTGTAGAAATATCAGAGTCGCGTCCACTATCTCGAACCAAATCCTGGGTTGTTACTCGGGTAGTAGAGGCTGTAAAGGGCATGTAATGAGCCCCAAAAAGTACTTGCATTTTTAAAAAATGTACGCTATATTGGTAGGCTAAACATAATTTGTTGAATTAGTTGTAAGTAGTTGTAGCAAAGTTTTTAGAAGATTATGCGTTTTGAATTGGATAACTTTTGTTGTAAAAGTTATGGCAAATCAAACTATCTAATTTGTTAGTTGTGATTAATCCGGGTGGAGTTTTAAAGAATTCTTCTTAAAAACAAAAACCCTTAACGGTACCAAGACTGATTGCCTTAGGCATTTAAGTTGGGGATAAGAAAATGATTCAAACTGAAAGCAGGCTACAGGTCGCTGACAATACAGGCGCCAGTGAAGTTATGTGTATTAAGGTCTTGGGTGGTTCTAAGAGGCGATATGCAAGCATTGGTGACATCATTAAAGTGACTGTCAAATCCGCCGCGCCAAGAGGCCGGGTAAAAAAAGGTGACATATACAATGCAGTTGTCGTTAGAACTGCAAAAGGTGTTCGTCGTTCGGACGGATCTTTGATTAAATTTGATGCGAATGCGGCAGTTTTGCTCAATGCAAAATTAGAGCCGATTGGAACTCGAATATTTGGCCCTGTAACGCGAGAATTGCGTACTGAGCGATTTATGAAGATTGTTTCCTTAGCGCCAGAAGTGATCTAGGGGGAGTTATGAAAAAAATACGAACAGGAGATCAGGTAATCGTTACGACTGGTCGAGATCGTGGTAAGCAAGGTACAGTAAGTGCCATTCTTGATCAAAAAGTTTTGGTTGATGGCGTAAATCAGTATAAAAAAAATGTTAAACCGAATCCGGGTGCGGGGATTACAGGTGGTGTTGTAGATAAGACAATGCCAATCCAGATTTCGAATGTAGCTTTAATCGATGCGAATGGCAAACCTTCGCGCGTTGGAATTAAAGAAGTTGACGGTAAAAAAGTTCGCTTCCTTAAAACCACTGGCGCAATTGTAGCTGCTTAAGGGGAAGAGGAATGACAACAAGATTCCAAGAGCATTATTCAAACAAAGTGGTTGGTGAATTAACTGCTAAATTTGGTTATAAGTCTGTGATGGAAGTGCCTAGAATTACCAAAATCACATTAAATATGGGTTTAGGCGAAGCTGTTGCCGACAAGAAAGTAATTGAGCATGCAGTGAGCGACTTAACAAAAGTTGCTGGACAAAAGCCTGTGATTACAAAAGCCAGAAAAGCGATTGCGGGATTTAAGATTCGTCAAGGTTATCCTATTGGCGCCATGGTAACTCTTCGTGGCCAAAGAATGTATGAATTTTTAGATCGTTTTGTTACGGTTGCATTGCCGCGCGTTCGTGACTTTCGAGGACTTTCAGGAAAAGCTTTTGACGGTCGCGGAAATTATAACATTGGCGTTAAAGAGCAGATTATTTTTCCCGAAATTGAGTACGACAAAATAGACGCACTCCGGGGTTTAAATATAAGTATTACCACAACAGCTAAAACTGACGGTGAAGCTAAAGCTTTGTTGTCAGCTTTTAAATTTCCATTCCGTAACTAAGAGGTTATCGTGGCTAAATTGTCATTAATTGAACGAGAAAAAAAGCGTACTAGGGTTGTTGCAAAGTATGCCGCTAAACGCGCTGAACTAAAAGCAATCATTGAAGATACCTCTAAGTCAGAAGAAGAGCGTTTCGATGCGCGTTTAAAACTACAGGCATTACCTCGTAATGCAAGCCCCATTCGCCAGCGAAATCGTTGTGCATTGACTGGACGTCCACGTGGCACATTCCGTAAATTCGGTTTGGGCCGCAGTAAGATACGTGAATTTGCCTTTGCAGGTGAAATTCCTGGCGTAACAAAAGCCAGCTGGTAATCAGAGAGATTAGGAGAATTTATGAGCTTTACCGATCCAATCGCAGACATGTTAACAAGGATTCGCAATGCGCAAGCAGTGCAAAAGCCTGGTGTAACAATGCCTTCATCCAAATTAAAAGTTGCTATTGCTAATGTTTTAAAGGATGAGGGTTATATAGATAGTTTTGAAATAGCTGGGGAAACTGTAAAACCCATCTTGAATATCACCCTGAAATATTATGCGGGTCGTCCTGTTATTGAGCGAATAGAGCGTGTTTCCAAACCTGGCCTACGCATTTACAAGGGGCGCTATGAGATTCCTCAAGTGATGAATGGCCTTGGAGTTGCTATTATTTCCACCCCGCAGGGTTTGATGACTGACAGAAAAGCTCGCGCCAGTGGTGTGGGCGGCGAAGTCCTCTGCTACGTGGCTTAAGGAGAATAGAAATGTCTAGAGTTGGTAAATCACCTATTCCAGTTACTAAGGGAGCCGAAGTTCAGATTGTGGGATCGCTCATTACGATTAAAGGTCCTTTGGGAACCTTAACGCATGAGTTACATCCTTTAGTATCTGTAGCCCAAGCTGATGGATCGTTGCTGGTTACTTGTAATGACGAGACACGTGAGTCTAACGCTTTATCTGGCACAACGCGCGCACTCGTTAGCAATATGGTAAATGGTGTAACTAAAGGTTTTGAGCGTAAATTAAACTTGGTTGGCGTGGGTTATCGTGCATCTACTCAGGGAGACGCTTTGAAGTTGCAGCTTGGTTATTCTCACGACATCATTTATCAATTACCAAATGGTGTAAAGGCTGAGACGCCTACCCAAACTGAAATCATTATCAAGGGCGCAAATAAGCAACAAGTTGGTCAAGTAGCTGCTGAAGTGCGTTCTTATAGAACTCCAGAGCCTTATAAAGGTAAGGGCGTTCGTTATAGCGACGAAGTGGTTCTAATTAAAGAAACGAAGAAGAAGTAATCGAGGCCTAATATGATGAACAAAAAAGAATCTCGCATCCGCCGTTCGCGTCAGACACGAATTAAGATCGCAGAATTAAAAGTACCTAGAGTGGCTATTTTCCGTTCTAACTTGCATATTACTGCTCAGTTATTTAGCCCATGCGGAACAAAGGTTCTAGCAGCAGCATCAACGATGGAAGATGATTTGCGGAAATCTTTATCCAACAACGGCGGTAATGCAGCTGCAGCAGCAGTGATTGGAAAACTCATTGCGGAACGTGCAATCAAGGTGGGTGTAACTGAAATAGCTTTTGATCGTTCCGGTTTTCGTTATCACGGGCGTGTTAAGGCATTAGCAGAAGCTGCTCGTGAAGCAGGACTGAAGTTCTAATCAGCCAAAGCGAATAAAGATCAAGGAAAAGACATGGCAAAAATGCAAGCAAAAATGCAATCTGAAGAGCGTGATGATGGCTTACGCGAGAAGATGATTGCGATTAATCGCGTAACCAAAGTTGTTAAGGGCGGTCGTATTTTGGGTTTTGCTGCTCTAACAGTAGTTGGTGACGGCGATGGCAGAATAGGTATGGGAAAAGGTAAGTCTAAAGAAGTGCCTGTTGCCGTTCAAAAAGCAATGGATGAAGCGCGCCGAAAAATGATTAAAGTTCCTTTACGTCAAGGTACGTTACAACATACGGTAATCGGTGAGCATGGTGCTTCTCGAGTATTGATGTCACCTGCAAAAGAAGGTACAGGAGTGATTGCTGGTGGTCCAATGCGCGCAATTTTTGATGTAATGGGTGTGACGAATGTGGTTGCCAAATCACTCGGTTCAACAAACCCTTACAACATGGTAAGAGCTACGATCAATGGTCTTAGTAAGATGAGTACCCCGGCCGAGATTGCTGCGAAGCGTGGTAAGTCGATCGAAGAAATTTTAGGTAATTGAATCGAGAATAAACATGGCTGAAAATAAAAAAGTAAAAATTCAATTAGTGCGAAGCTTGATTGGCACACGTGAGAGTCACCGTGCAACAGTGCGCGGACTTGGTTTGGGGCGTGTTAACTCGGTTTCTGAGTTAGAGGATACGCCGGCAGTTCGAGGCATGATGAATAAAGTGTCTTACTTAATCAAAGAACTACATTAAGTTAGCGATCAAGAGATAGAGGATAAGATGGAATTAAATAATTTAAAGCCTTCCCCAGGGTCAAAGCATGCCAAACGTCGTGTTGGGCGTGGTATTGGGTCTGGACTTGGTAAAACAGCTGGTCGAGGACACAAGGGTCAAAAATCCCGTTCGGGTGGATTTCATAAGGTTGGATTTGAAGGTGGGCAAATGCCTTTATATCGTCGCTTACCAAAGCGGGGTTTTGTTTCTTTAACTAGACGTCACGTTGGAGAGATTACTTTGGCGGACTTACAGCGCTTAGAACAAAGTGAAATCGATTTGGTTGTCTTGAAGCAAAATGGTTTAGCAAATGAACAAATTAAATCAGTAAAAGTGATTAAAACTGGTGAATTAACTCGCGCAGTAACTCTTAAGGGACTAACGGCTAGTGCAGGTGCAAGGGCCGCCATTGAGGCTGCGGGTGGAAAAATTGTTGAGGAAGTGTAATTAAATGGCCACTCCATCCGCAAACGCGGCAAGCCTCATGAAGTCGGGAAATAAATATGGTGATTTAAAGAATCGCCTCGTTTTTCTCGTCTTGGCATTGCTGGTTTTCCGAGTGGGTGCTCACATTCCAGTACCGGGGATTGATCCAGTACAGCTTGCCAGCCTCTTTAACGATGCTAAGGGCGGTATCTTAGACATGTTCAATTTGTTTTCGGGTGGGGCATTATCAAGGTTTACAGTTTTTGCTTTAGGAATCATGCCGTATATTTCCGCATCGATCATTATGCAACTGTTGACAATTGTCTTGCCAACATTGGAGGCCATCAAAAAAGAAGGTCGATCAGGTCAACGAAAAATTACTCAATACACCCGATATGGCACAGTTGTTTTAGCGACTTTCCAAGCATTAGGTATTGCAATTGCCTTGGAGTCACAACAAGGACTTGTAACAGATCCTGGCACAATCTTCCGCTTAACTTCAGTAGTCACCTTAGTGACTGGAACAATGTTCTTAATGTGGTTAGGAGAGCAAGTCACTGAGCGTGGTTTGGGTAACGGTATTTCAATTATTATTTTTGCTGGTATTGTTTCTGGATTACCTAGTGCTTTGGGCGGTTTATTAGAGCTGGTAAGAACGGGTGCAATGAGTATTATTTCAGCGATCATTGTTGTGTTCTTGGTCATTGCGGTAACTTATTTTGTGGTTTTTGTCGAGCGAGGTCAAAGAAGAATTCTCGTGAATTATGCTAAACGGCAGGTTGGTAATAAAGTGTATGGGGGTCAATCGTCACACTTACCATTAAAACTAAATATGTCCGGAGTTATCCCACCAATTTTTGCATCTTCAATTATTTTATTTCCAGCAACAATTGCGCAGTGGTTTACTTCCGGTGAAAACACCAATTTCTTTTCGAGATTTATTAAGGATTTATCAAGCACCTTGCAACCTGGTCAGCCTGTTTACATCATTTTTTACGCAGCAGCAATTATTTTCTTTTGCTTTTTTTATACAGCATTGGTTTTCAATAGCCGTGAAACAGCCGATAACTTGAAAAAAAGTGGCGCATTTATCCCAGGTATAAGACCTGGAGATCAAACCGCAAAATATGTTGACAAAATTTTGGCACGATTAACACTAGCTGGAGCGGCTTACATAACATTTGTGTGTTTGCTCCCAGAGTTTTTAGTGCTGAATTGGAATGTTCCATTTTATTTTGGCGGAACATCATTACTCATTATTGTTGTTGTAACGATGGACTTTATGGCTCAAGTTCAATCTTATTTAATGCAGCAGCAATATGAGTCGTTAATGAAGAAAGCCAACTTCAAAATGGGCCCAGGCGCTTAGTATGGCAAAAGATGATGTTATACAAATGGCTGGAGAGATTGTTGAGAATTTACCTAATGCGATGTTTCGTGTGAAGTTAGAAAATGGACACGTAGTGTTAGGACATATTTCTGGGAAGATGCGGATGCACTATATCCGGATTTTGCCAGGTGATAAGGTTACTGTGGAGATGACTCCATACGACCTAACGCGTGCGCGAATTATTTTTCGCGCCAAGTAGTAAGAATCTGAAAAAGGTGAGTCATGAAAGTATTGGCATCTGTAAAGTGTATCTGCCGTAACTGCAAGATTATTAAGCGTAAAGGCGTGTTGCGTGTGATTTGTTCATCCGACCCGCGCCATAAGCAGCGTCAAGGTTAAGTAGATTAATTTAGAGGAATTTATATGGCACGTATAGCCGGGGTAAACATCCCCAACCATAAACATACCGTTATTGGATTAACATCGATTTTCGGTATTGGGATCAATCGCGCTCGAAAAATATGTCAAGCAGCTACTGTTCCTGAGTCAAAAAAAGTTAAAGACTTAACGGATGGTGATTTAGAAAAAATCCGAGAGCAAGTAGGCTTGTTTGCTACTGAGGGTGATCTTCGTCGTGAGGTAACGATGAACATCAAGCGTTTGATGGACTTAGGCTGTTATCGTGGCGTGCGCCATCGTAAAGGTTTACCAGTTCGTGGGCAACGTACTAAAACAAATGCACGAACGCGTAAAGGCCCTCGTAAGGCCGGCATTGCTTTGAAGAAATAATAGGAAAGCGAAAATACTATGGCAAAACCACAACAATCGAATACAGCTACACGTGTTCGTAAAAAGGTTAAGAAAAATATTGCAGATGGCATTGCGCATGTGCATGCATCATTTAATAATACGATCGTTACTATTACGGATCGCCAGGGGAATGCTTTGTCTTGGGCAACCTCCGGTGGTCAGGGCTTTAAGGGCTCGAGAAAATCAACACCTTTCGCTGCCCAGGTGGCTGCAGAGGTTGCTGGTAAAGCAGCGATTGAATGTGGTATTAAAAATTTAGAAGTACAAATCAAGGGACCTGGTCCTGGACGTGAGTCTGCTGTTAGAGCACTCAATGCCCTAGGAATAAAGATTACTGAGATTCAGGATGTAACACCCGTTCCTCATAACGGATGTCGTCCACCTAAGCGCCGCCGTATTTAATCGATTCTTACGAATTGATATAAAAAGGCGGTTTTACATTAAGACCACCGTTCAAACGATAAATTTGAACTAACCCACTACGCAAGTAGCGGTAACGAAAGGATTACACGTGGCACGTTATATAGGCCCTAAAGCCAAATTATCTCGTCGGGAAGGAACCGACTTATTTTTAAAAAGCGCTCGTCGCCCACTAGCTGACAAATGTAAACTAGACAGTAAGCCAGGTCAACATGGCCGAACCTCTGGTGCTCGAACTTCAGACTATGGAAATCAGTTACGCGAGAAACAAAAAGTAAAAAGAATGTATGGCGTCTTAGAGCGTCAATTTAGACGTTATTTTGCTGAGGCTGATCGTCGCAAGGGAAATACTGGAGAAATGTTACTTTCACTGCTCGAGTCGCGTTTAGATAATGTGGTTTACAGGATGGGTTTTGGATCAACACGATCCGAAGCAAGACAATTAGTTTCACACAAAGCTATTTTATTAAATGGATCAGTAGCAAATATTCCGTCAATGCAGATTAAGCCTGGCGATATTATTGCAATCCATGAAAAAGCAAAAAAACAATCTCGTGTGCAAGAGGCTTTAACACTTGCGCAACAGATTGGACCGGCAAGCTGGGTAGCGGTTGATACTACAAAACTGGAGGGAACCTTTAAAAAAATTCCTGACCGTGATGAACTCAGTAGTGATATCAACGAAAGCTTAATCGTCGAACTTTATTCGCGTTAATTAAGGCATCCCCATAAGGAAAATATATGCAAACAACACTGCTTAAGCCCAAAATTATTTCAGTAGAAGCAACCGGCCCAAATCAAGCCAAGGTGGTTATGGAACCATTTGAGCGCGGGTATGGCCATACTTTAGGAAATGCTTTACGCCGGGTACTCTTGTCATCTATGGTTGGTTATGCACCGACCGAGGTCAGTATTGGTGGCGTAGTACATGAATACTCCACCTTAGATGGAGTTCAAGAAGATGTCGTCAATTTATTGCTCAATTTAAAAGGCGTCGTCTTTAAATTAGAGTCACGCGACGAAGTTACAGTGATGTTGCGTAAAGAAGGTCCTTGTGTTGTAACGGCAAAGGATATTGATTTACCCCATGATATTGAGTTGATTAATCCCGACCATGTAATCGCTAATTTATCTGCTGGCGGTAAGTTAGACATGCAGATCAAAATAGAAAAAGGTCGTGGATACATCCCTGGTAATATGCGGCAATACTCCGATGAAAATACCAAGCTCATTGGACGAATTGTTTTAGATGCGTCTTTTAGCCCAATTAAACGTGTAAGTTATGCTGTTGAGTCAGCTCGCGTTGAGCAAAGGACAGACTTAGACCGTTTAGTGATGACAATCGAGACAAATGGCGTGATTACCCCAGAAGAAGCGATTCGTCAATCGGCAGGAATTTTAGTTGATCAACTAGTTGTTTTCGCAGCTCTGGAAAATAACCAAGTCATGGGAGATGTGCAGTCTAGCCGTGCCCCGATGGTAGATCCGATGTTGCTCCGTCCGGTGGATGATTTAGAGCTAACTGTTCGTTCAGCAAATTGCCTCAAAGCGGAAAATATTTACTATATTGGTGACTTAATTCAGCGTTCAGAGAATGAGCTCTTAAAGACGCCAAATTTAGGTCGAAAATCACTCAATGAGATTAAGGATGTTTTAGCTGCACGTGGCTTAACATTGGGGATGAAGATTGAAAGCTGGCCGTCTACAGGCCTTGAGAAATAACAGAAAGGAAGTATCATGCGTCACGGAAACGGACTGCGTAAATTAAATCGCACATCGTCACATCGCCTAGCGATGCTACGTAATATGTCTAACTCATTGCTACAACATGAGTTAATTAGAACGACTTTACCAAAAGCTAAGGAATTACGTCGTGTAGTGGAGCCACTAATTACTTTAGGCAAAAAGGACAACTTAGCAAATCGCCGCCTAGCATTTAATCGTTTGCGTGATCGTGACATGGTTACCAAGTTATTTAATGAGCTCGGCCCTAGGTATGCCGCAAGACCCGGTGGATATACACGAATCCTCAAATTTGGTTTTCGGGTTGGAGATAATGCGCCAATGGCGTTGGTTGAGTTAGTCGATCGTCCAGACATTGAAGCGGCGCAAGCAGTTGATGCAGAATAAGTAACACTTATTGGAAAAAAGCCAGTTCAGTTTGAACTGGCTTTTTTCTTGGCAGTTGCAAGTATTTTCTGCCACAATATTACATGCAAGAAAATTTTGTTACCTCACAACAAGAGCCGATTATGGTTTTAGTGAGCTGTGCAAATACTGAAGAGGCCAAAAAAATCGCACAGAATTTATTAGATAAGCGCTTAGTAGCTTGTGCACAAGTTGGCTCTCAAATAGACAGTATGTACCGTTGGGAAGGACAAATTGAGACGGCGCAAGAGGTTTTGTTGCAGCTCAAAACATTTCGTGCGTTGTGGGGTGAATTAGAAAAAGAGATCTTATCAATGCATTCTTATTCAGTTCCTGAAATTTTGGCGGTACCCATCTTGGAAATTTCTCATTATTACTATGTGTGGATGATGAAAGAGTTATTGAGTGAAAAGTAAAATGATGTTTAGATTGAGAGCACTTAGGTGGCACAATTTAATATATATACTTGGATATTTAGTAATATTTTCTAATTGTTGGTCAGTCGTTGCCAAGGAGTTTTTGCCCCCGGAAAAGGCTTTTACGATTTCTGCCGAACTACAGCAAGACGGGTTGAAAGTTTATTTTGATTCAGTAAAAGATTATTACTTATATCAAGAATCGATTACGGTTCAAATTGACCATAAAAAATTAAGCCCGGTTGAGGTGGCCAAGCCGCATGAAAAATTTGATGATAACTTTAATAAAATAGTTAAAACTTATACAGGTAAGGTGGCTTATCTCTTTCATATAAAAGACTTACCACCTGGAGCGCCAATTGAGTTGCAGGTTGTAGTTCAGGGGTGTGCGGATCAAGGTATTTGTTATCCGCCCATGTCAAGGATCATCCGTATTGCGCAGTACGGTAAAGAGATCTATTCGATTGACCCAGCAACACCCGAAGGACTTGATACGATGAAAGTCTCACTAGATCAGACTTCATGGTGGCAAGTCAAAGACGATAGTAATGCGCTCAGTACGTTCTTAGAAAATACCTCGATGTCATTCCTGCTATTGGCGTTTTTTATATTAGGAGTGGGTTTGGCCTTTACACCTTGCATGTTACCGATGTTACCAATTTTGTCGAGTATTATTTTTGGGACTACTGAGCATCATTTGTTATCTAGGCGTAAGACGGTCACTTTAGCAATCTCTTATATTTTAGGAATGGCGTTTGCATTTAGCTTAGCGGGGATGGCAACGGCTTGGTTTGGCGCGGGTTTTGCTGCCATTTTACAAAATCAGTGGGTCTTATTAAGCTTCACTATATTCATGCTCTTTTTGGCAGGAAGTTTATTTGGTTTTTATGAGTTAAAAATATCTTCCTCATGGCAGTCGATGATTAATCGCTGGATGGGTAAACATCAAGGTGGAAGCTTTGCGGGAGTTTTTATTTTAGGGGGATTATCCAGTTTGATTGCTAGTCCTTGTATTACTGCGCCACTGGCTGGGGTGTTAACTTTTATTGCAAAAAGTGGCGAAGTACAACAAGGCGGGATGATTTTATTTGTGATGGCTTGTGGAATGGGTTTGCCGTTACTTTTATTTGCCATTGGTGCAAGTCGGATAGTACCCAGAGTGGGGCCTTGGATGATTCGGGTACAAAGATTTTTTGGTATAGCTCTAGTTATTCTAGCGGCATGGATTGTATCGCCAGTAATCAATAGTTGGATTATGCCAAGCCAAAAGAGTCCTGACGGAACTAAAATAATTGCCCAGTTACCTTATCGCGTAGTTACCAATGAAAAAGATTTAAAGCAGCTTTTAGATGGGGCTAAAAACGAACAAAAGCCAGCGCTAATTACTTTTTACGCTGATTGGTGTGTGAGTTGTAAGGAGTTAGAGCTTCGTACATTAGCGGATCAACGTGTCAAAGAGCGCTTAACTCGCTATGAGCGAATTGAAGTTGATTTAAGTATTTTAGGAGAAGACCAAAAAGACTTGTTAAGGAATTATGGATTATTTGGCCCACCTGCAATTATTATTTTAGATGATCGCGGAATAGAAAAAAAATCTGCGCGTAGCGTTGGATTTATCTCGGCAGAGCGGCTGCGCGAATTGCTTTAAATACACACGTTTATTTTTTCAGTAAGCGAGCAGCCTCTATTGCAAAATACGTCAGAATGCCATCAGCCCCGGCGCGTCTAAAGGCCATTAACGACTCCATCATCACGCCATCATGGTCAAGCCAACCCTTTTCGGCAGCAGCTTTGAGCATAGCATATTCACCACTAACCTGATAAACAAAAGTGGGGTAGGAGTAGGTGTCTTTGACACGTCTTAAGATATCTAGATAGGGCATGCCGGGTTTTACCATGACCATATCGGCACCTTCAGCAATATCTAACCCAACCTCACGAAGCGCTTCATCCGTATTTGTAAAGCTCATTTGATAGGTTTTTTTGTTACTTTTCCCTAAATTTTTTGCAGAGCCTACGGCATCACGAAATGGTCCGTAAAAAGAGGATGCATACTTTGCCGAGTAGGCCATGATTTGAGTATGAATATGTCCTTTACTTTCTAGGGCATCCCGAATTTTTTGTATTCGACCATCCATCATGTCTGACGGTGCAACAATGTCAACGCCGACTTGTGCCTGGACGAGGGCTTGCTTGACAAGAATCGCTGAAGTTTCATCATTGAGAACATAACCGGATTCATCTAAAACACCATCTTGGCCATGACTAGTATAGGGATCTAGAGCAACATCCGTCATGATCCCAAGTTCCGGAAAGCGATCTTTCAGACTTTCTACCACACGCGGAATCAGCCCATTAGGATTAAAAGCTTCTGAGCCATCTGGAGTTTTTAGAGTTGGGTCAATAACTGGAAATAGCGCAAGAACAGGAATACCTAAATCGACACACTCTTGAGCAATGCCTAGTAATAAATCCAGCGAGACTCGGCTGACCCCCGGCATTGATGGTACTGGCTGGGACAAGTTTGAGCCCTCATGAACAAAAACCGGGTAAATAAAATTTCGAGCAGATAAGTCGGTTTCTTGAACAAGGGATCTAGACCACGCATGCAGCCTACTTCGACGTGGGCGATGTCTTGGAAACTGCAACAATTGCGAAAAATTACTTGTAGACATTTCTACTCCTTTTCTTGGATACCCAACCACTGATAGACGAGTGATTCGGCTTCTTCTAAACCTATTCTTTTGGTACTTGAAAAAAGCTGAGCTGTTAAGAGACCAAAATGAAGGTGCTCTTTATTGATTAAGTTTAATTCATCTCGGACTGCTTTCATGACTAGGGCTTTTTCTGATAAATTTAATTTATCACATTTAGTAATGAGCAGATGAACTGGTTTGCCGGTGGGGCAAAACCAGTTCAGCATATTGCGATCTAAATCGGTCAGGCCCCTTCTAGAGTCGACAATTAACACCATACCTTTGAGTTGGTCGCGTTTTTGGAGGTATTGACTGAGCAAGCCTTCCCAGTGAGCTTGAACGGCCCTATCAACTTTGGCATAACCATAGCCTGGTAAATCCACCAAATGCCCCACAATTTGTTCTTTTTCGGGGATGCAGAAGAAGTTTATATGCTGGGTTCGACCAGGGGTTTTACTGGCAAAAGCGAGCCTTTTTTGGCTACAAAGGACATTAATGGCACTTGATTTGCCGGCATTAGACCTTCCTGCAAAGGCGATTTCGGGGGTAGGGTCCTTGGGTAAATCAACTAAATGATTGACTGTGACGAAAAACTTGGTCTGTTGGAGCTTCGACATATATTCTTAATTAGTAAAGCTATTGTAAAATTACACATGATAAATAACATCATTTCCTTGAGATATTAAAAATGTGCATACTTGATATTGTTAAAGCTCTAAAAATTGCCTCACGAAATACTTCTTTTTGTATGGCGTTTCTTTTTGCTGGAGCATCTCTTGCTACCGAGGGGCCTAAAATAGCCGCTAAAGGTGATCCTGCACTTGGAGAAATACTTTACAGCAAAGGTGATAGTACTCGGAATATTGTGGCTTGTGCAAGTTGTCATGGCCCTGGTGGCCAAAGTATTTCTGGTACATGGCCAAATTTAGCTGGGCAACACCCAGGGTACATATACGGTGAATTAGTGGGCTACAAAACAGGTGAGAGAGCTAACGCTGTGATGATGGGCATGGCTAGCGCCCTTGAATTACAAGATATGAAGAATTTAGCAGCTTATTTAGCCAAACAGCCAGTTAAAGCTGGAACTGCTAAAAATAAAGATACGATTATGCTTGGGCAAAGTATTTATCGTGGAGGAATCGCTGGTAAAAGTGTTCCAGCTTGCGCCGGTTGCCATGGACCAAATGGAGCCGGTATCCCAGTTCAATACCCACGTATAGGTGGGCAGTGGGCTGAATATACCGAAGCTCAGTTAATTGGGTTTAGATCTGGCGCTAGAAAAAATGCGCAGATGAATACGATTGCTGCTAAATTATCGGATACGGAATTAAAGGCGGTCGCTGATTACATTGCAGGTATTCGTTAAGCCTGTTTAAACCGCTTTCGTGGGCAAGAGACGTTCGTGGGCAAATAAATCGTGAACACTTTCTCGCTCCCGAATAACATAAGTATTCTTGCCATCAATCATTAACTCTAGGGCTTTTGGACGCGTATTGTAATTTGAAGCCATACTAGAACCATATGCCCCGGCAGACAGAATCGCAAGAACATCTTGCGGGAGCACTTTTAAAGGCCTATTTTTACCTAGCCAGTCCCCAGTTTCACAAACAGGCCCAACCACGTCATAACTCACTTCTGGAAGATCTTTTAGCGTGACTGGGACAATTGCATGGTAAGCAGCATACATTGCTGGGCGCATCAAGTCGTTCATGGCTGCGTCTACAATACAGAAGTTTTTGGCTGGGGTTGGTTTGAGATATTCAATTTGAGTAAGAAGGACTCCAGCGTTTCCAACGAGTGATCTGCCGGGCTCAAACACCACTTCGAGATGACCAAAACCCTGTTGTTCAATATGGTTTAAAAGCGTATTGGCAAAGTGGGTAATGTCAGGAGAGGCTTCATGACCATATGAAATACCTAGACCACCACCAATATCTAGGTGCTCAATTGGTATATCCAGCTTGTTTAAATCAGCAATTAATGCCAGGATGCGATCAATCGACTCAATAAAAGGTTCAATTTCTAGAATTTGTGAGCCGATATGACAGTCGATGCCAACAATTTTACAATTCGTCATTTGGTGAGCTGTTTGGTAAGTTGATAAAACAGCTTCATACGCAATACCAAATTTATTATCTTTTAGTCCTGTAGAAATGTAAGGGTGTGTTTTTGCGTCTACATCGGGGTTAACGCGAAGAGAAATCGGAGCTATCTTACCTAGACTATGCGCAATTTCATTAATGCGTGCTAGTTCGGGTATCGATTCAACATTAAAGCATTTAACACCCGCTAGAAGAGCTTGGGTAATTTCCTTTGCCGATTTACCAACCCCAGAGAAAACGCAGTCATGGGGGTTGCCACCGGCAGCGATGACCCGCTCTAACTCTCCTCCACTAACTAAGTCAAAACCAGCGCCGAGTCTGGCAAAAAGATTTAAGATAGCTAGGTTACTATTTGCCTTCATCGCAAAATGCACGCGCGCTCTTCTTGAGCCATCCGCTTTAAAGCACGCTAACTCATACTGTTTGAAAGCTTCGGTAAGAGCAACTCGGCTATACACAAAACACGGGGTACCATACTCTTTGGCTAGCGCGCTGAGAGATAGTTCCTCGATAAACCATTCGTTGTTTCGAATGCTAAACCCATTGGGGATAAAAAGATTTGACATAAGTTAAGGAGAAGTATGTGGGTTTGCAGGGGAGATCTTAGGCCATTGCTGTCCCTTTGGCTCAGGCTTTGAGGGCTTGACTGGTTCTGGCGTGGGTGGCGGCAAATACAGCGGACCCTTAACCCCACAGCCTGAAAGGGTAATTGACAGAATTACGCAGAACGAAAGAAGAAAACTACAATGTTTAATATGGATAACTTTCATAGTTGATCAAATCATAAAGCCTCACGCGCAAAACACCGAAGAATTAAATACCTAAGGGCTGAATATATCATGCAAACCACCGTTGAAAAAATAGACGATTCAGAATTTAAGCTGTACGCCAATCAGGCACTCGATTTGATTGAGGACGAATTAGAGCATCTTTTTGAAACAAGTGATTTTGATGTAGATATAGAGCGTCAAGGGGGTAATGTTTTAAATATTCAATTTCCTAATCATACGGTGATTGTAATTAACCTACAAACTCCTTTGCACGAATTATGGCTTGCTACTAAGGAGGGTGGGTTTCATTTTCGCTGGGCAGGTTCTAAAGTCAAGCCAAAATGGCAAGACACTAAAACCCAAGAAGATTTCTTTGCCGTAGTTGCAAGCCACATCACGAAGCAGGGTGGAATTCCTTTTAACTTGACTGGTTTGGCGTAATAGCGCTGAATCGAATATATTCTCTTCTAGCAAACCGGTCGGTCATGCCGGCGATGTAATGCGCTATTCTACGAGGTTGATTAGATACATCAGTTTGGTAAAAATGTTCCGGGATTTCATTTGGATGAGTTGTATAAAACCCAAATAAAAAATGAATTTGGGTTGAGGCCTCTTCGGTTTTGGCCACCACTTGTGGGTGACGGTATAAATTTTTAAATAAGAATCTTTTTAGCTCGGTGACCTCTGCTTGAATACTTGGAGAAAATTGAATGAGGGGAGGAAGCAGTCTTACCTCATGAATAGAAGTCGGGTGATGCTGTTGCAACAGATTTTTCGAGTAATTGACTAAATCATCGACTAGTTGGTGAATGATATGCCTGATCACTTCGTGCCTTAATCGCCGACCGGTGAGTTCGGGATATAAATCGTGAACATGATTTAAATGTGTTTGCCATAACTTGACTGAGCTTAAATGTTCCATATCTAAGAGTCCTGAGCGAATACCATCATCAATATCATGGTTACTATAAGCCACTTCATCGGCAATATTTGCTAGTTGAGCTTCTAGACTGGGTTGATGGCCTTCAATGAAACGGTCGCCTAATTGACCAAGCCATTTCCTATGCTGGGTTAAGTGTTTTTTTGAGAGGTGTTTTAAGATACCTTCGCGGGTCTCGAATGAAAGATTAAGGCCATTAAACGTTGGGTAGCGCTCCTCTAATTCATCAACAACCCAAAGACTTTGCAGATTATGCTCAAAACCATCTTTTAAGCAGGCGTTTAGAGCATCTTGGCCAGCATGACCAAAAGGTGTATGACCAAGGTCATGGGCTAAAGCAATGCCCTCGACAAGGTCTTCATTCAGATGGAGACGCCTTGCGATTGCTCGCCCAATTTGAGCCACCTCGAGACTATGCGTAAGACGAGTCCGAAAGTGATCGCCCTCGTGATTCAAAAAAACTTGGGTTTTGTATTCTAAGCGCCTAAAAGCCGCGCTATGGACGATCCGATCACGGTCTCTTTGAAAGGGGTTTCTTCCAGAAAGAGTAGGTTCTTGTGGTTCAGCAAAAACTCTCCCCAAGGATTCCTCGGGTTTTGCAGCGTAACTAGCTAAGCCATTAATCATGCAGCCCCGGTAGATTGCAAGACTTTACGAACTTGCTCATCAGGCACTTTTTCGATCGCTGCTTGGCCCAAACTTTTGAGTACGATGTACGGAATACTGCCTGCTTGGGCTTTTTTATCGTGGGACATGAGCTTCAGGTATTGGTCTGCACCCCACTTCGGTGGGGTAATTGGTAGGTGAAGCATTTGAATAATCTTTTTAAAGCGAACTAGATCTTCTTGACTCAGGTAGCCAAGTTGCGTAGAAAGTTCTGCGGCGATGGACATGCCGCACCCCACAGCCTCTCCGTGGAGCCATTCACCATAGCCCATGCCGGCCTCGATGGCGTGACCAAAGGTATGGCCAAAATTTAAATGGGCGCGTAAGCCGCTTTCGCGCTCGTCTAGCGCCACTACCTGGGCTTTAATTTCGCAGGAACGCTCAACAGCATGTTCAAGGGCGATTAGATCATACGCATTGAGCTCGCAAGCATGATTTTCAATCCAATTTAAAAATTGAATATCGGCAATTGCACCATGTTTGATGACTTCGGCAAGACCGGCAGCTAACTCTTTTGCGGGTAGTGAAAGAAGTGTTTTTAAATCTGCAATGACAGCAACGGGTTGGTGAAATGCCCCAATCATATTTTTTCCAAGGGGATGGTTGATCCCTGTTTTGCCACCAACGGAAGAGTCTACTTGCGAAAGAAGCGTTGTCGGTATTTGTACAAACCGAATCCCGCGCATATAGGTTGCTGCTGCAAAGCCCGCCATATCGCCAATTACGCCACCGCCTAGGGCAAATACAGTCGTTTGTCGATCAGCCGAGGACTTTAAAAGCCCGTCAAAAATAATTTGTAGCGTTTCCCAATTTTTATGAGACTCACCATCGGGAAGGACGATAGAGACGACTTGCTGACCAATTTTTTTTAAAGAAGCTTCAACGCGGTGGGCAAAAAGTGGCTGGATTGTTAAATTGGTGATGATGACAGATAGTCTGCCGGTTACATGCTTAGCGAACAACTCCGAGTTGTCTAGTAAATCTTGGCCAAGATAAATGGGGTAGGAACGGTCTCCTAAATGAACTTGAAGTGTTTTCAAGGGGTAAGCTCCAGTTGCATGACAAGTTTGTTCGTTAGTTGGTTGACGTTTGGTTTACCAGTTTCGATGATTTGATGAGCAATAGAAAGATAAATAGGGTCTCTAAGGTCGAAAAGCTCTTTTAATTTTTGTTCTGGGTCTTGGGTATTTAAGAGAGGGCGGCCGCGATCGTGGCGTGTTCTAAGCCAAAGTTCATGCGGGTTGGCTCGTAGGTAAACCACGTGACCATGGCTTTGTAGGATTTGGCGATTTTCAGGGAGTAGAACACTACCACCACCAGTAGCTAGAACAATATCTTGCATTTGGCAGAGTTCTTTAATTACTGCAGATTCCCGTTTACGAAAACCTTCTTCACCTTCCATTTCAAATATAGTCGGGATTTTTACGCCACAACGCTTTTCAATTTCATGGTCGCTATCGATAAAGACTTTTCCTAGCCGTTTGGCCAAGACTTTGCCAACGCTGGACTTGCCGGCGCCCATTAGGCCAATTAAAAATATATTGATAGGAACTGAGCTCACCCACTAATTTTACGCACGCTTTGCTTCGCCGGTTATTTTTTATGAATTATTAGAATTATTTTGTATTTACTCAGAGAGCTTTTCACCTTTATGGTTAATCAGTGTGGGGGTTAAAAAGACGAGTAATTCCGTTTTATCGGTAATTTTTGCTTGGTGCTTAAAGAGGTTGCCGAGTATAGGGATCTCCCCCAAAAAAGGGATCCGAAGCACATCTTCCCTTTCAATTTGTAGAAAAATACCACCAATTACGACTGTTCCCCCATCTTCCACCATAATTTGTGAACGGAGATGTTTGGTGTCAATGGCATATCCCTGTTCCGTTTTTGTGCCAATAGTGTCCTTACTAATTTCTACATCCATTTGGATTGAGCTGTCTTGGATTTTAGGCGTTACTTCAAGTCGTAAATTAGCCTTTCTAAAATGCACGCGCACTCCGTCCTTCGTGGAAGTTTGATAAGGTAATTCTGTACCTTGCTCAATCATCGCCTTAACCTCGTTAGTAGTTACTATTCTCGGATTGGAAACAATCCGACCGCGCCCATCAGACTCGAGAGAGCTCAGTTCAATCTGTAAAAGTTGCGTAGCCTTTTTATTGAGCATCGTAATAGCGGCTGAGCTTGCAGGAAAACCATGCAACCCATCCGCTCCGAGGTCAGAATGTACGCGTGGGCTGGGAGTTTGATTGGGAGTCGTTACAGAGGTATTGCTGATGCCTAACTTCACACCCAGGTTACGCGCAAAGCGAGAGTCGGCCTCTACAATACGGGCTTCGATCAGAATTTGTTTATTTTTTGAAGCAGAAAGTTGGAGCTGATCCGTGTGGCGATGGGAATCCGCTTTTATTTGGGATATGGGTGCAATCCAAATCAAGTTCCCTTTTTTAACATAAGAAAGTTGATTACTTTGCAAGAGTAATTCAAAAGCATTATTCCAGGAAACATTTTTAAAATTAAGCCATGTGGAGCCGGTTAATAGGTGAATACCTAAAAGGTTAACTTGACCGAGTTCTCCCAATATTTTGAAAGCATCTGGTAAATCTATTCGTTCAAAGAGTAAGGTAATTGGCGTAGTCGGTAACTCACCAATAGATGAGGTGTGGCCGTCTTTTGTAAAGAGGGCGCAGTAGATAAAATAGACAAGACAAATCATGCCACATCGTTTGATGCAAGGCAGTTTCATTGCGAGGATCTTTCACGTAAAAGGATATGTGGTTTGCCTAAGGCGTCAATCAGAATTATTAGATCGTCTTGAATTTGATGAATACGTAGCAGTGGTATCGGCATGTCGCCTAGCTGGAAGTATTTTTTACCAGACGGCGTAGCCAAAACAACATGCGTCATCTGATTCATTGAGAAGTTACCCAGATAAATAAAATCTTTGAGAGGATCTACTATGGTGGCTTGCTTAGTTTTGGGTCGTGTAGCTACTTGCAATTGGGCTTTGTTAAAAAGACGCTCATTTTCTAGGGTAAGATTTTCGATAGATTGCAAATCCTCGTCTAACTGTTCAACCCGATACAGGAGTGTTTGAAGATCTTCGGGAACTGATGATAAGTTAGAAAGGCTTGATTCAACAGAATTACCGAACTCAATAATTTTCTGATTCTGGGACTCGGTATTCTTAAAAAACAAAAAATATAGAATGGTGCTACACACCCCTGCACAAATCAGGGGATATAGAAAGTGGAACCATCGGAAGAAATTTGCTGCGTGACTTTGTGGCAAACGAAAGGAGTTGGGTTTGGCCTTTGCAAAAGAGTTATCTTGCTGGTTAAATGGTGTTTTGGGCTCATCGAATGCAAATGGCTGATGGGCTTGGCTACCGCCGGCATTTTCTGGATAGCTGTGAAGTAATTCGCCAGTTTGTGGATCCACTAAAGTTTCTGTTACTGAGCTTGCAGCATGATTTGTGGTGTTATATGAGGTACTTTTGGATTGATCTTGTAATAGGTCATCAAAAGATTGCATCGAAATTTTTCGTTTAAGCATGTGCTTATTTTCAAATGTTTTCTCAATCGATGGGGTGGCATCAGACGAACGAAACTACGCATTTATTTGTAGGAAAGGCATCAGTAGGCATCAACACGACTTTATAATTGTCGGATGTGTAAGAATTCACTTTTTAAGCCTGCAAAATCTTGGCAATGCAGATATGCAATAGGAGTCTTTTTTACTAGAAGGTTACTCGAATGAAAAAGATTATTTTGTATCTTGGTTTAGCGTCTATTGGTGGGATGATTGCGGGCGCAATTTTACTGGTTTTTGCCATTATCATCGCCACGCCAAATCTGCCGTCTTTAGAGGCGGTAACGGACTATCAACCAAAAGTCCCTTTACGTATTTATTCAGCTGATGAAGAAATGATTGGTGAATTTGGTGAGGAACGACGGAATGTTACTCCGATTGCGAAATTTCCGGATGCGCTAAAAAAAGCCGTCCTATCCATTGAGGATGATCGATTTTATGAACACCATGGAGTTGATTTTCAGGGAGTAGCGCGGGCTGCTTTAGTCAATTTGGGCGGTGGTATGTCTCAAGGTGCGTCAACGATTACGATGCAAGTTGCTAGGAATTTCTTTTTATCCAATGAGAAGACCTTAACGCGCAAACTCTATGAAATATTGTTAGCTTGGAAAATTGAGCAAAATCTTTCCAAAGATAAGATTCTTGAGTTGTATATGAATCAAATTTACCTTGGACAAAGGTCCTATGGATTTGCGAGTGCTGCGAGAATTTATTTTGGTAAGAATGTGAATGAACTGAGTATTGCCGAGTCGGCGATGCTGGCAGGATTACCTAAGGCGCCGTCCGCATACAATCCCGTTGTCAATTTTCGTCGCGCAAAGATTCGGCAGGAGTACATCTTGCAACGGATGCGTGATTTGAAATATATTTCGAGTAACGACTATGCAGAGGCGATGCTCGAAGAGTTACTCGTAAAAGGCTTAGGTAAAGAATTTAACGTGCGTGCCGATTATGTTGCTGAGTATGCCAGGCAGTTACTAGTGACTATGTATGGCGAGAATGTGTATGTACAAGGTTTAAAGGTTTATACAACCGTAAAAAAGGTGCATCAAGAAGCTGCCTATCAAGCGGTTCGAAAAGGTATTATTGATTATGATTTAAAACACGGTTATCGTGGCCCAGAAGGTTTTGTGGAGATTCCGAACGCGTCGTTTGACAGTAAGCAAATGAAAAGAGCTTTGGACGAGGCGCTAATCAGTCACCCTAGTAGTGATGAGATTCAATCAGGGGTAGTATTAGAAGCGAGCTCGAGTGAGTTAAAGGTATTTATTTCCTCTGGCGAGATGGTTTCAATTAAGGGGGCTGGTTTAAGTTTTGTGAAAGAGGCCTTAAGCCCGAGTGCCCAACCAAAATTAAGGATTAAGAAGGGCTCCATCGTCCGAGTAATGCCTTCTTCTAACAACACATTTCAGATTGTTCAAATGCCAGAGGTTGAATCGGCATTGATTTCATTAAACCCGCAAACAGGTGCAATCTTAGCGATGTCTGGAGGGTTTGACTTTCGACGAGGGCAGTTTAATCATGCGATGCAGGCGCAGCGTCAACCCGGGTCCTCTTTTAAGCCTTTTATATACGCAGCTGCGCTTGAGAAGGGCATTATGCCCAGAACTCTTGTGAATGATGCTTATTTGTCAATTGGTGGCGCAGAGACAGGCAGTAAACCTTGGGAGCCGAAAAACTATGATGGTAAAACTGAGGGTTTGATGACCGTCAGAGCGGCTTTAGCGCGATCTAAAAATTTAGCTACTGTGCGAATTATGCGGGCAATTGGGCCGGTATATGCCCAGGGCTTTATTCAGAAATTTGGGTTTGAGGCCGAAAAGCATCCGCCGTATTTGACATTAGCTCTTGGCGCTGGTTCTGCTACGCCGTTGCAGATGGCGGTTGGATATAGTATTTTTGCTAATGGCGGATATGGCGTGGAGCCTTATTTAATTAGTCGTATTGTTGATATGAGGGGAAAGATTATTTTTGAGGCTAGTCCGCAAGCCGTCGGTGATGAAAGCTTACGTGTTTTGGATGAGCGCACCGCCTTTGTTGCAGACAGTTTGCTCCAAGAAGTGACCCGTTCAGGAACTGCCGCATCTGCTAGGGTTAAGCTAGGGAGAACAGACATTGCCGGGAAAACTGGAACGACTAATGATGCGCACGACGCTTGGTTTGCTGGATACCATCCAAAAGTAAGCGCAGTGGTTTGGATGGGGTTTGATAAGCCTCGCAGTTTAGGTAGTAATGAGACTGGCGGAGGACTCTCCTTGCCCGTGTGGATTAACTACATGACGCGGGCATTAGCTGACGTACCTGATATGCCCAGAGTTAAGCCAGCTGGAGTTGAATGGGAGGATGGTGACTGGGTTATTCCAGAATTTACAGCTCGCCCCAAATATCCCTCATTGAAAGATTAGAAGTCATGGCAAGAAAGGCACGAGAAGTAATTCCGGGTCAAGCTATGCATATCGTCGCAAGAGGACGAGCCATATCACCGATATTTTTAAGTGACGAATTAAAACTCAGTTCTTTGGCGTGGTTACGTGACGCGTCAAAGCATTACGAATTAGCAGTTCATGCGTACTGTATTTTGGCAAATCGGATTGAATTATTAGCAACTCCAAACCACGCGCAAAGTTTGGCAAGGACGATGCAATCCTTTGGGCGCAGATATACGCAGTTATTTAATCAATTGCATGGGCAGGCTGGAACAATTTGGCAGGGCAGATACGTATCGAAGGTAATCCAGGCGGATTTGGATTTGCTCGAAACCCAAGCTCGAATCGAGTTTGCTGCTGTGAGTGAGGGCTTAGTAACCCACCCGAAGGAGTACCGTTGGTCCAGTTATCGAATTCATATTGGAGAGGACCCCAATTATGGCTTAACAGATGCTCGGGCATTTTGGGCTTTAGGAAACACACCATTTGAGCGTCAACGGGCTTGGGAGTTGCGCTTAGGACAAGGTATTTAAACACAATATCTCCGCAACCCCACTCCGTCCCCTGTGCGTGGTTCGCCAAAATAGTGCAGCGGGATAAATAGGGGACGGAGTGGTTGGGTTAGTATTTGAAAATCCAAGGAATCTCCCCTATAGTAACTCCTCAGGGTGAGTCCTTAGGAGAGCTTCACAAGTTAGACCAAGGCAAATACTGTTCACCAAAGGTGGCGCTACCTTGTTTAAAACCCTGTAATACATTGAGGAATATCTGATGAGTAATCTGTCTAAATTGCGTCCCGAAGCGCAAGGCCTTTATCACCCTTCAAATGAGCACGATGCTTGTGGAGTTGGCTTTGTAGCGCATATTAAGGGGCAACGAGCCCATGAAATCGTATCCCAAGGTTTAAAAATACTTGAGAACTTAGACCATCGTGGAGCAGTGGGTGCCGATGAGTTAATGGGCGATGGCGCAGGGATATTAATACAGATTCCAGATCAGTTTTATCGTGAGGAAATGGCTAAACAGTCGATTAAGTTGCCTCCAGACGGCGAGTATGGGGTTGGGATGGTATTTTTGCCTAAAGAAAATGCATCACGTCTAGCATGTGAACAAGAACTAGAAAGAACCGTCAGAATAGAGGGTCAAGTCATCTTGGGTTGGAGAGACGTACCGGTTGATACAGACATGCCGATGTCGCCAAATGTCAGACAATCCGAGCCCGTAATTCGCCAAATATTTATTGGTCGCGGGCGAGAGATTATGACTACAGATGCCTTAGAAAGAAAGTTATATGTCATCCGAAAATCAGCTAGTCATGCCATACAGCATCTAGAACTGAAGCATGGCAAAGAATATTTTGTAACTTCGATGTCCGCTCGAACAGTAGTCTATAAGGGATTACTATTAGCAAACCAGGTTGGTGCTTACTATAAAGATTTGAAAGACGAAAGAGTCGTATCAGCCTTGGCATTAGTACACCAGCGATTCTCAACAAATACATTCCCAGCTTGGGAGTTAGCGCACCCATACCGCATGATTGCCCACAATGGCGAAATTAATACGGTCAAGGGCAATGTAAACTGGATTAATGCCAGAACCGGCGCAATACGTTCACCCGTTCTAGGCGATGACTTACAAAAATTATGGCCATTAATTTATCCAGGCCAATCCGATACAGCCAGTTTTGATAATTGCCTTGAGCTTTTAGTTATGGCCGGCTACCCATTAGCCCATGCCATGATGATGATGATTCCTGAAGCATGGGAACAGCATACTTTAATGGATGAAAATCGCCGAGCATTTTACGAGTACCACGCAGCCATGATGGAGCCATGGGATGGCCCAGCAGCGATTGCATTTACAGATGGACGACAAATTGGAGCAACGCTAGACCGAAATGGCTTGCGTCCTGCACGTTACTATGTAACGGATGATGATTTAGTCATTATGGCTTCGGAAGCAGGGGTTTTAAAATTTCCAGAAAGTAAGATCGTCAAAAAATGGCGTTTGCAGCCTGGCAAAATGTTTTTGATCGATATGGAGCAGGGTCGCATTATCGAGGATAACGAGTTAAAAGAAGCTTTATCAAAAGCTAAACCATATAAAAGTTGGATAGATGCGGTACGCATTAAGCTCGATGAAATTGATGCAAACGAAACAGATTTACTAGATGATCAAAAGCATATTCGTCCAGCGGCAAAATTACTAGATCGCCAGCAAGCCTTTGCATATACGCAAGAAGATATTAAGTTTTTAATGGCACCCATGGCCCAAACAGGTGAAGAAGCAGTTGGCTCTATGGGTAACGATAGCCCATTAGCCGTTTTATCGAATAAAAATAAAATTCTGTATCACTATTTTAAGCAATTATTTGCCCAAGTAACGAATCCACCCATTGACTCTATACGTGAAAACATGGTGATGTCCTTGGTGTCATTCATTGGCCCGAAGCCAAATCTACTAGACACAAATAACATTAATCCACCGATGCGATTAGAGGTTAGCCAACCTATTTTAGACTTAAATGATATGTCAAAAATTCGACATATAGAGCACTATACCGGTGGCAAATTTCGTTCCCATGAATTAGATATTTGCTATCCCGTAGCTTGGGGTAAAGAGGGCATTGAAGCGCGGCTCGCGTCTTTATGTGCAGAAGCGGTAGACGCCGTTAAATTAGGATTTAATATTTTAATTGTGAGTGATCGGCAAGTTGCAGAGAGTTATGTGGCGATACCTGCACTCTTAGCAACTTCATCGATTCATCAACATTTGGTTCAAAAAGGCTTGCGAACCAGTACGGGACTTGTAATAGAAACTGGTTCAGCAAGAGAAACCCACCATTTTGCCCTCTTGGCGGGATATGGAGCAGAGGCTGTACACCCCTATTTAGCCATGGAAACTTTAGCAGAAATGGCAAAAGGTTTACCAGGGGAGTTATCCGCAGAAAAAGTCATCTATAACTATGTCAAGGCTGTTGGAAAGGGACTACAAAAAGTGATGTCCAAAATGGGCATATCAACATATATGTCCTATACAGGATCTCAAATTTTTGAGGCTATTGGCTTAGCAGAAGATCTCGTCAAAAAATACTTTACAGGAACGGCCTCTAATATCGGTGGGGTAGGAATATTTGATGTTGCAGAAGAGTCAATTAGAATGCATCAGTTAGCATTTGGAGAAGATCCAACATTAACCACGATGCTCGAAGCCGGGGGTGAATATGCTTACCGGATCAGGGGCGAAGATCATATGTGGACGCCCGATTCGATTGCAAAATTGCAACATTCTACGCGCTCAGGTCCAGAAAACGGCGGATACAAAACGTATAAAGAGTATGCTCATTTAATTAATGATCAGAGTACGCGTCATATGACATTACGCGGTTTATTTGAATTTAAATTAGACCCAAGTAAAGCAATTTTGTTGGACGAAGTAGAGCCCGCAAAAGAAATCGTAAAACGGTTTGCAACCGGTGCGATGTCCTTAGGCTCAATCTCCACAGAAGCACACGCGACCCTAGCTGTAGCAATGAACCGGATTGGTGGTAAATCCAATACAGGGGAAGGTGGTGAGGATCAAAATCGCTATAGTAATGAACTGAAAGGAATACCTATTGCGGCTGGCCAAACGATTGCTAGTCAACTGGGTAAAGAAGTCATTGAAGCCGATATTGCACTCCTTCCTGGAGACTCATTACGGTCAAAAATTAAACAGGTGGCATCAGGCCGCTTTGGAGTAACGGCAGAGTATTTGATTTCTGCAGATCAAATCCAAATTAAGATGGCGCAAGGGGCAAAGCCTGGTGAGGGCGGTCAACTTCCTGGTGGAAAAGTATCCGACTATATTGGTAAATTACGTTATTCAGTACCTGGTGTTGGCTTAATATCACCACCACCACATCATGATATTTATTCGATCGAAGACTTGGCGCAGCTGATACATGATTTAAAAAATGTCAATCCGCAGGCGGATATTTCCGTCAAGCTTGTCTCGGAGGTTGGTGTTGGGACTGTTGCGGCTGGCGTAGCAAAAGCAAAAGCAGACCATGTAGTGATTTCAGGCCATGATGGTGGCACAGGTGCGTCGCCGCTGTCTTCGATCAAACATGCAGGCTCCCCTTGGGAATTAGGCTTAGCAGAAACGCAGCAAACCCTTGTTTTAAATGGACTGCGAGGACGTATCCGTGTTCAAGCAGATGGCCAGATGAAAACTGGTCGTGACGTTGTGATTGGGGCATTATTAGGCGCTGACGAATTTGGTTTTGCAACTGCGCCATTAGTGGTCGAGGGATGCATCATGATGCGCAAGTGCCATTTGAATACTTGTCCAGTAGGAGTGGCAACGCAAGATCCGGTCTTACGAAAGAAATTCTCAGGTAAGCCAGAATATGTCGTGAATTTTTTCTTCTACATTGCCGAAGAAGTGCGAGAAATTATGGCGCAGTTGGGCATTCGGACTTTTGATGAATTAGTTGGGCGAGTTGATTTACTAGATACCAAAAAAGGCATTGATCACTGGAAAGCCAAAGGCCTAGATTTCAAGAAAATCTTTGCGCAGCCACTGCACCAGTTAAATCCTGATAAGCGTCAAGTTACGACACAGGATCACAATCTTGAAAAAGCGCTTGATCAAGACTTAATAGTAAAGTCTAGTGTAGCTCTTGAGCGGGGAGAGCGGGTATCTTTTATTCATCCAGTGAAGAATGTTAATCGTACCGTTGGGGCCATGCTTTCTGGGCGCGTCGCAAGAAAATATGGTCATGCTGGTTTGCCTGATGACACGATTCACATCCAGTTAAATGGCACTGCTGGCCAAAGTTTTGGGGCGTTCTTAGCAAAGGGTATAACTTTTGACTTAGTGGGTGATGGTAATGATTATGTTGGCAAGGGCCTTTCTGGCGGACGTGTGATTGTACGAACTCCACATGAATTTAAAGGCAACTCGATAGAAAACATTATTGTTGGCAATACTGTTTTATATGGCGCTATTGCCGGGGAGGCATACTTTAATGGTGTGGCCGGCGAGCGCTTTGCGGTAAGAAACTCCGGAGTACTAACGGTTGTAGAGGGCACAGGAGACCACGGGGCTGAGTATATGACTGGTGGGACTGTGGTTGTCCTAGGAAATACTGGCCGTAATTTTGCGGCTGGTATGAGTGGTGGTATTGCATATGTTTTTGATGAGGATGGCTTATTTGCAAAGCGGTGTAATACCACGATGGCAACTTTAGAGCCAGTCCTTCGCTCGGCTGCACAGATAGCAACCATACCGCAAGCACAATGGCATGCCCCATTAGATGTAAAAGATGGTGGTGATCGATTGACTGATGAAGAAATACTGAAAGACTTGATCGAAAAACACTTCCGCTATACCGGCTCCGAACAGGCTAAAGCTATCTTGAAAGATTGGGATGTGGCACTTGGTCAATTTATCAAAGTATTTCCGACGGAGTATAAGCGTGCCTTGGGTGAGCTATGGGAAAAATCAAATCCAAATGCCACTAAGAAATTAACAACTGTTTAAAGATTTAAAGAGATAGAGAGAAAACGATGGGAAAAATGACAGGTTTTTTAGAGTTCGAGCGACAGTCTGAACACTACGAAGACGCCACAAAACGGGTACAGCATTACAAGGAGTTCGTCATCTCACTGACGGATGAAGAGGCCAAGATTCAGGGTGCCCGTTGTATGGATTGCGGGATTCCATTTTGTAATAATGGCTGTCCAGTGAACAATATTATTCCGGACTTTAACGACCTAGTTTTTCAGCAAGACTGGCAACAGGCGATAGAAGTTTTACATTCTACAAATAATTTCCCAGAGTTTACGGGGCGGATTTGTCCTGCACCATGTGAAGCTGCCTGTACTCTAGGAATTAATAGTGAAGCAGTTGGAATCAAGTCGATCGAACATGCCATTATTGATCGTGCGTGGGAGCATGGCTGGGTTAAGCCTATTTTGCCTACCCACCAAACAAATAAAAAGATTGCAGTAGTCGGTTCAGGTCCAGCTGGGATGGCTGCGGCCCAGCAATTGGCGCGTGTAGGGCATCAGGTGACTGTCTTTGAAAAGAATGATCGTATCGGTGGCCTATTACGGTACGGTATTCCGGATTTTAAGATGGAAAAGGGTTTAATTGATCGTCGTGTTGAACAGATGATTGCTGAGGGAGTTATTTTCAAGACAAGTGTGATGGTCGGCAAAGAACAATTAGACCCATTTATTAAAGACTACTCTCAAGAGAGGATTGACCCGGATCGCCTTTTAGAAGAATTTGATGCGGTCATAGTCAGTGGTGGTGCTGAGCAACCAAGAGACTTACCTATTCCAGGGCGAGATTTAGCTGGCGTTCATTTTGCGCTAGAGTTTTTGATACCGCAAAATAAAGAAGTTGCGGGGGATCTAAAAAATGACATACATGCTCACGGTAAGCATGTCATTGTTATTGGTGGTGGTGATACTGGCTCAGATTGCGTTGGCACATCCAACCGGCATGGTGCAAAATCTGTGAGTCAGTTTGAACTACTTCCGCAGCCACCTGAGGAGGAGAATAAGCCTTTAGTATGGCCTTATTGGCCAACAAAACTTCGTACATCTTCGTCGCACGAAGAGGGGTGTGAACGAGACTGGTCAGTTGCTACCAAACGATTTGAAGGAAAGAACGGCAAAGTAGAGAAATTAATTGGTGTACGCTTGGAATGGCAGAATGGAAAAATGACAGAAGTTCCAAATTCTGAATTTGAGATGAAGGCTGATTTAGTCTTATTAGCAATGGGTTTTGTTTCGCCAGCGCAGCAAATATTAAGTGGCTTTGGGATCGAGAAGGATGCTCGGGGAAATGCAAAGGCTTCGACAGAGGGTGAGCGTGCTTATCATACTAATCATCCGAAAGTCTTTGCTGCTGGAGACATGCGTCGGGGCCAATCCCTAGTTGTCTGGGCGATTCGAGAGGGTCGTCAGTGCGCCAGAGCCGTAGACGAGTATCTAATGGGAGCTAGCGTTTTGCCCAGATAAAGTTTCTGATGAAGCTGTAATTGAATATTTAGTAATCCATAAAAAGTGTAAATACATATTAGGAGACATGCAGATGAGCCGTAAATTTGTCGATATTTCTATTTTTTTAGAGAACGATGTTCTCAGTGATCCGCCTTCATTTAAGCCTCGAATTGAATACTTTACCCACGAAGATACGATTGAGAGGATTGCAGACTTTTTTCCAGGATTGCAAAAAAATGAATTACCGGATGGGGAGGGTTGGGCTGTTGAAGTTGCAACGATTTCTACCCATAATGGTACGCACTTAGATGCGCCTTACCACTTTCATAGCACGATGGATAATGCCTTGGGGGATAAAAAGCCATCCATAGCCATCCATGAGGTGCCTTTGGAGTGGTGCTTTGCCCCAGCGGTGAAATTAGATTTTCGGCATTTTGAAGACGGCTATGTTGTGCAGGCAAAAGATGTGGAGGCAGAGCTCAAAAGAATTCATCATGAATTAAAGCCGTTAGAAATTGTTGTAGTGAATACCCGTGCTGGATCTCGATATGGTCATGCTGATTATGTGAGCTCTGGTTGTGGTATGGGCTATGAAGCGACTATGTATCTTTTAGAGAGAGGCATTCGTTTAACCGGCATTGATGGCTGGAGTTGGGATGCGCCCTTTGTTCATACGCAGAAAAAATATCAAAAAACGCAAGATTCTAGTTTAATTTGGGAGGGTCATAAGGCGGGTCGGGATATTGGTTATTGTCATTTAGAAAAATTACACAATTTAGAAGTATTACCTGCCGACGGATTTTTTATCAGTTGCTTTCCGCACAAAATCCGAGGAGCCTCCGCGGGTTGGACTCGAGCCGTAGCAATCTTTGACGATGCTTTAATGGCAACAACTAAGTGAGCTTTACAACTTAAAACGGTTATTAATTGAAGACTTTCTCAAAAATTGCATGATAATTGAGAAATGGATTCGAGTACACAGTCAAAATTGGATGAAATAGCCAGCTTAAAAGAGGTCAGCTTTTCCTATTCCCCGGACCAAAGAACGATCTTAAATGGCCTCAATATGTCATTTAAAAGAGGTCAAGTTACAGCGGTAATGGGGGGGTCTGGTTGTGGCAAAACGACTGTACTTCGCTTATTAGGTGGGCAAGTCCTAGCAAATGCCGGCAAGGTTCTATTTGATGGTGAGGATATTGGCTCTCTTAATCACGAAGGATTGGTTCGGGTACGACGCAAAATGGGTATGTTATTCCAGTTTGGGGCACTATTTACCGACATGAGTGTTTTTGAAAATGTTGCATTCCCCTTGCGTGAACACACGAGTTTAGATGAGGCAATGATTCAAGATTTGGTGATGATGAAATTAAATGCGGTTGGCTTGCGTAATGCCAGAGGTTTAATGCCCTCAGAAATATCTGGGGGCATGTCTAGACGTGTAGCCTTAGCTAGAGCGATTGCCTTAGATCCGCCTTTAATTATGTTTGATGAGCCGTTTGCTGGATTAGATCCGATTGCCTTAGGTGTTACTGCCCATTTGATTCGGGATATGAATGATGCTCTTGGTGCCACAAGCATTGTTGTGACACATGATGTTCCCGAGACATTTGAAATTGCTGATTATGTGTACTTTATAGCGGGTGGAAAGATTGCCGCACAAGGCACGCCGCAAGAGCTGATGCGATCTAAAGACCTTTTTGTCAGGCAATTTATCGATGCTCAACCTGATGGACCTGTACCGTTTCACTATCCTGGCTTAGCGATTGATCAGGACTTTGGAGTTGTAAATAGAAGTCAATCGGATGGTTCAATCCGATGAGAAATTTTTTGGCAGATCGAATTACTGATCTTGGCACATTTGTAAGAGTCAATGTTGCGAGTATTGGGCACGCTGCGAAAATGTTTGTTGTCATGTTGGGGCGTTCATCAATTCTATTCAAGAGGTTTCGTTTAGTTGCAGACCAAATCTTTTTTCTAGGCAATTATTCTTTTGTAATTATTGCGGTGTCTGGCTTATTTGTTGGATTTGTTTTGGGTCTGCAGGGCTATTACACTCTTAATAAGTATGGCTCGGAGCAGGCTTTGGGGCTATTAGTAGCCCTTTCACTCACGCGCGAATTGGGCCCAGTTGTTACTGCACTTTTATTTGCAGGACGGGCTGGAACATCTTTAACAGCGGAAATCGGACTCATGAAAGCTGGAGAGCAATTGTCCGCTATGGAAATGATGGCGGTAGATCCGATTACGCGCGTACTTGTGCCAAGACTATGGGGGGGGATTATTGCTATGCCCCTTTTGGCAGCTATTTTTAGTGCCCTTGGCATTGTCGGTGGATATTTAGTTGGTGTTGTTCTGATTGGAGTGGATTCAGGGGCTTTTTGGTCTCAAATGCAGGGTGGGGTTGATGTAATTAAGGATATTGGTAATGGCGTTGTTAAAAGTGTGGTGTTCGGCATCGCTGTTACATTTATTGCTCTATATCAGGGTTATGAAAGCAAAGCCACGCCGGAGGGAGTATCCCTTGCAACTACGCGCACAGTGGTGATTTCTTCCCTAACCGTTTTAGCTCTGGATTTCTTACTTACAGCGGTGATGTTTTCTACTTGAAGAAAACGATTTGTTCATGATTCATTTATACATAGTGGGCCAAATATGAAAAAAACAGTATTCGATTTTTGGGTTGGGTTATTTGTGGCCATTGGTTTTTTAGCCATCTTATTTTTAGCCTTAAAAGCAGGAAATATGAGCTCATTTAGTTTTTCTAAGACATACACAATCGTTGCGAGTTTTGACAATATCGGTGGATTAAAACCAAGGGCGCCAATTAAGAGTGCTGGAGTTGTTGTGGGTCGCGTAGCGGCTATTGAGTTTGATGACCAAAATTATTTAGCGCGCGTCGTCTTTAATTTGGATGAGCGCTATCGTTTTCCAAAAGATACGTCTGCAAAAATTTTAACTTCTGGAATTCTTGGTGAGCAGTATATTGGTCTTGAGGCTGGGGGCGATGCACAGTACTTGGCCGAGGGTGGTAAAATTACACAAACCCAGTCCGCAATGGTACTTGAGAGTTTAATTAGTCAATTTTTATACAATAAGGCTGCAGATTCTGGCCAAAATTCAAGTCCTGAGAAAAAGTAATACTTATGCCTTTAAACCATCGCTTTTTTTGCCAGTTTTTGGTAGGCCTGCTGACCCTTTTTCTAGTGGGTTGTGCGACCATTCCAGAAGGTCAGGTGCGAAGTAAAGCAGACCCTTGGGAGGCTTTAAATCGTAACGTGTATGTGTTTAATACCAATTTAGATGATTATGTCGTACGCCCTTTGACTAAAGTGTATGAATATGCCGTCCCAGAAATAGTTCGAAGTAGATTTTCAAATGTTTTTGCCAATGTGGGCGATGTTTTTACAGCAGTTCAGCAATTATTACAAGGCAAGCCTAAAACCGCTTTAGATGATCTGATTCGGGTTTTTGTAAATACGACGATTGGCCTAGGCGGAATTTTTGATGTGGCTACCGAAGCAGGTTTAGAAAAACATAAAGAGGACTTCGGACAAACTTTTGGTGTTTGGGGGATCCCTTCGGGCCCGTATGTTGTATTACCTATATTAGGCCCAAGCTCTCTGAGAGATGCTTTTGGTTGGGTCGCTGATTTAAACACAGATATTTTGATTAATCAAATAGATAATGTGCCAGTTCGCAATATCGTCAGTGGCGTTCGTATTGTTGATCAACGCTTAAAGTATCTCAATGCTAGCGGCCTTCTAGCCGGAGTGGCTTTTGATCAGTATAGCTTTGTGCGAGATGCATATTTACAAAGAAGACGTTTTTTAATCTATGATGGCGAGCCGCCCTTAATCGATGATTATGACGCTCAAAACAACAGGATGCAGTATCCTGGAGAAGAAAAGCGGATGAGATAGGGTGAACTGATAAAAAAGCGTTAAAATTTGGTTACTTTTTTATTAGGATTTTTCATGTCTAGTTTGAGTGTTTTGAAGTCATCTGCTTTAAAATCAATTGTTATTTCGCAATGTGGGCGCTTACTGATAGCTCTGGCATTATCTTTTAGCTATTTCCTTTGGCCAAATGTGCAAGCACAAACCCAAGCCATTGATGCCACGCCAGACGGGTTAATACAAGCGATTGTGAATGATGTCATGACTATTGTTAAGACAGATAAAGAAATTCAAGCGGGTAATATCAACCGTGTGATTACACTGGTTGACCAAAAAATTATGCCGTTTGCTAATTTACAAAGGACTACGCAGTTAGCCATGGGTCGAAATTGGAGTAAGGCTACCCCAGAGCAACAAAATCAGATTGCTATCGAGTTTAAGTTGCTGTTGATCCGTACCTATGCAGGGGCACTTACCCAAATTAAAGACCAGACAGTGCAATATCGCCCCTTTAAGGCAGCACCTGAGGACACGGATGTAGTTGTTAGAACGCAGGTTCTGAATAAGGGTGAGCCGATCCAAATTGATTATCGTTTAGAAAAGACCCCAAATGGTTGGAGAGTCTACGACATTAACGTATTGGGGGCTTGGTTAATCGAAGCCTATCGTAACCAGTTTAATAATCAGATCAGCCAAAATGGGATTGATGGCTTAATCAAGTTCCTTCAGGAGCGAAATCGCCAGTTGTCTAAGGCTAAATAAATCGAATGATTTTAATCGTGGGTTATATTAGAGCATGTTGAATTTTCCTGCCAAATTAAATCATGACAATGCGCCCATGATTCGTGATCAAGGCGTTGCTTATTTAAAAAGCCTCTCAAAATTGGCAGATAGGCAAGAAGTTGATGCAACATCTCTCAAAGAATTTGATTCGTCCGTTTTAGCGGTTCTTTTGGCATGGCTGAGGATTTATCCAAACATGATCGTGCTAAATCCTCCACCGAAGTTAGCTGTATTGGTTTCAGTATATGGCATGAGTGATCTAATTTCCTTCAATAAATCATAAGCATGTTGGCCTTATCAATTAAAGACGTCAGAAAAAGTTACGGTAAAGTACAGGCTCTAGACGGCATCTCATTTGATATTCAGCAAGGAGAATTTTTTGGGTTATTAGGCCCTAATGGGGCTGGTAAAACGACGTTAATATCAACGATGGCTGGGCTTAGTCGTCCCGACTCCGGAAAAATAGAGGTCATGGGCCATGACGTTGAGAAAGATTTTCGGATTGCACGCCGGCAACTTGGCGTGGTCCCTCAAGAACTGGTGTTTGACCCATTTTTTACTGTACGAGAGACCTTGCGCTTCCAGTCGGGCTACTTTGGTTTACGAAACAACGATGATTGGATTGATGAGATCATGGCCAATCTAGATTTAACGAGTAAGGCGCAGTCTAATATGCGGTCTTTATCCGGTGGGATGAAACGGCGGGTCTTAGTCGCCCAGGCATTAGTTCATCGCCCACCTGTAATTGTCCTTGACGAGCCTACTGCTGGAGTGGATGTCGAATTGCGTCAGTCCCTATGGCAGTTTATTAGTCGTTTGAATCAGGCTGGCCATACGATTGTTTTAACAACGCATTATTTAGAAGAGGCCGAAAGCCTTTGCGCACGCATTGCAATGCTCAAGGGTGGTCGACTAGTCGCTCTTGATACAACTGAAAATTTATTAGCCAAGCATCGGCCTGCCGGTATGGCGCCCAAAGTCCTTGGAGACGATGGCGCGGCTGATTTAGAGGCCGTTTTTGTAAAAATTATGGCGGAAGCGCAATAAATGTCTGAAATGAAACAGCTAAGGCCGATAGCGCTGATGCCAGAGGCGGTAGTTCAAAGTGGTTTTATCGCTTTATTTCACAAGGAAGTAAAACGTTTTTATAAAGTAGCTTTTCAAACAGTTGGCGCACCCGTTTTGACAGCTGTTTTATATTTATTAATTTTTGGACATGTCTTAGAAAATAGCCCGAAGATTTACGGTAAGGACTACTCTTCTTTTTTAATTCCAGGACTCATTATGATGAGTCTATTACAAAACGCTTTTGCGAACACATCCTCTTCATTGATTCAGTCAAAAATTACGGGTAATTTAGTCTTTGTTTTACTAGCCCCCCTATCTCACCTGGAATTTTTTTGTGCATATGTTGGCGCGGCAATGGTTCGTGGTTTAGCAGTTGGCTTGGGAGTTTTTTTAGTGACTCTTTGGTTTGTAGATTTATCGTACGTAGCACCTTGGTGGATCATTATTTTCGCATTGCTTGGTTCGGCTTTATTAGGTGCTATGGGATTACTTGCGGGAATTTGGGCGGATAAATTTGATCAGTTAGCCGCGTCACAAAACTTTGTCATCATGCCGGCTACGATGTTGTCAGGGGTTTTTTATTCGATACATACCTTGCCTCCTTTTTGGCAGATTGTGTCGCATTTCAATCCATTTTTTTTCATGATTGATGGTTTTCGTTATGGATTTTTTGGTCAGTCCGACGTTTCCCCATGGCATAGCTTAGGGATTTTGGGTTTGTGTTTATTTGTAATTAGCCTAATTAGTTTAAGACTATTAAAGGTTGGTTACAAGTTAAGGCACTAAAATTGAATGAATTGGAAAAATGCTTATGTATCCCACACCAGAAGAAATTAAACAATATATCCAGTCTGGACTCAACTGCGCACATATAACGGTTGCGGGCGATGGGCAGCATTTTTTTGCAACGATTGTCAGCGCAGAATTTTCTGGTTTGCGATTGATTGCCCGTCATCAAAAAGTCTATACAGCTCTTGGTGAGCGAATGAAAGCAGAAATACATGCGCTGTCTTTTAAAACCCTCACTCCTGAAGAGTTTGCTAAGCAGAGCGCTAGTTAAAATTAATTGAATTTTGTGAGTTAGTGTATGGACAAGTTAGTAATTCGAGGTGGGCATCCTCTATTTGGTGAGGTTGCTATAGCTGGCGCCAAAAATGCCGCTTTACCAATTTTATGTGCCACTTTGCTCACGTCGGAAAAGATTATTTTAAGAAACTTACCCGATTTACAAGATGTTCGCACGATGTTAAAGCTACTGGGACAAATGGGGGTTTTAATTCATTTCCCCAATCCAGCTGACCGATCTGTTTTAGAGATCCAAGCACAGACAATTGACAAACCCGAAGCAACTTATGACATGGTGAAAACCATGCGGGCATCTATTTTAGTCTTGGGCCCTTTGTTGGCGCGTTTTGGAAAAGCTCGCGTCTCCCTTCCGGGTGGCTGTGCTATCGGAGCACGGCCAGTTGATCAGCACATGAAGGGTATGCAAGCGATGGGCGCCCAAATGGAGGTTGAGCACGGCTATATAGAAGCCTATGCGGCAAGTCCAAGAAAGAAATTAAGGGGAGCGCGGATCTTAACGGACATGATCACCGTGACCGGCACAGAGAATTTATTGATGGCTGCAGTTTTGGCCGAGGGTACAACTGTTTTAGAAAATGCCGCGCGGGAGCCAGAAGTCACTGATTTAGCGCACTTGTTAATAGCTATGGGTGCAAACATACAAGGACTTGGGACTGATCATCTGACTATTATCGGAGTAGAAGCATTACACGGTGCCGAATATGAAATTATTGCTGATCGCATTGAAACCGGTACTTTTTTATGTGCTGTAGCAGCAACTGGTGGCGAAATTACGATAAAAAAATGTCGCCCGCAGACCTTAGAAGCGGTTATTGCTAAATTGCGTGAAGCTGGCTTAGAGATGGAAATTAGCTCAGATACCATACGCGCTAAGATGGCCCAAAGACCTAAACCAGTCAGCTTTAGAACCTCGGAGTACCCTGCTTTCCCAACTGACATGCAAGCCCAATTTATGGCATTAAATACGATCGCGAGTGGCAGCTCGAGAGTGACCGAAACTATCTTTGAGAATCGTTTTATGCATGTGCAAGAAATGAATCGTTTAGGAGCCAAAGTTGCAATCGAAGGTAATACCGCGGTCATTGAAGGGGTAGCGCATTTATCAGGGGCCATTTTAATGGCCACGGATTTACGCGCTTCGGCAAGCCTTGTGATTGCTGGTTTGGTTGCAGATGGCGAGACGATCGTAGACCGAATTTATCATTTAGATAGAGGCTATGACCGCATGGAACGAAAATTAAATGCTTTAGGGGCTGATATAACCCGGGTGAAGTAATGCAAGGTGCATAATTTAAGTCCTTCTAATGATCGATCATTGACATCTGGGCAGATGAAGTTCCATGTCACAAGCCTCTTGGAGATTCTTGTAGGATAATAATAGGATGTTAACTCTTGCCCTATCAAAAGGAAGAATTTTCGAAGAAACATTGCCAATGCTTGAGAGAGCTGGCATCACTATTTCTGAGGACTTAGAAACTTCCCGTAAATTAATCATTCCGACTTCGCATCCAGAGTTGCGAATTATTATTGTCCGCGCATCGGACGTGCCAACTTATGTCCAGTTTGGGGCTGCTGATTTTGGCGTGGCCGGTAAGGACGTCCTCATCGAGAATGGCTTTGAGGGCCTCTATGTGCCGACCGATCTTCGAATTGCACAGTGCCGAATGTCTGTCGCTGTAAAAGAGGGCTTCGATTACAACTCAGCAGTTCAAATGGGTGCGCGTCTGCGAGTAGCTTCCAAGTATGTAAAAACTGCGCGTGATCACTTTGCTACTAAAGGTGTCCATGTTGATTTAATTAAGCTGTATGGCTCGATGGAGTTAGCCCCTTTAGTCGGTCTTGCAGATGCAATTGTTGATTTAGTTTCTTCGGGAAATACGCTAAAGGCAAATCAACTAGTCGAAGTTGAAAATATTATGCCTATCAGCGCACACTTAATTGTGAACCAAGCTGCACATAAAAGGCGCCGGGCGCAGATGCAGTTTTTTTTAGACGCCTTTGCTGCTGCAGCAACTTTATCGAATTAAATCATGATGCGCCGTCTTAGTACTCATTCAGAGAGTTTTGATCAGGAGCTAAATGACTTATTGAGTTTTTCCGAGGATGATCAAACAGCGATCGAGAAAACTGTTATTAGCATCCTCAAAGAAGTCCGGATTGAGGGTGATGACGCGGTGATTCGGCATACTAATCAGTTTGACCGGTTAACAGCGAGAACCATTGCCGATTTACAAATTACGGCTGATCAACTCAATGAAGCGCGCAAGCAATTACCCTTAGAGCAACTTGAAGCCCTAGAAAATGCCGCTATGCGAGTTCGCTCTTACCATGAACGTCAGATGAGAGAGTCTGGTTGTAAAAGTTGGGAATATACTGAGCCAGATGGCACGGTATTGGGCCAACAGATTGGTCCCCTAGACCGAGTCGGAATTTATGTTCCTGGAGGAAAGGCCGCATACCCTTCTTCGGTATTGATGAATGCCATACCGGCTAAAGTAGCTGGTGTTGGTGAATTAGTCATGGTTGTGCCAACCCCGGATGGTCTGCATAATCCGCTAGTTTTGGCTGCTGCTGCCATTGCTGGGGTGGATCGGGTATTTACGATTGGCGGTGCTCAAGCGATAGGAGCTTTAGCTTATGGCACAAAAAGTATTCCGGCAGTAGATAAAATCGTGGGTCCTGGTAATGCTTTTGTGGCTTGCGCTAAGCGTCGGGTCTTTGGTACGGTGGGTATTGATATGATTGCTGGTCCGTCAGAAATCTTAGTTATTTGTGATGGTAAAACCCCACCAGACTGGGTCGCTATGGATTTGTTTTCGCAGGCTGAGCATGATGAGCTTGCCCAGTCGATATTGCTGTGCCCGAATGCCGAATATTTAGATGAGGTAGTACAAAGTATTGATCGATTAATTGAAAAGATGCCTAGAAAAGATATCATTAGGACTTCTCTCAAGAATCGTGGCGCAATGATACTAGTAGATAGTATGGAGCAAGCTTGTCACATTTCTAATCAAATTGCGCCAGAGCATTTAGAGATTTCGGCGGAGAACCCGCGTCAATGGCTAAATCATATTCGACATGCTGGTGCGATATTTTTAGGAAAATTTACAAGTGAGTCACTCGGTGACTATTGTGCTGGGCCGAACCATGTATTACCAACCTCAAGAACGGCGCGCTTCTCATCTCCACTCGGAGTGTATGACTTTATCAAGCGTAGCAGTCTCATTGAGGTGAGCGAGGAAGGTGCCCAATCGCTTGGACAAATTGCTAGTGTTTTGGCAAATGGTGAGGGCTTGCAAGCGCACGCTATGGCAGCACAAATGCGCCTAAAGTAGCGTCTAAAGCAATAATTTTGAGGACTGAGTGAGGTCTTTTTTGGTGACTCCCCTCTTAGTTCAGATTCAGCTTGGTGATGCATTCGTTTCAAAGCATGTATCGAGCTTGCTCGAGTTGATGAACACGAGCAAGCTATATGAAATTATCTAAAACAATCAGCCATCTTAAAGATCAATAGGTAATCTTTAAAACTCGACTTCACGCACTAAATAGCAGAAGACAGTATCTTTTTGAGGATAGTAATACATTGTGCGCATTGCTCATCCGTGCCGATAGTAATGCGAAGGAAGTTCTCTATCCTTGGAATCGCAAAATGTCTAACCAAAATATTTTCGGCGCGTAATTGGGTATAAAGATTATGCGCTGCTATTTTTGAATGTTTAGTAAAGACAAAATTAGCTTGTGAATCGAGCGTATCGAATCCTAATTTACTGAGTTCCTGCATAAAAATAGCTCGGGTGTTTTGGATTTTTTCGCAAGATGAACGAAAATAATCCTGATCTTCGATTGCTGCTAGCCCACCTGCTTGTGCCAGCCTACCTAATGGATAAGAATTAAAACTATTTTTAACGCGCTCTAGGCCTTCAATTAAATGCGGGCTTGCTAAAGCATATCCAACCCTCAGACCTGCCAGAGCGCGAGATTTTGATAGGCTATGGGTTACGATTAATTGATTAAACTCCTCAAGCAGATGGACGCTAGACTCTGCTCCAAAATCGACATAAGCCTCATCGATGACTACAACGCTGTGAGTATTTTTTTGGAGAAGCCGTTTGATCTCGCGCACGGGTATAGCTTTTCCTGTTGGCGCATTCGGATTGGGGAAAATAATCCCTGCATTTTGGGGGCGGGCTAAATAATCATCAATTTGAATATTAAATTCGTGATCTAAAGGGATCAATTGATAGGGAATTTCGTACAAGTTGCAGTAAACGGGATAAAACGAGTAGGTAATATCTGGAAAAAGAATGGGCGCAGAATGTTTCAATAGACCCAAAAATATATGAGCCAGCACTTCGTCAGAACCGTTCCCGACAAAAACTTGGGAATGCTCTAGCCCATATGCTTTTGCGATACCGTTTTTGAGTTCGTTCGAATTTGGGGGAGGGTATAGTCTTAGACTATTATTTGTGGCATTGGCAATTGCTGCGAGCGCTTTTGGGGAAGGTCCATAGGGACTTTCATTCGTATTCAATTTAATTAAATGATCTAATTGTATTTGTTCACCCGGCGTATAAGGGGTTAATGTTTGAACTGTTTTGCTCCAAAAAAGAGACATAATAAGACATCCTTCAGTATAAGAATTAGATAACGAATGATATTATGACGGTATGAGACAAGTTGAAGTTACACGAAACACATCCGAAACCCAAGTTACCATTACGCTGAACTTGGATGGCTCCGGTCTTGCCAAACTGAATTCAGGCGTACCATTCCTAGACCATATGTTAGACCAAATTGCTAGGCACGGCATGTTTGACTTAACTATTGAAGCGAAGGGGGATACGCATATTGACGATCACCATACTGTTGAGGATATTGGGATTACCTTAGGCCAAGCACTGGCTAAAGCCGTTGGCGACAAGGCTGGACTGAGCAGATATGGGCATTCCTATGTGCCCCTAGACGAAACTTTGTCTAGGGTAGTGATCGATTTGTCTGGTAGGCCAGAACTTGAGTTTCATGTACCTTTTACACGCGCTCGTATTGGAACATTTGATGTGGATTTGAGTATTGAATTTTTTCGAGGTTTTGCCAATCATGCTGGCGTGACACTACACATTGATAATTTACGTGGCGTAAATGCGCATCACCAAATGGAGACTGTTTTTAAGGCATTTGGTCGGGCTTTACGAATGGCTGTGGCCATAGATCCAAGAGCTCTAGGTATAGTTCCTTCCACTAAAGGAAGCCTTTAACTCAAAATGCCATAGGAATTGTCTTTGTCGAACATTGCAATCGTCGATTATGGAATGGGTAATATTCGCTCCGTAGCCCAAGCTTTGTTGAAAGTTGCGCCAGACGCTCGTGTGGTGATTGCGAATACACCAGAGCAAATTAGAGTTGCTGATCGAATCATTTTACCAGGACAGGGCGCAATGCCAGACTGTATGGCGCAACTTGCTAGTTCTGGACTTCTCGAAGACGTGCTTCGCGCGGCAAAAAATAAGCCATTACTCGGTGTTTGTGTAGGGGAGCAAATGCTTTTTGAGAATAGTGCAGAAGCCCAAGCTCCTCATTTGGTAACACCTTGTTTAGGTCTTTTTCCAGGATCTGTTGTCCGGTTTAACCTTCATCAGCAAGAATTGCCAAATGGTCAATATTTGAAAGTACCTCATATGGGGTGGAATCAAGTACACCAAGAACAAGCACACGCATTGTGGGATGGCGTACCTAACGATAGTCATTTTTACTTTGTACACAGTTATTATGTAGTACCAGCTAATAAAAATCATGAATTTGGAACAACGAATTATGGCAGCATCTTTACTTGTGCGATTGCAAAGGATAATATCTTTGCAACGCAATTTCATCCAGAAAAAAGCGCACAGTATGGCTTGCGTATGTATTACAACTTTACCCGGTGGAATCCTTAAATGCTTTTAATACCTGCGATTGATTTAAAAGATGGACATTGTGTTCGACTAGAACAGGGTGATATGAAAAAGGCGACGATTTTCTCTGAAAATCCCGCGGCTATGGCAAGACATTGGATTAGTCAGGGGGCAAGAAGACTCCACCTAGTCGATCTGAACGGTGCAATTGCTGGACGGCCTAAAAATGAGCAGGCGATCAAAGCCATACTCAAAGAAATTGGTGATGAAATACCTGTTCAATTAGGTGGAGGCGTGCGCGACTTAGAGACTATTGAACGCTTGTTAGATGATGGGCTGGATACCATCATTATTGGCACGGCGGCCGTTAAAAACCCCGGTTTTTTACAAGAAGCCTGCCTAGCCTTTGCAGGACATATTATGGTCGGGCTCGATGCCAAAGATGGCAAAGTAGCAACCGATGGTTGGAGTAAGTTAACTGGACATGAAGTGATTGATTTAGCAAAAAAATATGAAGATTATGGAGTTGAAGCAATTATTTATACCGATATCGGGCGGGATGGAATGCTTCAGGGCATTAATATTGAGGCAACCTTAAAGTTGGCCCAAGCGGTCTCTATACCGGTGATTGCTAGTGGCGGACTTACGAATTTAAAAGATATTGATGCCTTGTGTGAGATCGAGTCTGAGGGTGTGATCGGTGTGATAGCCGGTCGAGCAATTTATAACGGGAATATTAATTTAATAGAAGCCCAAAAATATGCGGATGCAAAAAATCCGCCAGATGCATAATCCCGAATGCTGGCTAAACGTATTATTCCTTGCTTAGATGTTACTGCTGGTCGGGTTGTAAAAGGAGTTAATTTTGTCGAACTGCGAGACGCAGGCGACCCGGTTGAGATTGCTCGGCGTTATGATGAGCAAGGCGCTGATGAGTTAACTTTTTTGGACATTACGGCAAGCTCTGATGATCGTGATCTGATTTTAAATATGATTGAGCAAGTGGCCGCTCAAGTATTCATCCCCTTAACGGTGGGTGGTGGGGTACGCGAGGTGGCAGATGTGCGGCGCTTACTAAATGCTGGGGCTGACAAGGTTAGTATCAACTCGGCGGCCGTCATGCGACCTGATTTAGTTTCTGAGGCATCGGCTAAATATGGCTCTCAATGTATTGTGGTGGCAATTGATGCGAAACAGACTAGTCTGGGTCATTGGGATGTATTTACGCACGGCGGTCGAAAAAATACTGGAAAAAACGTTCTGGAGTGGGCTAAAGAAGTCGTAGAGCGTGGAGCTGGTGAGATCTTACTCACGAGCATGGACCGAGATGGCACAAAAAATGGCTTTGATATTGAGCTGGTCCGAATGATCAGTGATGGTGTTTCAGTTCCGGTAATAGCTTCGGGTGGCGTAGGAACGCTAGAGCATCTTGCGCAAGGAATTTTACAGGGACACGCAGACGCTGTTTTAGCAGCGAGTATTTTTCATTATGGTGAATTTACGATAGCGCAGGCTAAAGCATATTTGGTTCAACAGGGCATTGAAATACGCTAACTAGGTAAGCTCTCTCTAGAATAGAATGACACTATGGAAAAAAATTGGCTAGCGCAGATACAGTGGAATACAGATGGCTTAATTCCGGTAATTGTTCAAGAGCAGGGAAGTAAAGATGTGCTGATGATGGCTTGGATGAATTCGGATACGCTTTTAGAGACGATCGAATTAGGACAGGCAATTTACTGGTCACGCTCACGAAAAAAGCGTTGGCATAAAGGTGAAGAATCAGGGCATTTTCAGAATGTTCAAGGAGTATATTTGGACTGTGATGGGGATACTTTGCTATTGGTTGTAGAGCAGGTTGGTGCAATCGCCTGTCATACTGGGGCGCACTCCTGCTTCTTTCAGGAGCTTGAAAGTACTTCATTGCCTTTCGGTTGGAAAGAGCTAAGCGGGGTTAGGAAATGAGTACGCGCCCAGTCCATCAAATATTAGAGGATCTTGCCCAAACGATTGCTGATCGAAAGCAGGTGCAAGAAAAGGGTGAGTCACCACAAGTTTCCTACGTTGCTAAGCTTTTTGCCAAGGGTGATGACGCGATCTTAAAAAAGATTGGCGAGGAGGCTGTAGAAGTGGTAATGGCAGCTAAAGACTGCCGCTATGCGCTATTAGATCAACAGTTCGATCCTAGTAAGCAGGCTTTATTAGTAGGGGAGCTTGCAGATTTGTGGTTTCATACGCTTATTTTGCTAGCGCAATTTGATTTGGGGCCAGAAGATGTCTTGCAAGAGTTAAAGCGTCGTGAGGGGGTCAGTGGAGAGGTAGAAAAAGCGAGCCGTACCCAATTTAAATAAGTTTTCGAACAAATAACCGTTCTGTTGCAGGAGATAAGAGTATGAATCACGACCCAGATTGTCTATTTTGCAAAATTATTGCGGGTACAATTCCTTCAAAAAAATTGTATGAAGACGATGATTGCTTGGCTTTTAATGACATTCACCCAGCTGCGCCGATTCATTTTTTGATGATTCCCAAAAAACATATTGCGATGTTGGCTGAGGTTACTTTTGAAGATACCAAATTACTGGGTAAAATGATGGTTTTAGCACCTAAAATTGCATTACAAGCTGGTGCGAGATCGGGAAAAGCGGGTGGATTTAAGGTTTTGATAAATAACGGTGCAGATGGCGGTCAAGAGGTTTACCATATGCATATGCATGTTTTAGCGGGACCTAGGCCTTGGAAAAGTGTTGTACCAGCCCCGGGTTAATAAACTTAAACTGAGAAAATTGAAGGAGTTGTTATGGGTGGCATGAGTCCAATTCATTGGGTAATCGTATTAGTTGTGGTTTTGTTAATTTTTGGAACCAAAAAATTACGAAACATTGGTTCAGATATGGGTGCAGCTGTGAAGGGTTTTAAAGACGGCATCAAGCCAGAGGATGCCAAAGCTGCTGAAGCCGCTGATCAAGCCGCTGTGCAGCAGGTGGCTCAACAGCAGGCTACTACTAATGATCCAAAGACTGTAGATGTGGCTTCTAAAGAAGTTCGCTAAATCGCTTGGTCATCGAAGTACCTTAAAAAGCAATTTTGGGAAAGTATGAAATGGTTAATCGTACATGATTGATATTGGCGTTACCAAGATTGTCTTAATTTCGGTAGTGGCACTGATTGTTTTGGGCCCGGAGCGTTTGCCTAAGCTGGCCCGAACTGCTGGGAATTTATTTGGTCGGGCCCAACGCTATATGTCTGAGGTTAAAGAAGAGGTTGGCCGGCAAATGGAGCAAGAAGAGTTGCGCAAGATGAAAGAGGCCGCTACAGAGGCCTTTACTAGTGCTAAGAATGATTTTAAGGGATTTGATCAGGCCGTTTCATCAGAAGTATCTAGGGTGAGTGATGACCTGAATGCGTCAACCAAGTCGATTACTGATGAAGATCCAATATGGTCATCAGGCACCTCCGACAGTAACCCGTATCCAGAGCTTGGCAGAATTTATAAAGGCAATACTCGCCAAGGGAAAACCTCCTGGAGAAATAAAAAGGGAGCTATCCCGCTTTGGTTTAAGCGCGCTAGCGGATTTAAGACAAGGGTTCAATCGGGCTCGGCCCGGGTAAAGCGATTTCGTCGAGCGACGATTCATGCCAACCCCTCTAAATCTTTCTTTGGTTAGAGGAATTGAATGAGTGAAATACCTGAAGAGCCGGTAGCTCCAGAAGAAAATTTTTTTACGCATTTAGTAGAACTTCGAGATCGGATCATTAAAGCGAGCATTTCGGTGATTGTGCTCTTTTTTGGGATGGTGTATTGGGCCCCAGACATTTTTCAATTGCTAGCAAGGCCTTTGCTTGACGTTCTGCCAAAAGGCGCTCATATGATTGTTACGGATGTAACAGGATCTTTTTTTGTACCCATTAAGGTAACTTTAATGGCAGCCTTTGTGTTGGCTTTACCAGTAGTTATTTATCAGGTTTGGGCATTTGTAGCACCGGGCCTTTACCAGCATGAAAAGAAACTAGTCATACCCTTGGTTGTGAGTACTTACACACTATTTTTAATAGGAATGGCATTTGCTTACTTGCTAGTATTTCCGACCGTATTTTCCTTCATGGTGAGTTACAACGAACCTTTAGGTGCAGATATGAGTACTGATATTGATAAATATCTCAGTTTTGCCATGACAACATTCCTTGCCTTTGGCTTTACCTTTGAAGTGCCAGTAGTTGTGGTTGTCTTAGTCCGATTAAGAATGGTTAAGTTGGAAAAATTAAAGGAAATTCGGCCTTATATTATCGTGGGTGCATTTGTAGTTGCAGCTGTGGTAACACCGCCAGATGTACTATCACAACTACTTTTAGCCATACCCCTTTGCGTCCTGTACGAGTTAGGTCTTTTAATTGCCAGGTTTTACCAACCTAAAGAGGAGGGGTTGGAGGAAAATCAGTAAAAGACTAAAAAAGGAAAATGATGAAAAATTCGGCAATTAAAAAAATCATGAAAACGACCTTTACAAGCAGTAAAACACTTAAAAAACCGTTGCGAACAAGCAACAATACAGATTAAATTAGTCAAAATTATGCAAAAAACAACACTAACAATTAAACATTTAATGAAATTGGAACAGCTTTAGAGGATGATTACATTATTCCTCTAAATTTGGGGATGTAGTTTTTAAAGTATGTTTTTTTAAATCACATGGAGATTTACGAATGAAAAAATCACTATTCGCCCTCGCGGCATTAGGTGCCTTCGCTTCAGCAGCACAGGCGCAATCAACAGTAACGCTGTACGGAGCATTAGACGCTGGTTTAGCATATATAACTGGTGTACCAAATACCTCTTCCGCTGCATATACCAGCACAACAGCAGCAGCAGCAACGACAGGTACACAACTTGCATATACAGAAGGCACAATTGTTAGTAATGCCTGGGGTATGCGTGGTAGTGAAGATATGGGTGGTGGTATGAAAGCCAACTTCCATTTAGAAAGCGATATTTTGACAACCAGTGGTGGCACACACAGCTCTGGTCTATTCCGTCGCGCTGCCAACGTCAGCTTGGCTGATGCAAAGTTAGGTGAAGTGTTTTTAGGCCGTCGTGGAAATGCCTACATCATTGCAACAGGACAAATGTTGCCTGTATCTGGTAACACAGCGCACCAGTGGCGTACTGTAACTGGTAGCTCTGTTGGTGATCAAATTTCCAACTCTATCACTTATGCAACACCCACAATCATGGCAACAAATGCGGCGGTTCAGATTGGTATGAACAACACAGTTGACAATGGTGATGATGGCACAATGTTCGCAGCACACTTGGTCAACAAAAGTATCAAAAATCTCCAGTTCACTGCTGCTTACAATAACATGAAAGGTCTACGTGCAAGTACTGCAGGTACAGCTGCTACTGGAAACGGCAACGCTGCAGCAGCGAATGCAACAACAACCAATCGTGAAGGTTACGCTGTTGGTTTGAAATATAAAGTAACTCCAGCTATCGAAGTTGGTGCAATCTATAACCATGGTAGAAATAACAACGGCGGTAGTGCTGGTGCAGCAACGACTAACCAAAGCACTGGCCAAGGACTTTTCGGCGTTGGCTACCAAGCAACACCTAAAATCTTGTTAGGTGCTAACTATGGTAAAACTACATTCCAAGCAGAAATGATCAACTTGCAAGCACACTACATGTTGAGCAAGCGTACTAGATTGTATTCGCAAATCACCATGACAAAAGATGCCAAGGGTAACAACCAAGTTGGCGGTACACTAGCTAACAACTATAGCCCAGTATTTTGTAACTCAAGTTCAACTCCAACAGTTTGTAATTCTGCTTTAGCAGGTAGCGCAGGAAGTGCCAACAATCCTGGAAATGCAAACGGTTACGTAGTTGGTCTTATCCACACATTCTAATTCCGTGTAGGTATAAACCTACTTGGCTTTAGAAGACAGAAGTAAACTCAACCCACTGTGGAAACGCAGTGGGTTTTTTGTTGCCAAGTATTTGCGCATAGCATGCCGTGACAGCAGAGATAGTTTTGCAAATGCACGTGTTTCACAAACAAAAACCCGTGATATCAATGCAATTTCGCGGTTTCACTAACTGTAAATCAAGATACAAACAAACCAATCAAGCTGTTTTGACACTGGCTTGTGTAGTCTTGACCAACTGTTGCTGTGCTTGAGCAACTTTCTGTCGCGCTTTTTCAGTGCGATACACTTGCTTGGCACGAGCAGCTTGAGTTTGTAGTGATTTTATTCGCGCTTGCGCTGGTGTTTGTGCCGCAACAACATGTGTTTCATTCAAGCGCACTGACTACAGAGCCAATGCCGTAATGCCATTCACCCAACAGTCTTGCGTGTACGGTGCTGTCAGCGAAGATGATGGTTTTGACCATTTGCGATTTGACGCGAAGCGTAACAAGGTAGCGATGCATACAGATATTTATGTGTACGCATCACCCATGCACTATTTGCCAAAACCTTTTTTAAGCAGTCCACTTGCCAGTTCAATCTGTGCGTCAAGTTCGCCCATGGCCACAGCTGTTTTGATGGCATCCAAAGTTTTGACCAGTTCTCGTTCGCTTGCAACTTCCACAGCGTATTTTTTTGGCGCAAGTTCTAAAACACGGCTGCCATAGCGCACACTGATGGCTAACTTGCCACCATCTGTCACAAACCACCATGGTTTTACGCGAACGTCAGTTTCAATCTGCATGCGTGCACCAGTTGTTTTGTCTGTGTAGCTGCGAAAACGTTTGACAGTGTAGCTTGCACCTGTCTGTTGCGCTTTTGCCAGTTCAATCTGTTGCCAAACACGCAGTTCCAACTTGCGTCTACGTACAATAACAGGCGCCACATTGCGTGGCTTCTTGGCATCAGTTAGTTTCAGTGTTGTTAGCGTCATTTCATTTTCCCAGTTGTTCGAGTTCACTAACTGTAGTTGGGAAATAGGCTGGTGAGCAACCTGAAACACAACTGCCAAACCAATTTCGCCAAAACCCCACAAAACCACTAAATAAACCTCCAGTTATTGCAAGGTATTGTTTGGTGCGAGCTAAATAACTGCATGGATGATTTAACACGCACACAACAACAGCTGACAAAAACCAACGATGTTCAAACAACAGCATGGTTGAAACAGAACGGCATTACAGAAAAACAGTTTCAGGATTTGCCAGTCGTAGTACTTCAAGCGCAACGAGTAGCCGCTGCTTTACAGCAAAATCACCAAAACATATTACAGCCATCACAACTTCAACAACTGAAAATGTACACCCAAGCCATGCGCAACAGCACGAAACGAAAAAAACTCACAACAACACAGGCACGTACCATACTAAACATAGGCACACAAGCAAACAGAAAACTGTTCAAACAACTCAGGCAACAACATCAGGCAAACAACAGCAGATAAACAACTGCTCTAACAAAGTGTAAAAACCCAGTTTGTAATATGACGGCTAATGACACTGGACTTGACACACACGGGCTGTGAGCACGGTGTGTAACACAAGTAAATGCCGCAACATCGCCTACCAAGCAAATCAATGCTGCAGTAGGTTGCGAGTTCTACTACGATTGTCTCGCGTAAAATGTTCTCACAGTCGTGTGCTTATAGTGACGCCAGACCAATCTATAGCTACACGGTGCGACGACTATGCTGATTTAGCAATAAATCACATAGCCGTCGTATACCTAAAAGTTCTACCACCCAATCAACCCAACAGCAAAACAAAACGCAAAACGCAAATGCAAGACCGAAAAAAGGTGTGAGCACAAGCGAAGCTTGCGCGAAACACAAGCAAACGCAGTTTGCTTACACACAGTGATAGCAAATAACCAGTGCCAACAGTTTCCTCAAACACAAAAATCTCACAGCACACGAAATACCACAAGCAACAACTGTTTTGCAGCTAACACGAAGCAACACATCAAATCACCTGCATACAAGCAAAAACCACTGAGATGTAGCGCATGACCGCAGATAGCACATACGCTTGTTGTAGTAGGTTTTAACAAATCTACACTGTCGTGTAGTCAAAATCCCACACATCCCATACTTGTTTGCATAAATACCTGACCAAACAGAATAAGCAAACTACAACAACCCCGACATAAACCGTTGATTTTGAACAAAACACAAATGTTTAACACATAAAAACATTTCGGTTGCCCAAAACACACCAACGAATACATACTAAAAACAACTTAAACATTAGGAGAACACAATGGCACAAGCAAAATCACTTACACAAACAGAAATAACAACCATCTTGACACATATTGAAGCCAACACAAATGCCAAGCGCAACAGAATGATGTTTTTGCTCACACTGCAAGCAGGTTTGCGTGTGGGCGAAGTGGCGCAACTAAAACTGGCGGACGTGCGCAACACAGATGGCAGTATCAAAACAGAAGTATATTTTGCTGCAGAACGTGTCAAACACGCACATGCACGCACTGTGTTTCTAAATCAGCGCTTACAAGCCGAACTGGCAGAATACATCAGTTCAAGAACATGGCTGGATAACTCACAACCGTTGTTTACCACATTGCGTGGCGCCAAAAAGCCATTTAGTGCAAATACCTTGGCGCAGTTGTTCCATTACTTGTATAAAAAAGCTCTTGTGTTTCAAGGCAGCAGTCACAGCGGACGCAGAACATTTATTACAACACTGGCGCAAAAAGGTATCAGTGTGCGTGTGTTGGCAAGTTTGGCTGGTCATCGCAGTCTAAATACTACTATGCGCTACATCGACGTCAATGACGAAATGAAACGCAACGCAGTGGAACTGGTTTAGTTACCAAGTAGATTTCATCAAATTTTGGATTATTGCAGCATTTGCATTAAATTCATCAAGCCCGTATGTATCACGAAGATTTTGCAAAAGATTAGTTGATTTATATAATTTCTTGTATTTTTTTTGCATTGTAATTGCATCATCAAGTTGAAAAAAATTAGAGTGATTTGAGAAAATCTCAGCAAAACATTTTCGCGTACGTCGAATGCTCTCTGCACAGATAGTGGCATTATGTAAATCAACAAGAATAAATTTATCAATAGTAAAAGACGCTACGTAACCATTATTTTTCATAGCTAAAAACGTGGATTGTGCTTGATCACCAACTACAAAATAGTTTCTGGTGTAGAAGTGATTGCTTGGATGACCAAAAGGGGTTGACTGAAAAAACAAACTATTCAAGTATTTTTGGAAAGGGTCAACATCAGATTGAATTTCTTTTACACTTTTTGCACGCAATATAGTTTTAAGTTCTTTAATTTTCAACTTGTGATTAAATTGCAATAACAAAACTTTACCAACATTCATTTCTTCTTCTGTAAATGGTATTTTCATATCAGTCCTTTTTGCTATGTAATTTCCGTAACAACTGCTGCAACTTCAACTTTTCTGCTGCACTCGAAACAGCATTGATGTTTTGATCAGGCACTTCAGGCACCACAAATGCAATATCACATACAGTTTCAAGCAACACATACAGCACACACATCTCGCGTTTTAGGCGCACTGACAACTTGGGCAAACCACTGTCAAGTGCGTTGACACT
>CAIQHU010000126.1 GCA_903871735.1 uncultured beta proteobacterium | reverse complement strand
TCAAGATGGACCAATCTACTGGCATGACACTACATGACGTGCACCGGGATGAGTAGGGACATTTAACTGAGGATTGATAGTGTATTGGTCCTAAGAAATTGATCTTTATAACTTTTAGTTTGAGGTATGATGACCATCTTGGCTGGGATTGCTAGATAAATCGCCTTTGGCAAATCAAAGGTGACAGCTGATCCAGAAAACCTGCCAAAAAATTGATCGGCCATGCAGTATGAAGTAACTTTCAAGAAGAGATATACTATGGCAGATTTAGAATTATTCGGCGCAAGAATAACTGTAAACTAAACTCTTGAATATAAAAATATAAACTCTCTACAGAGGGTCTGGGATGTAAAATGAGAAGCTTTTTTTGTAGCGCAATTTGTCAATCACTGTGAATATAAATATGATTAAAGTTGAGAATTTGTATAAATCATTTCAAGGTAAAACTGTTCTCCACGACATCTCGTTTGATGTACAAAAAGGAGAAGTTCTAGGCTTCTTAGGACCTAATGGTGCGGGCAAATCCACTACCATGCGAATTATTACCGGATTTTTAGAGCCTGATGCTGGTCAGGTAAGTATTTGTGGGCAAGATGTTGCACAGTCGCCAGTAGAGGCCAAGCGTTATATTGGCTATTTGGCCGAATCGGCTGCGACTTACCAGGATATGCGGGTGCAGAGTTTTCTGAATTTTGCTGCCCAAATTCGTGGATTGATTGGTGTTGCTAAATCGACGGCGATAGACCGGGTGATTGATCTGTGTCACTTAGAACCCGTTTTACATCAACCGATTGAAAATCTCTCCAAAGGCTTTCGCCAGCGAGTAGGACTGGCCCAAGCACTCGTGCATGATCCGGATGTATTGATTCTAGATGAGCCAACTGATGGTTTAGACCCAAATCAAAAATATGAAGTCCGCGGTTTAATTGCAAGGATTGCGCAATCGAAGGCAATTGTTTTCTCTACGCATATCTTAGAAGAGGTAGAGAACGTTTGTAGTCGTGCGATTGTGATTAATGAAGGTAGGATTGTAGCGAATGGCACTCCGGACAGTTTTAAAGCGCAAACATCTTCTGGTCGATTAGATGATTTTTTTAGAAACATTACCCGCTCTGTAAAAGAGCAAAAAACTTTGAATTGAGAATCCGAATGAGCCCAACCAAGATGATTCAAATTATTACAAAACGTGAACTCAGTGTTTATCTGGGTTCGCCCGTTGCCTATGTATTCTTAATTGCTTTTTTATTACTATCAGGGATCTTGACATTTACCTTAGGAAACTTCTTTGAGCGTAACGAAGCGTCTTTAGGGATCTTTTTTAACTGGATGCCTTGGCTACTATTATTTTTGGTGCCAGCAATTGGGATGAGGCTTTGGTCTGAAGAAAAAAGATTAGGAACGATTGAATTTTTATTAACCTTACCAATTACTCCTTTGCAAGCGATATTGGGTAAATTTATAGCATCCTGGATTTTCTTAATTGTGGTGATTTTAGGAAGTTTTCCGATGGTGATCACGGTCAATTTACTGGGTAGTCCTGACAATGGAGTGATTTTAGCTGGCTATATTGGCTGCTTTTTCTTAGCGGGGACCTATTTAGCCATTGTTTGTTTAGCATCAGCTCTAACGAAAAATCAAGTGATTGCCTTCATTGTTTCGGTCATGGTTTGTTTATTGCTCAATCTCATTGGTTTTTCTCCGATTACCGATCTCTTATCTAGATGGCTGAGTCCACCCATGATTGAGGGGATTGCAAATTTTTCCGTGTTATCTCATTTTGATGGATTTCAACGTGGTATTTTGGACTCAAGAGATGTCATTTACTTTGTATCAGTGATTGCTTGTTCCTTATACATCAATAATCTTGTTATTAAAAATACGCGGGCAGGGTAGACAGAACATGCACATGAAAAATAATTCAAAATGGCTCGCAGCAGCTTTATCAGTTGTTGCAGTTTTATTAATTAATTGGGTCAGTGGTTTAGAGTTTTTCCGAATTGATTTAACGGAAGGCAAAGTTTACACACTCTCTGATGGGACTAAGCAAATCCTCAAAAATTTAGACGAACCAGTTACTCTGCGCTTCTACGTTTCTCAGGGGGATGACAATATGCCATTACCCTTAAAAGGTTACGCCAGAAGAGTAGAGGATTTATTAAGAGAATTTAAAGCCGCGTCGAAGGGTAAATTAGTCATTGAAAAATTAGACCCGCAGCCCGATTCGGATGCAGAAGATACGGCCAGTTTAGACGGGGTTCAACCGCAGAGTTTAAATACGGGCGAGCGTTTTTACTTTGGTTTAGTGGTAAAGAGAGGTGAACAAAAATCGGCGATTCCATCGATTGTGATGCAGCGTGAGCGGTTATTAGAATACGATATTGTGCGAGCGATTACGCGAACTGCCATTACGAAAAAAACAAAGATTGGTGTGTTGAGTTCTATTCCAGTTTTTGGTAGTCCTGGTATGCCGATGATGGGTATGCCGCCATCTCCTAAGCAAGTATTTATTTCCGAATTGGAGCGTGACTTTGAGGTGGTAAGAGTATCTGGTAGTAGTACCAAAATTGATGATGAAGTAAAAGTTTTGTTAGTCATTCACCCCAAAGGCTTAAGTGAGTCTACTGAGTTTGCGATTGATCAATTTATTTTGCGGGGTGGTAAGGTGATTGCACTTTTAGACTCCTACGCATATTTTGATTTAATACCCACCCCCCAGGGTATGCAACCGGGTGGTTCATCATCGAATTTAGAACGGCTCACAAAGGCATGGGGTGTAACTTTTGAAACTGAAAAGATGCTCGCTGATCTGCAGTTTATGACTGGTAAGGGAAATCGGGCGTTACCCACCCTGCTCACTTTAAATGAAACAGCTTACAGCCCTACTGATATAGCTACAGCCCAGTTGGGTGAAGTTCTGTTGGCTTTTACTGGAGCATTTACCTCGAGTCTGACACCTGGACTCAAGCAAGTCGACTTAATTAAATCTTCGGGCTACTCTGAACTTGTGAGTAAAGAGATTGCGATGGAAAAGGGTGAGCAATTAGGAACAATGATTAAGCCAAGTGGGCAGTCATACCCGATTGCGATTCGTTTAGAGGGCCAGTTTAAAACTGCGTTCCCAGATGGTATGCCAAAAAGTGCTGCCAATGAGTCGGCTTCTAAATCACCGTTGGTCAAGGCAGATGCATCTAAGGGGCCTGCTTCTAAAGAAGTCGACGTGGCAGTACCAGTCAGTGAAGTATTAACGCAATCGAAAGAAAATAATGCTGTAATTCTGATTGCTGACTCAGATTTTATTAATGATAATGTGGCCGTTCAAATCCAAGAGATATTTGGACAACGAATCGTTTATCCAACGAATGGTAATTTAGCATTTTTACAATCCTTAGTTGATCAATTTGCTGGTGATGCAGCACTTGTTTCTTTAAGAGCACGGCAAAGTACTTCTTATCCATTTACCGTTATTCGGGAGATGGAGACTAGGGCGCAGCAAGCCTATGTTGGTAAGATTAAAGCCTTAGAGGAAAACTTACAAAAGACGCGTGAATCTTTGGCGGAGATACAAAAGAATAAATCTCCTGCTGATAGTGGCGCTATTTTGAATGCCGAGCAATTAGCTCAAGTAGAGAATTTTAAGAAAACTGCAGCGCAAACGAGTCAGGAATTAAAGAGCCTCAGAAAAGATTTAAGGGCGGATAGCGAGGCGCTACAATTTTGGGCGAAGGTGCTTAATATTGCTTTGATACCATTGCTGGTTTTTTTAACTGGCTTAGGTTTTTATTTCTGGGGTAGTAGACGAGCACGCTAGTTTGAGGATGTTTTCTGTGGGCTTGTGAACGCTTAGCAAAGGTTTAGCATACGTCTCAAGTAGTTGTTTGGATTATTTGGGTTAATTTTGAAAGACCTGATCAGCTTAGTAGCTGATCAGGTCTTTTGTTTAGATTGAGATTCAAATCATCGCTCTCACTTGAACTAATTGCTTGCAATTGTGAAGCTCGCCATTGCAAGCCATTGAGCTTTTAATTCCTCAGGTAATTTCTTTACTGCTTCGCAATACCTAAAAGCCCATTTAAGTCCTTGAGGGCTTTATCAATGAGCCACTCAATTGGAAAATACAAAAATGTCGCACCAAGCTGTTGAAAGTGCTCTAGTTGAGACCAGTCTGCGGGCATACCAAACCTTTTTTCAGCAAGACGAAGTCTTTCGCTAACATGGTCGACCATGTTGAGAACATCCGGTGTTCTTGCACCCCGCACACCCGTCATATCGTATGCAAGATCATTGGGGCCAATTAAATAAGCGTCTACGCCTGGGACTTGCATAATAGCATCTAAGTTATTGATCGCCTCGACAGTTTCTATTTGAACAATAATTGTTTTATCTGCCGATTTATCACCACAAGCATATCGAAAAAGTTCGACCACATCTTCGACGTCTTTTGGCGTATTAATGTGGGGAACGACTAGGCCGTCAACCTGCCGGTCTAAATACTGCACTAAGACGGTCGGATCTTTAGACCAACTGCGCACAATAGCCGTGAGGTTAGCAATTTTGGCTGCCCGCATTAGTTCTGTTGCAGCGTCAATGCCAATCCCAGTTCTTTCACAATCAATAAAGGCCATGTGGGCGCCAGATTTAGAGAGTGCTTGCATGATATCCGGATTCTTTCCTGCGACATTCACTGCGATGACAGTCTTACCGTCTTTGAGTCGTTGTTGCTGCAGATTTAAAGGCATATTTTAAAAACCATAAATTAAAGTGGGGTTATCAATGAGAATTTTTTGGAGTAAGTTTTTATCTTGCACCCATTCAGAAAATACGTTGTACAAATCGCCATCATTGGGCATAGCGCTCTTAATAAAAACATGTGGCCAGTCACTGCCCCACATCAAGCTATGCGGTACTTCTGCTAATAAAATCTGCGCAGTTGGAAGTACAGATGGATACGGAAAGGGCTCAGTAGTGAGGCGATAAGGTGCTGTTAGTTTAATCCAAGCAGAACCATTTTTAGCCATTCGTAATAAAGCATCAAAGCCTGGCGTCTGTCCCAAATGGGTTGGAACATAGCCAAGATGTCCAAAAACGAGCGGTACGCGTAAATTTTTAAGTTGTATATCTAGATCAGGAAATTCATGAACATGCATTAAAAATTCGATATGCCAACCAAACGGCCGTATTTTGTCTGCTAGTATTTGTAGATCAGCTGTGGGCAATTGTCCCTTACCAACTTGTAAGTCAACGATATTGCAGCGAACGCCCCGAACACCAAGAGCGTGCAGTCGTTCGATTTCCGTTATGGAGACATCAAACGGAACAACAGCAACTCCTCTGAGTCTTTTAGGATCCATAGCGAGTGCCTCTAACATGGCGCGGTTATCTGTGCCGTAGACACTTGGCTGCACTAAAACACCTCGACTCATTCCGAGGATATCCAGCATTTCTAAGTACTCCTTAGTAGAGGCCTCTGGGGGGTTATACAGGCGATTTTCTACTAAAGGAAACAGATCTCTAGGTCCACAGACATGCGCATGGACGTCGCAGGCCAAGAGCGGTGGCTTCGTATGAGGCTTTTTAGGGTGGGGGTCATGCGCTACACACTCGACAATTGCTTGCATGTGACTAGTCAATTTGTGCTCCCGTAGCCTTGACGACTTTACCCCACTTATCCACTTCATCACGGATCAATTTAGCGTATTCCGCAGGTGAACTGGTCAGGGGGTCAGCACCTTGCTCGCTAAGATATTTAGTCATCGCCGGTTCACGCACAATTTTAATAATCATGGCGTTTATTTTGTTTACAATACTAACAGGCAATTGTGCTGGTCCGACTAAACCAAAATATCCAATAGCCTCATAGCCTGGAAGACCAGATTCATGAATCGTAGGGATATCTGGTAAAGCAGAGATGCGTTGTCTCGTACTCACTCCAAGTGCTTTAACTTTACCTGATTTAACATTTTGTACTGCTGATGGTGCCGTTGCTAAAGATAACTGCACGTGACCTGCCATTAAATCAGTCATTGCCTGTGGCCCTCCTTTGTAGGGGACATGTGTCATTTTTGTGCCGCTCATCATTTTAAAAAGTTCGGTTGATAAATGGGGTTGGCTGCCATTACCTGCTGAGCTATAACTAATTGGGTTTGTTTGATTTTTGAGATATTCGATGAGTTCTTTAATATTATTGGATGGTATGGATGGATGTACCACAAGGACTTGGGCAGTTTCTGCAACAACGGTAATTGGTGTAAAGTCTTTGATCGGGTCGTAAGTCATTTTTGGATAGAGAGAGGCATTGATACTATGCGCAGTCGAGGCCATTAGAAGGCTATATCCATCGGGCGCTGAGCGGACTGCGATTTCTGCGCCAATATTGGCCCCACCACCTGGTCGGTTATCAACAATCACCGGCTGCTTCCATTCTTCCGATAGTTTTTGAGCAAGAGCGCGGGTGATAATGTCGGTTGTGCCACCAGCTGGAAAGGGTACTACAATCCGGATGGGTTTAGTCGGATAGTCTTGGGCGCATAGATTAAAGATTGAGACTAAAAATCCCAAGATTAGGCAACGAGTTCGCATAGTGACTCCCAATTGATTATTGTGTTTGAAAAAGTTTTCCTGCGTGCTTGATGGTGCGCAGATCGTTCATACTTCGTAGGGCTCCCCACATGGACGCTTGGTTACTCGTGATGACTGGTCGGCCTAGTTCGTTTTCTAGCTCAGTAATAAGACCCAGCGTTCGAAAATTAGAGCAACTGATAAATAAGGCCTCAGTATTCGTTCGCATGACTTCATGCGCTAGAGCTTTAATAACTGGCGCAGAGATGCTGCCATGTGCTTGCGTACCCAGTCCTGCTATGGCAAGTACTTCAAAGCCTGCCAGTTCGAGATAAATCTTTACGCGTTCATTAAGCCAAGGTTCATAGGGTGACGCAACACTAATTTTTTGCGCAGAAACAGCGCGTAGCGCACCTACAATTGATGCAGCAGAAGTCACGCAGGGGATTTGTGTTTGTGCAGTCAGCTCTTTAGCTTGATCTAAATCTTCTTGTGGTGTTTTGAGAAAACCACTGGCAGTACAACCATGACAAATGGCTTGAACCTTTGCATGCGATAGCAATTCGGCGGCTTGAGGTGCTTGGGTACTCAGCCATAATAAGCTTTTTTCAGAATCATCCGTATGTTTAATTCGTTGGGCATGAATGGATGTATATGGCCCAGCCATTTGTCCAAACTCGTATTCCATGACGGTATTCCAGGACGGGACAATAATTCCTAATTTGGTATGCCAATCCATCATATTGGGATTTAGGGGTGTTGGGGTAGAGGTATTCACTTAATCAAGAGAGATATTTTTTTCACGAATAACCAAGGCCCAGCGTTGTAGATCCTCGCGGATAACTTGACTAAATTGTGTTGGACCAGCACCAATGGCTTGAACTCCCATCGTGGCAAAGCTTTTTTTAACGGCCTCATCTTGAAGGGCTTGCGAGGCAAGTGCCTGAATTGCTTGGATCACATCGTTTGGAGTGCCTTTAGGCGCAACGAGGCCGGTAAAGTTGTTAATTACAAAATTACTAATCCCAGCCTCTACGAAGCTTGGAGTTTGTGGAAGAGATTTCCAGCGCTCTGCTGAAGAGACTGCTATTGGCGTAACACGGCCTTGTTCGATGAAGGCAGATGACGAGCTGACTTGATCAAATAGTAGATCGACTCGACCGGCGACGACGTCTTGCAATGCTGGGCCAGCGCCCTTATAAGGTACGTGCAGAAACTGGACACCAGTCATCGCTTGAAAATATTCACCGACTAGATGATTAGAACTACCGTTACCAGCGGACGCCATACTTAAGCCATTTGGTTTTTGGCGGGCGAGGGCGATCACTTCAGCCAGGTTTTTAGCTCCAAGTCCTGGACGAACAACTAGAACAAAAGGCACGGCAGCTAGGTAGCTTGCTGGTGATATACCGCCTACTGGGTCGTAAGGCCAGTCTTTAAAGAGATTCGGGGCCACGCTTAGGGAGCTATTTGAACCCATGAGTAAGGTATACCCGTCAGCAGGTGATTTGATAGCTGCTTCGGCACCGATTTTGCCACTCGCACCCGCGCGATTTTCAACAATAAAGGTTTGATTTGATAATTTACTCATGGCCGCGCCGACAACACGAGCAGTCACGTCCACATTACCACCAGGGGCAAAGGGGACGATAATACGAACTGGTTTAGATGGCCAACTGGACTGAGCCTGCACACTGGTTAGAAACCCTAAAGTGCAGCAGATAATTAGGCTACTGATTTTATAAATCCAGTGATACATAGTTCGTATTTCCTTGAGGTTATTTGGCAGTTATTAAAGATTATTGGATTGTAGTTTGCTGGCAAAATACAATTTAATGGCTCAGAATTTATTCTAACAGGCATTTTTAGAAGGGCACTTATTTCCAAAAAAGCTGTGTCGTTTAAACTAAGAATCTTTTAATCGAACTAATTTGTTATTGATCATGAACCAAGTCAAGCAAGAAAACTGTCTATTTTGTGATGTTCTTGAAATTGACCGAGATAGAATCGTAGAAGAAAACGACTTAGCTTTTGTGGTTCGAGATGGATTTCCAGTGACACAGCATCACACCTTATTGATTCCAAAGCGTCATGTACTCGATTATTTTGGATTACATACAGACGAGGTGAGTGCTATTCATGTGTTACTACACTCCCAGAAAAAATTGTTAAGTGAGCTAGATACAACGATTGCTGGTTTTAACATTGGGATGAATTGTGGCAAGGTGGCTGGCCAATCGGTTTGGCACTGCCATGTTCATTTGATTCCTAGAAGACAGGGTGACGCGCCTTATCCGAAAGGTGGCGTTCGCCACGTGATTCCTTATAAAGGTAATTACGAGGACTTGAAGTAAGTTGCAAACTTCAGGTCTTCATCAGTAATACTTCTCGTCAAATATTAGGATTTCTTGGCTAGGGCTTCGTCAATCCAAGAATCGTCATAGGTCCCGTCATTAATTGCTTTAAGTGTAGCGGTTTCATGGGCCAGTTTTTGCTGACCAAGCTTTGCTACTTCTAAAGCAATTTTGGGAGAGAAGGCAACGATACCATCAGAGTCTCCAAGAACAATATCCCCAGGATAAATCACTAGACCGCCAATTGAAACGGGGACATTGATCGCACCAGGACCATCTTTATAGGGGCCTCTTAAATTGACACCTCTTGCCCAACAAGGAAAATTCTTTTCTTCAAAAGCATTGACATCACGAATGGCGCCGTCAAAGACAGCCCCAACAGCTCCTTTGACTTGTGCAACGCTCATCATGATTTCCCCAAAAAGTGCTCGCGTAATATCCCCATCACCATCTACTACCAAAAAGTCCCCCGGTTCCAGCATTCTGAGGGCGCGATGTATTAATAAATTATCGCCAGCGCGCGCTTTTACAGTGACTGCATTACCGCAGGCACTCACTGGCGATTTATTAACTGGATGCAATCCAACCGTACCAATGATGCGTCCAGTTACATCACCGACTATCGATGTGGGAAGATTCGCTAGAGCTTTAATACCATCCAAGGATGGTGGCACCCGATCAAAAATTTCTATACCATTAAACATGCGGTTGTTCCTTGATTTGTAGATTGTGTTGAGAATCATTCAGACTAAATAGTATATAGAAATTACTCAGAACTTGATCTTCTTTTGAGTCTTAGCTCAATGAGCTGGTTAGTGATGGAGTTATTGAAAAATCTAGTTACTTAGAGTAGTCAGATAGATTTGATTGCTTGCAGACTATAGTTCCATAGCTCTTTTTGTAATTGTTGATTCTGAGCTAAAGCAGAAGTTTTGGCGGGTCGACAATCCGAAAAATATTGGCCATTGGCAAACTGGTCATTTGTTTTTAAGCAAAATAAGGTGGTTTTTGCGCCTTCTTGCGGAGTTTTTAAAAACGGCATTGCGCCAAAATAGTTAAGTGGCTTTGGGATATGTCGCCAGATACCTGTTTTGACGACGCCAGGATGGAGGCTATAGGCTTGTATCCCCTGATATTGGACTTGGGTTGTGATTTCATTCGTATGCCAAATATTCGCCAATTTAGAAAAGCCGTATTCATCAAAAGCTGTTAATGATTTTGTCTTTCTGCGTAATTGATCCCAACTCGTAAATTGCGCAGACCAGTGGGCGTCGCTAGCTACATTGATGATTCGTGGATTATTTGCCCGAGATAGAGCTGGTTGCAAGAGATGGGTCAGAAAAAAATGTGCTAAAAAATTCGTTCCAAATGCCATTTCATAGCCGTCTTGAGTTAACCCTTTTTGGCCATAAACCCCAGCGTTATTGATTAAAATATCCAGTGGTTGCTGGCGATGAAGGAACTCTAAAGCGGCTTCTTTAACGGATAGCAGACTACTCAATTCAACAATGATTGCATGAGCTTGTACTTGGGGGTTGATAGATTGCATTGTTTTGATCAGTTCGCTTGTTTTTTCTGCTGAGCGATTGGCTAAGAAAAACTGATGATTTTCTTTTGCAAGAGCTAGAACTGTTTCTTTTCCGATGCCGGATGTACAACCTGTAATGAATATATTCATGGGTGATTTTAAAGATTAGAATAATTGGGTATCAGGATTGAGGTATTTTATATCAGAGTTATTTAGTTTATATCGGGTAGCTTCAAGGTTAAACTTGAATCAGCATACAGAGATTGGCTTTAAAGGGATTGACTATTCAGACCAACCACTCTTATACAGGGTGCATAATCTTTCTTGCATTGGGTCATGCAATGTGTTCATGGGTATTTATCGGGTAGGGAATAGATGCGTTATTTATTAAGAGTCACACGCTGGATAGACTGGTTGAGTTTACAAGCCGCTAAATTAGCCATTAGTTTAGTACTCATTTGCGCTTTAGTGTCTGTTTTAAATGCTTTTTCCCGTTATGTGTTTGACTTGAGTTCGAATGCTTGGTTAGAGTTGCAATGGTATATGTTTGGCGGCATTGTGATGCTGGGCGGGGCACATTTGCTCAATACCAATGGTCATATCCGAGTTGATTTATTCTATTTAAAGCTTTCTCCTCGGCAAAAGCTTTGGCTTGACCTCTTTGGACTCAGTATTTTTGTCATTCCTTTTAGTTTGGCCATGACGGTTTATTCTTGGCCGTGGTTTATAGAGGCTTGGTATTTACAAGAAATATCTGCGAATGCGGGTGGATTATTTCGTTGGCCAGTCAAAATCCTCATTCCAATTGGTTTTTCTTTGCTGATATTGCAAGGTTTTGCTGAGATTGTGAAGAGGATTGCTGCCTTGCGGGGCGAGTTTGTCATCAATACCCATTATGAGCGTATGGAGCAATAGTCATGAGTTCAGTTGAGTTGATGGCTCCTGCGATGTTTATTGCTTTAGTTATTTTTTTATTACTAGGACTACCGGTCGCATTTTCTTTAGCGGCTTTAGGTTTATCGTGTGGTTTGATTGCCATACAATTTGATTTTTTCCCGGCGCAGTTTATGGCGAACTTGCCATACCGCGTATTTGGGATTATTAGTAATGAGTTATTACTGTCGATACCATTTTTTACACTCATGGGTGCCATATTAGAGCGGAGTGGTTTGGCAGAGGATTTGTTAGAGGGCTTTGCGCAACTCTTTGGAGGTTTATCTGGTGGCTTAGCATATGCCGTCATCCTTGTTGGTGCAATTTTAGGAGCTATTACTGGCACGGTTGCTGCCTCGGTAATAGCTATGGGGGTAATTGCTTTACCAGTCATGATCCGGTATGGATATAGCCCGCGTTTAGCTACTGGCGTGATTGCTGCCTCCGGAACAATTACACAGGTTATTCCGCCATCATTAGTCTTAATAGTTTTAGCTGATCAATTAGGTAAGTCTGTAGGGGATATGTATCTCGGAGCAATTGGACCATCGATTGCACAGATTCTTATTTTTATTACTTTTATTATGTTGCTCTCTTGGTTTAATCCCAAGTTAATGCCACCCCAACCCAAAGAGTTGAGGACTACTATGGGTTGGCCACTTGTAAAAAAAATAATGCGTGGAGTATTGCCCTCTCTGGGTCTCATTTTTATTGTTCTAGGGACTATTTTTATGGGCCTAGCAACCCCGACCGAGGCTGGTGCGATGGGTGTTGCTGGGGCTATTGGACTAGCGCTGTCGCAAAGGCGCTTTAGTTGGATCATGCTATGGCAAGGGATGGACGCCACGATGCGGGTGACCGTTATGGTGATTTTTATCTTAATTGGCGCTAGTGTATTTACTTTAGTATTTCAGGGAGTAGATGGTGGCGTATGGGTCGAGCATTTATTCCGAGTAGCTGGTGCAGACGATGCAGTATCCTTTCTAATTGCAGTCAATATCATTATTTTCATACTAGCATTTTTCTTAGATTTTTTTGAAATTGCCTTTATCGTGATTCCTCTTCTAGCTCCGATAGCCACTACTTTAGGAATCGACTTGATTTGGTTTGGGGTACTGATTTGTGTCAATATGCAAACTTCGTTTATGCATCCGCCATTTGGTTTTGCACTATTTTATTTGCGGGGGATTGCTCCGAAATCTATTTTGAGTTCTGATATTTATTTAGGTGCGCTGCCATGGGTGGGGCTGCAATTACTATTAGTTTTATTATTAATATTTTTCCCAGAGATGGTAACCGGTCTTTTGGATAAACCGGTTACTTCTGATTTGCAAGGTATTGAGATATTACTTGATCCTGGTTTGAATGAGTCTGATGCTAGTCTGCAAAGACCAGTTGATGATCCTGCAGACTATTTTAAGAAAAAATAAAAAGGGCTAACTATAATTTTTGTTTATACATGAAGTTATCAAAACTGGCTTCAGCCACTCTAAACCATGCTTGTTGATCTCTTTGGAAGGTACTCATGTGGGTGTAGATCTTTTTAAACGAAGCACTTTTCATATTAGTTTCATTAATCAGCTCTTGGGTTGCTTTATAACATGCGTCCATCACTGCGGGCGGATAGGCGCGTAATTGCGCTCCACCTTGAATTAAGCGTTTGAGTGCGATCGGATTGAGCGCGTCATACTTGGCTTGCATCCATGTGTTGGCCTCAGCACAAGCCGCCTGCAGTGCAAAGCGATACTCCTCAGGTAGTGCGTCCCAGGCTTTCGCGTTTACCTGAAAAGCGAGAGCGGCGCCGCCCTCATTCCAGCCAGGATAGTAGTAATACTTAGCAATTTTATTAAGGCCTAATTTTTCATCATCATGGGGTACTGTAAATTCCGCCGCGTCGATGGTGCCTTTTTCAAGAGCGGAATAGATTTCCCCTGCAGGGAGCTGTTGGGTTACCACACCTAGTTTGGTAAGAACTTGGCCCCCCATGCCACCAGTTCTGAACTTCAGACCCTTCAGATCTGCTAAGGTTTTAATTTCCTTTTTGAACCAACCTGCCATTTGAGCACCAGTATTACCAGCTAGGAGATTAACAACTCCAAATTGGCGAGAGAACTCATTAAACACTTTTTCGCCATCGCCATGTATCCACCAAGCATTATGTTGACGGCTATTCAGACCAAATGGAATACAAGTTCCAAATGCCCAAGCTGGATCTTTACCAATAAAATAATAAGGCGCTGTATGGTTACATTCAATCGTCCCTTTTTCAACGGCATCAAGAACCTGTAAGGGCGGTACAATTTCGCCGGCAGCATGCATACTAATTTGGAATTTTCCTCCAGTAATTTGTGCTACGCGGCGGGTAATCAATTCTGCTGTACCAAAAAGGGTATCAACACTTTTAGGAAAGCTAGAAGCGCAGCGCCAACGAACGTTTTCGGTTTGTGCAAGAGCAGCAGGGGCTAAAATAGCGGTACTCCCACCAATGACAAAAGCGCTACTCTTGGATAAAAAAGCACGTCGACTCATGATCTATCCTCATGTTTAGTTGAATTAGTTAAATCATAGTATATTTGGGTCGCACAGCATACAGGGTTTGTACTAGTCACCATGCTCTTGGGCTCATAGAAATTGCTCAAGAAGGCCTATACGAGTTGATACGGCAACTAGATTTTATCAATTAGTGGCGTAGGCAGATTTATTTTAATTCCAGCCCTTTAGCCAGGCAGCGGTATTTTTGAGCTCAGTCCAGTGCATTGTTTGAGTTCGTTTGCTATACACAGATTCTATTTCAATATGCCCCTCAGGCAGTGGGGACTGACCATTCGAATCATATACTTGAATCACGATAAAGTGTTTTTCTTTATGTTGGGGTATGACGGCTGTCCATTTGCTCATCAACAGTTTTTTAAAGGTAAGTGCAGGACGCATACGTGGGCTTTCGAAGTTCTTTGATATCTTTTCGATCATGTAGTTGATCAGAATGGATCCGGATTCATTTTGTAGTACATTGAATGTTTATTCAATATTGCAGAGGAATTTTATGTTGATACAGGTGAATGATTTACAGGTTTTTTATGAGCTCGACGGTAATCCTGATAAACCTTGGTTAACAATGGTTACTGGTATAACGAATGATACGACTATGTGGGATGGTCAAATAGAAGCTTTGCAAAATGACTTTCATATTTTACGATATGACCTGCGTGGGCAAGGGCAAAGTGCTAGTACGCCAAGTCCTTATTCGATCGAGTTATTAGGTGCAGATTTAATTGGGCTATGGGATGCTTTAGGAATTGCGCAGAGTCATTTAATGGGTCTTGGTTTAGGTGGGTCGATTTGTTTGTATTTAGGCATTCATCAGCCCAACCGAATTATCAAGTTAGTGCCTTGTTGTTGTCGAGCAATCATGGTGGAGGATTTTGCTGTTATGTGGCGCCAATTATTAGTAACCGTAGAGGCTGGTGGGATTGAAACGATTGTCGAAAACACCGCGCAGAGATGGTTTTCTGAGGATTTTAAAAAGAGTTATCCTGAACAATTAGAAGCGGTTCGATTGATGATTCGCAGGACTAGTCAAGCAGGATATCTAGGTGTGGTGAATGCCTTTCTTGGGTTGAATCTTTTTGATGCGTTAGATCAAATTCAGTTGCCTACCATGCTGATGGGTGGACAAGAGGACCGTATTGGTGGGCCGCCAGAAATCATGCAAACAATTGCAAACCAGATTCCTGAAGGGTTTTATGCGCCTGTTCCTGGAGCGGCCCATATTGCTAATCTACAAAACCCACAGGACTTTAATCAAATTCTGCGACAGTTTCTACTGAAGTGATAGAGTAGGAGTAATCGTTTGTAAATCGCTATGCAGCAGAACAAGCCAACCCCTTTTTGAAAAAACCTCGTGTACTCTGTCATTAGTATTATTTTTCCTGTTTTTTCGCTCATCTTGTTGGGGTACTTGACTGGAAAATTTGGGTTATTTAAAGATACGGCTTCAACCGAGTTAAATTATTTTGTTTTGTGGTTAGCACTGCCTGCGCAGCTCTTTAGTTACACCTCGAAAAATAAAGCGCAAATACTCGAACAACCGTTATTTTTAGTAGCCTTTTTGGGTGGCTCGCTACTGATCTACTTATTGATGTATCTCCTACATTGGCGAAGTTTGCGGAGCAACTTAGGGGCAAATTTTTGGGGTTTAAGTAGTTCTTATAGCAATACGGGTTATATGGGTATTCCGCTGTGTATGTTAGCTTTAGGTGAAGATGCTTTAGGGCCAGCCATCTTGGCCACTTTGTTAGTTGTGAGTGGACTATTTAGTATTTCGATTATAGGGATCGAGCTTGGTCAGCAAAAAGCGAGTAGTTGGTCGCAAAGCATCGTACCGATCGTTAGGGCCCTATTAAAAAATCCCTTACTGATTGCGCCCATTGCTGGATTTGTCTGGTCTTATTCGGAACTGGACTTATATGCACCGGTGCGACAGGGCCTGGAATTGCTGGGCGCGGCTGCTAGCCCCTGTGCTTTGATATCGATTGGTTTATTTTTAGTAAAAAAATCAAATGTTCGGATTGATGGGATGGTGACTTTAGTCAGTTTGAAATTAATAGTTCAACCCTTTGTCACTTGGGTGATTGCTGGTCCAATTTTAGGATTGCCAACTTTTTGGGTGAATTCAGCAATCTTGTTAAGTGCCCTGCCAACGGGCACTGGACCTTTAATGTTGGCACAATATTACCGGGGGGATACAGAGATGATTTCGCGGGCCATATTTTTAACCACTTTGGGTTCAATATTTACTTTATCTTTTATTTTGTGGCTAATACCCAATTATTTAAATTAGCCCATCTTTTAGGTTCGTATTTTTATAGTATGGGGAGGTATTGATGCAATGAATTCATTGATGAAAGATAGACAAGCGTTTCTGGGTTGTTTTGGGACTTTTACCCAATTTTTTAAAAAGATGGGATTCGTCTGGCTTGTGTGGATCTTGTCATTCAATATCAGTTTTGCAAATTCCTCAAATTGTTATGCAATTAAAAATACGGATGCTAAAAACTTCTGTTTAGCTATTAGTCAGCAACAGGCGAGTTATTGCTATTCAATTAGAGAAAACGATGATAAAAATATGTGTTTAGCGCAAGTGAAAAAACACAAGTCTAGCTGTTATTCAATCAAGTCATCTGATCAGAAAAATCAGTGCTTAGCTCTTGTGCCATAAAATTTATTCTGCGGAGATATTAGCTTCTTTGGCTATTTTTGCTGCTTTAGCAACGTACTTACTATACATATCGTCCAACTGTTCTGGTGTGCTTGATCTGCCAATAGCTCCAATTTGGGTGAAGCTATCTTGAATTTCTGGAAGTTTGAGTATTCTAGTAATTTCATTACTCAGTTTGTCTCGCATTATTTTGGGAGTTCCCGTTGGCACAAAGCTCGCAAACCAGTCATCACCAATATCATCCCGAATTAACTCAGGCATTGGATTAAGAGTGGAGGCGAAGATTTGTCCTTCTTTAGAGGTTGTGCCCAATATTTTGCCTTTGCCATCTTTTGCTAGGGGGAGGGCGTTTGGTCCGGGAGCAAATACATAGGTAACTCGTCCTGCAATCGTATCAATAACAGCTTCGGGAGTGCCTTTATAAGCCACATGCACTGCTTCAAAGCCATAGTTTTTAGCAAATAAAGCGGCGTGTAAGTGAGCCGTGCTGCCAATTCCTGCAGATGCGTAGAAGATCTTTTCTTTACTGCCTTTGGCGCGGTTTGCTAATTGTTGCAGTGTCGTAACACCTGGATCATTAGAAACAATCAGAAAACTTGGGGTTAGACCAATGAGGCTAACGCCAGCTAATTCCTTTACGCTATCGTAAGGTAATTTTTTATCAATTCCAGATCGCACACCAAGAGCACTCGGAGCAATTAAGACAGTTTGGCCATCAGGTTTGGAATCAATCACAAATTTAGCACCGATGACTCCACCAGCGCCAACTCGATTTTCAACAATAACAGGTACTTGCCAGGCATCAGAGAGCGGTTTAGCAATTAAGCGGGCTAAGATATCAGTGGTGCCACCGGCTGATGCGGGAATTACCAGTTTTACTGGACCATTTGGGTAGGCTTGCGCTACATGGTTGAGGCATAGCAGACTTAACAAAGTTAAGGTTGATAAAATCTTAGACCAGATCGAGCTATTTGGAGATTTGATGAACATGAGTTACTTTCTAAAAAAATACGATTTTAGTAGGGATTACTATGAGTTATTTTTTTGACTTTCTTGCCAAAACTTTAACCAAGCAGTGTTCCCACCTTTAGAGACTAATTCTTGTAATTCTTTGGGAATGGCAGGAAATTCTAAGCGGATATTTTTTGTGTGATTAATAAAAAGGCCATTTTGAAAATTGACTTCTAGATCATCGTGCATAGCACACATTGTAGTAATTTGAGGGCATGGATTGAGAACGGCTAAGCCTGTACTGATTGCTTCGCGATAGGCTTGGACAGACATCGATTCGCATAAAAGCCCTAAACCTAGTGCTTGCATAGCAATATAGCCACATCCTTTAGGGCCCATACCAAAATTTTTACCAGTCACAATGAGGTCGCCTGGCCTGACACGCTCAGCAAATCCTGGGTCAGTTTCTGAAAACAAATGAGGGATTAATACAGCAGGATCAGTTTCTCTTGCCGTGATAAGGCTTAGCGGTATGACTCCACCGGGATGAGGTATGTTATCCCCAAGACGGTAGCAACGACCTCGAAGTTGCCATTGATATTCAGACATAGGCGGACTCTATTTGATGAAGTAGCTCTTGGTTAATCGCTAAAGTTCTCGGATCACTAATTTTTCCACAAACAGCTGAAGCAGCGACACTCAATGGGCTGCCCAGATAGAGTTTGGCATCGTTGGCTCCAAATCGTCCACGATTATTATTCGTGGCCGTCGAGATAGAATTTTCTCCTGGAGCGATTGGACCTACTACGGCATCATTACAAGGTCCACAACCGGCAGGTAGAATCATTGCACCACTATCGTAGAATATTTCCATCAGACCTTCACGTAGCATCCGGCGAGTAGAAGCCTCAGAACCCGGCACAATAAATAGGCGAACTTCCGGATGAATTTTTTTATCTTTTAATACTGCTGCGGCTAATAACAAATCTTCATAGGTACCAGAACCACAAGAGCCGATAAACGCGTGTTGTACAGGAATATTGAGACTTTCGCTAATGTCTACAGAATTACTCAAATTGCCTGGTAAAGCAATTTGAGGTTCGATTTCTTCAAGATGAATTGTATGAGTTGACTCGTACTGTGCATCTGGGTCGCTAAAGATCGGTGTAAACGGACTTTGATGATGTGCCTGGCAATACTTCAGAATACGCTCACTAGGAGGAATAAAGACTCCTGCAGCGCGCAGTTCCGTTGGCGAGCTACAAAGTGCGACGCGGTCACCAAAACTAAATTGATCGAGGTCTCCAGAAAACTCAATGATTCGATAATCAAAATCAGCCTTGAGTGAGCCATTTTTAATACTTCGAGCGATAAAAAATCCGATATCTCTTCCCAAAACTCCCGGATTGATTTGCCCTTGCAAGTCAATCCGAATTGTTTTTGGAACAGTAAGCCAGGTAGTTCCCGTTCCTAAAACACGAGAAATTTCACCACCGACTCGTATTCCAAAGGCGCCGACTGCACCAGCATTCGTCGCGTGGGTATCGTTGTCAAAGTAAAACATACCAGGCAGAATGATCCCCTGTTCCATTGGAAAGATATGCCCATGCCCACCTTTACCGGCATCATAAAAATTAGTAACACCCCATTCTTTAGCTGCTTGTCGATTGTATTTGCCCCGCTCAGCAGCTCTCTGGCTACCGTAGATCACATCATGGTCACTAAACATCATGACCTTTTCTGGATGAGCAAGTTTTTTGATATGCACTTGATCTAGCTGAATTTTAGTTTCACGGACCAGAACATCATGGATCATGATGTAATCAGGGTTGGGATAAACTATTTCGCCGGGGATAACTTGAGTTTTACCGCACACTCTAGCTAAAACTTTTTCAATGGCAGTTAAACCCAATTTATTTTCCTATCAAAAAGATCATCAACTATAGATACTAGCTGCCCGGAATAATTCCTGGCGGAAGGGCAATGCAATAGTCTGCAACTTCGCCAGGTTTAGCTAACCACACACGATCAAAGTGTGGGTGGTCCATACAGTGTTGTAATGCTTGACGTAAGTTTCGTAGCCGAAATGGTTGGCCAAAAATATAGGGGTGAATGGAGATATTCATCACGAGTGGATGTTCTACACATTGCTCGATCATTTCGTCAAATTGATCGGTAATCATTTGACAAAAATCGATCCCATCTTGTTTACGGTGAATGACGATTTGTGAATCATTGAGTTCTACGGGGTATGGCACGCTCAGAATTGGCCCACTGCGCGTTTTCAACCAAATTGGTTGATCATCCATAGGCCAGTCCATCAGGTATTTAAAACCAGCCTCTTTGAGAAGGTCTGGAGTATTTGCTGTTTCATAGGCACCGGGCCCCATCCATCCGGTTGGGCGCGCGCCATTTTCGTGACTTTTAAAGGTGGTGAGGATTTCATCAATAATCCGGGCTTCATCAGCCTCCCAAAGTCCGCGCATATTTTCTGCGTTACTTCGGCCGTGGGCGACGATCTCATCTCCTCGTAAACGAATTTGGTCCATAATTTGTGGAGCATATTCATACAAAAGGCTATTTACATTGTGTCCAGCTGGCAGTTTGAATTCTTCGAGAAGATCAAAGATCCGCCAGATTCCAACGCGATTACCATAATCACGCCAAGAGTAATTGCGATGCGTTTGTGGCTCCCCAGTTTTGGCAGAGTCATGCCCTAGGCCTGCTCCAAAGGCAAAACACTCAATATTTGTTGTAATGACAAACGCCAGCCTTTTTTGATTAGGCCAACTATAGTCTTTTCTCCCCTTGAGTGGAACGTAGTCATACCGCTTGTGTTTTGGTAGTAATGGGTGATTCATCTGGATCCTTAATTAACTTGTATTTTGGCAGCTTTAACTACTTTTACTAGTTTAGCAATTTCATTTGTATTATGAATTAAAAACTCTCTCGATGAATTCGTCATCGGCTCTGCCCCAATCGTTTCAAAAATAGCCTGCATTTCTGGGCTTTTAACGGCAACACCTAGTTCGTAATGGATTTTTTGAATAAGCGCATCAGGCATACCTTTTGGCCCTAGAACGCCGCTATATAAATCAAAATCAAAGCCTGGGATACCTGCTTCAGAGACAGTTGGTACATTTTTAGCGGAGGCAACGCGTTTTAAGCTAGTTACACCAAGAGCCACGAGTTTGCCGGCCTTGACATTACTTAAAGCGGGGGGCATCGATGAAAATGTATAGGCTACGTCGTTAGCTAGTACTGCCTGTGTAGAGGCAACACTGCCTTTGTAAGGAATGTGAATAGCTTCGATACCAATTGATTGATTAAATGATTCAGCGGTAAGATGAGGAATTGTGCCATTACCTGAAGAGGAGAAGGCCAAGCTATTTTTATGTTCTTTGGCATATTTTATAAATTCTGATAATTGGCTTATCTTCAGCGTCGGATTGACTACCAGCATTAAAGGCGAGACAGCTACTAAAGAGATGTGTGAAAAATCTTTCACTGGATCATAGGGGATGTTTTTGTATAGGCCTACATTGATTGCATGAGTAGACATATCTTGAACAAAAAGTATATATCCGTCAGGTGCTGCTTTAGCGATATATTCGGCGGCAATCATTGTGCCCGCTCCGGGTTTGTTCTCAACAATGACTTGTTGCCCCATTTGTGCGCTTAAGCGAAATGCTAGTGCACGCGCTAGAACATCAGAGATCCCACCAGGGGTAAAGCCAACCACAAGAGTGACTGGTTTTTTTGGGTAGTCAGATACTTGAGCATAACTGTTGCTGACGGTGAATAGCACCAAAGCAAGAGTTTGGAAACTAATGATAAAGATGGCTTGTATGGCATTTTTGATCGATAAGAAATTGTTTATTGGGTATGTCATTAGTTATCCAGTCAGTCATAGTTTACATGTTGAGAATCATTGAATACAAATCAAATCGCCGACTATATAAGTAACAAATCAGTAACATGAAATCGGATATTTGTTCTGCGCACTGAGAACAAAGAGCTTCGCCTTAATCTAATATACTTTACTTTTATCAATCCAATTCAATTCACCTGAATGAGGAACTGAAAAATAGAGCTAAAAAGGATAATTATCAAGATAGTCCATCAAAGAGGTACTTGTCTATAATAGGTATTCCTTCGATAATCATTATCAACTTTTCAAGGCGTAAATATGTCAAAAATTATCGTTAATAAAATTGGCGATGCACTAGGTGCTGAAATCTCAGGCGTTGACTTAACTAAGCCCTTTGCCCCAGAGTTAGCTTCAGAACTCAATCATATTTGGCACGAAAACTTAGTATTGCGTTTTCGAGGTCAAGCACTGAGTGATCCTCAATTATTAGCATTAACACGTTATTTTGGAGAGATTGATCCTCCTGGGCCAAATCCTCAAGGTAAGCCATACCTCTCTGAGTTTCCTGAAATTAATGTCATCTCGAATATTAAGGAGGGTGATACTCCGATTGGTGGGTTAGGTGATGGGGAGGCAATTTGGCACACGGATATGACTTATATTAATACCCCGCCTAAGGGTGCTTTTTTACATGCGCTCGAGTTACCACCGTCCGGTGGTGATACTTCATGGGCCAATATGTATTTGGCTTATGACGACTTATCAAGCGACATGAAAAAAACGATTGCAGATAAAAAAGCGATTCACGACAGCACGTATAACAGTGCTGGCATGATGCGCAAGGGCATGCAAGAGATTACAGATCCTCGGCAAGCGCCGGGAGCGCATCATCCATTAGTTGTCGTGCATCCAGTTACAGGTAAATCCGTAATCTTTTTAGGGCGACGCAGAAATAGTTATATTCTAGGGCTTACTTTAGTGGAAAGTGAGGATCTATTAGATGCGTTATGGGCTCACGTCAGTCAGTCCAAGTATGTTTTCACGCAAGTTTGGCAACCATATGATTTAATGCTGTGGGATAACCACGCCACTATTCATCGACGCGATAGCTTTGATTCAAAAACTCGCCGCTTGATGCATCGTACTCAAATTAAAGGTTGTCAATTAACGGCTCTTCAATAAGGTGATTTTGTGGATTCTAGAATAAAGCAGTTAGATGTATATGGTGTCGCAGTTCCTTTAGTAGGGGCTGGGTTTAAAAATGCTTATGTCACGAAAACTGTCCAGAAAAGCGCCATTGTTCGGGTAGTAGATAACGATGGTTGGGTTGGGCTTGGCAATATTGATCCGTCGCCGGGTTATTCCGCTGAGACGATTGAAGAGTCCCTAAGCGTATTAAGAAATGTCTTAGCTCCGACTGTCATGGATTTAGACCCTTTTAATATTCATGAGCTTCTGGTTCGTATGGATTTAGCGCAAGATCAGTTTTATGATGCGAAGGCTGCCATTGAGATGGCTTGTACGGATCTGATTTGCAGGCGTTTAGGTATTGCTGTGTATACCTATTTGGGCGGTGAGCAGGTGCGTGAACTGCGCTTTAATGCTTGGATTGGTATTTTGCCGCCCGATGAGGCCGCGGCTGAGGCCAAGAAATGGTTTGATCAAGGATTTCGTTCAGCCAAGGTGAAGGTTGGTGGTAATGTAGATGCCGACCGTGATCGGATACAAGCAATTCGTGAGGCCGTTGGCTCGAAGATGCAATTACGCGCAGATGCAAATGCTGGTTATTCCGTTGAAGACGGCATCCGTTTAGCCAAACTTTTAGAGCCATTTAATATGCAGTTATTAGAGCAGCCAGTGGCAGCGGAAGACTTAGCCGGAATGGCAAAAGTGCGGCAATCAACTTCGATCCCAATTATGGCAGATGAATCGATTATTGACTATGCCAGTTTAATCGCAGTAATTAAATCAGACTCTGCAGATATTGTGAAGTTGAAAGTGATGAAGCAGGGAGGATTTTTAAATACGCGTAGGATGTTAGAGACAGCCACAGCTGCAGGACTTCGCGTTGTCATTGGGCACGGATTTGGATTGGGAGTGAACACAGTAGCTGAGATCATGTTAGCGGCTACGAGTAAAAATGTTATTGAAGGCTTAGAGTGCGTGGGGCCTTTAAAAACTGCTGATGACATCGTCACACACAAATTAAACCTACAAGCAGGGATGATTAGTTTGCCTACTGGTCCTGGCCTGGGGGTCGAACTAGATAACGATAAGTTATTGAAGTATCAATTTATATGATGGAGTTTAATATGAAAATCGATGTAAAAATTGGTAGACTTAACCAAGTAAATCAGACAGGAAGATTTTTTCTATTGCCTTGCCTGGTTTTGATCTGGATGATTAGTTTGACCAGTCCGGCTGTGCAGGCTCAGGCTACTAAAACATTGAATGTTTTAGTACCGTTTGCTGCGGGTGGAACTGTAGATATTACGGCCAGGCAATTAAGTAAGGATATTGGCCAATCCTTAAATATGAATGTCATTGTGGATAACCGCGGTGGTGGAGGGGGGACAATCGCTACGGGCCTGCTTGCTCGCGCCAATCCGGATGGTCAAACAATCATGTTTCATCATATGGGTATTACCTTTGATACTGCCCTTTATGATAAGTTACCATTCGATACTAAAACGGATATTGCGCCCCTGGCTTATTTAGGCGCGACACCAAATGTGTTGGTTGTAACTAATCGTTTACCTGTCAAAAATGTTAAAGAATTTATCGAGTACGCCCGAGCGAATCCATCAAAAATAAATTATGGTTCTGGTGGTGTTGGTAGTGCAGGGCATTTAGCAATGGAAACCTTCCAGGTGCCAACGAATACGAAGATGACACATATTCCCTATAAAGGATCTGGGCCTGCCATCACGGATTTAGTTAGTGGTGAAATTCAAGCCATGTTGATGACGATTGCGGCGATTAAGCCATATATCGACAATAATCAAGTGAAGGCTTTTGCAACTTCTGGTTTAGTACGTTCTGCTGCTTTACCGGATTTACCCACTCTCCATGAATCAGGTCTCAAGGGTTTTAATTATTCGCCATGGTACGGTGTATTTGTACCAGCTAAGACGCCAGCTCCGATAATGAATCAATTGCATGATGCGATTAACAAAGCTTTAGAAAATCCTGAGAACAAGAAAAAGTTATCTGGGCAAGGTTTAGAAACCAAGGTCATGACACGTCAAGAGTTTGAGAAAAGTTATCAAGAAGATTTAGACCGTTGGTACAAAACGATTACTAAGCTCAACATTAAAGGTTAGTCGTCTTTGCGTATTCCTCTTATTTATTTTCTTTAAACTGACGTATCATTTCTGCACCAGAGTCTGCTCTATTTTTTGTTTTCAATGACATTTTTCATGGGCGCCACCCAAAGCAATGAGTTATTAATTGCTTGCATTGGTTGATCGACAAAGTAGGTAACTGTTTGATCGTATATTGGCAAAAAAAAGACTTACACCTAGCTTGTATGAAGTGAAGTATTCATGAAAATCTTCTTTTTAAGAAGGTTCGATGCTGACTATGCCTAGGCAAATTACTTCTTGGCTTTGAGGTGGTAAGGAAGATTATTAGAGATGTTTTCTTGGGGATCTTTTAAAGTAAAACCGACTATGAGGTATTTATACTGCAGCGGTTATACTGATTAAAGTTGACATTGATGCGGGTGTAGTTCAATGGCAGAACTTTAGCTTCCCAAGCTAATAGTGAGGGTTCGATTCCCTTCACCCGCTCCAATTACTGTTTTAGTACGGGGTAGAAATAGCTAGTTGAGAGATTCTATGAGTTCTCGTTTTAAAATTTTTCCGCTAAAGGTTAATGGAAATTTTTCAAGAGTAATGATTGTTGATGGCAGTTTATAGGGTGCTAGGTGATCCTTTAGATAATCCTTTAAAGCGATTTCATTGAACTCAAAATCTGCATTTAATTGAATAAAACCAATGATTGTTTCATTACCGTCCTTTTCTTTCTTGCCGACAACCGCACTTTGCGATATGCCTGGAAAGCTATTGAGGATTGCTTCTACTTCAGCCGGATAGACATTAAAGCCTGATCGAATAATCATTTCTTTTAAGCGGCCCACCACAAAGAGCGCACCTTCTTGATCAAAGTAGGCTATATCTCCGGTAGCTAACCAACCATCTGGTCGCATCACGAGTTGGGTTGCTTGTGGATCACGGAAATATCCTGGCATCAGTCCAATCCCACGGATCCATAATTCACCACGTTCGCCATGTGGTAATTCTTTCCCATCTAGGTCAACAATGATGACTTCGCCACCTTCAACTAGGTAGCCAGAGGATGTGTCTTTTCGCCAAACATGATTTTTAGTCACTGAGACAGCGCCGGCATATTCAGATAGGCCATAACCGTGATTCAGTGGCAGACCAAAGAATTTTTCGACACGTAATTTAATGGAATAGTCCAGTGCAGAGGCTCCCATATAGACGTAACGCAGATTTGGGAATAGCGGTTTTTTAATCGTACCATGCAGATTTTCCCAATAATCAAGAAGGCGAGTGTACATTGCTGATGGGCCTTGGAGTGTGGTGAGGCCACCCGTTGCAAGGGCCTCAAAGGCCTCAGAAGGATCAAATTGTGTTCTTAAAATTAAAGAGGCACCGGCATATAGGGACGCCATTAAGACCGTACCTAGACCAAAAATATGCGTCATTGGTAGATACGCGTAGGACTTATCACTGGGTCCTAAGTCTCTGGACTCTGCGGATACACGTCCAAAATGCGTTAAGCCTGCGTGTCCCACTAATACACCTTTGGAAGCCCCGGTTGTTCCGGAGGTAAAAATAATCGCAGCGACCTTATCAATCAGTGCTAATTCTGCAGGTAGGGCTGGGGTAGTACTTTGGCAAAGTTCAAGTGCTTTTAAGATCGAAGTTGTTGTGGTGTAGTTTTGCGCATGTTTCTGAGCTGCGGGTGAGACTGCGGTCGTAAAGTAGATGAGTTTTGGGTCGGACATCTGGAGATAGTTAGCAATTTCTCCTTTAGACATTCTGGCATTGACGCCACAAGACCAAGCACCAACTCTACTACAAGCAAGAAGAAGGGCTATATGTTCTGGACAATTTTCAGCGACGATTAAAATTCGATCGCCAGGGTTGATGTGGTGCTCTTTTAATTCGATTTCGATTTGATTAACTAGGTTATTAATCTCTTCAAAGGTATACGTTTTCGTTGGTGTAAACAAAAACTCTTGTTGAGGATTTTGTCCATATCGATATTCGAATAAAAGGTGGATCCGATTTAATAATTGCTGATCCATCAAGTTTACTGTTTCACTGAGCCGGTATCTTTAATCACTTGCGCCCATTTCGCTATTTCAGTTTTCACGTAAGCCGCAAAGGATGCGGATGAGCCCCCCACAGCATCAAAGCCTAAGGTAGTAAGACGTTCACGGAACTCTGGATCGGCCAAGATAGTCTCTACACTGGAATTAATCCGATTAATAACCGCTGGAGGTGTGCCTGCTGGGGCGAAAATACCCACCCAGGTATAGTCCTCAAAGCCAGGAAAGCCAGACTCAGCAACGGTCGGCGTATCAGGTAGGGTACTTAAACGTTTTGCACTGGTAATTGCCAGTCCTTTGACTCTACCGGATTTGATGAGTTGGAGGGCGGGTGGTACTGAGGTGCTGGCAAACTCTGTTTCACCGCTAACTGCAGCATTAATTGCTGGTCCTGCTCCGCCGTAAGGAACTGGGGTGACATTGACTTTTGCTAAGACTTTAAATAGATATTCGGCTGTCAAGTGAGGGGTAGTCCCAAGCCCAGGAGAGGCGTAATTGAGTTTGCCTGATCTGGCTTTTTCAATGGCTTCTTTGAGATTATTTACGTCAAGTCCTTTAGTTGCCACGATCACATTGGGACTCCAAGCGATGTTAATCACTGGGATTAAGGATTTGTCTAAATCATAGCCAGGATTATTAAAGAGGCTGACGTTCACTGCGATGGAGGTCGTTGTAACTAGTAAGTTATACCCATCAGGAGTGGATTTGGCTACTTGGCTGACGCCGATATTACCACTTCCGCCAGGTTTGTTTTCTACGATAACTGCTTGGCCCCAGGCGCTATTTAACTTTTGGCTGATGACCCGAGCCATGATATCTGTGGGGCCACCTGTGGCAAAGGGCACCACTAATTTGATAGTTCGATCGGGATAGTTTTGGGCAAGAGTCTGCGTGGCCGTTAGGCTAAATACGCAAGCGAATAAGGTGCAAAAAAAAGGAGTGACTGCTCTTTGAAAATTTTGTTGGGTGAGTTCTGCCAGTAGAACGGAATAATTTTTCATCAAAAGTGCTCCTTATTTATATGAATAATAGTTCATTAAGTCTAGCATAGTCTTTGCATCAGACCTCTTAAAACTTACCATCGACCAGTACAAATAAGATTCGAGCTGGTTGACCAGATCGATTTGCCCAAGCATGATTCGTTCCACGTTGAATTAAGATATCCCCCGCTCGGAGGATGGTTTCTTCCTTTTCGAGAATAGCGGTCATTTCACCAAAGAGCATGACCGCATAATCAACGGTTTCGGTAATGTGCATTCCGGGGTGGTCACCTGGTTTGAGATCATGACCAGCGTCGGGGTAAAGACTAGCAAAGGTCGCATCTTGTTGACGCTTTAATTCAAGCGGATCTTGGGGTTCTGCTGGATAGTCTATGATGCGGATGACATTACCATTCTTAGGTGGTAAAACGCCGTGATGTTCTGTAATCGAGTCCTCGGCATGGATCTGGGCGGGTGCTTCCGTAGTACGCCACAGATTACTGACGCGGTAGCCGGGTCTAGAAGGCACCTCTTTAACTGCTGGGGTTGGACCATCCGCTAAAATAAAGGATTTTCCGTGGGCATCATTTTGAGTAATGACTCGGCGAATAGGTGTGGGTTGCATATAGGGTCTCTTGAAAAGTAGTTATGATGATTGAGAAATATGAAGCATATCAGCTAAATGATTATGGATAGACTGATACCTTAAAACCGCCGCAAATACAGTAAATATAATTCATTTTAATAGATTGAAAGTACATATGATCAAAGAACACAGAGCTAAAAAAAGTCGTGGTAGTTGGGTGGAGTCTGCCAATGTCGAGGGATGTGACTTCCCAATTGAAAATTTACCATTTGGAAAGTATTACCTCACAGCGGATGTATCTAAAGCTGGGCGGATTGGTATTGCGATTGGCGATCAGATTCTTGATTTGATCAGCCTAGCCAGTTGTATTGATACTCCTTCAGAATTTGAGAGTACATTTGCACTTCTGGTTCAGGGTGATATGAATACTTGGATGGCAACTCCAGATAGTATACAAATGCAATTTCGAAGTTGGATCACGCATTTACTCGAGAAAGAAAATACATTACACAAACAGCTAGCTAGTGCTTTATTACCTCAGGCCTCGGTTGTGATGCTTTTACCCTGTAAGGTTGGAGACTATACGGATTTTTACTCTGGCATTCATCACGCCACGAACGTAGGTAAGATGCTGCGACCTGATGCGCCTTTATCGCCCAATTATCATTGGTTACCAGTTGGTTATCATGGACGATCATCGTCTTTAATTCCGTCCGGTTTGCCAGTTATAAGGCCACGTGGTCAAACACGCGCGAGTGATGGTAAGCCGCCTTATTTTCAGGCGAGTAGAAGACTTGATTATGAACTAGAGCTTGGCGTTCTAATTGCTAAAGGTAATCAGCTTGGAACTCCTATTTCTATTACACAAGCCGAGGAGTATTTTTTTGGGATGTGTATTCTGAATGATTGGTCAGCAAGGGATATGCAGGCTTGGGAAGCAGCTCCATTAGGGCCTTTTTTGGCTAAGAGTTTTGCCACATCTATTTCTCCATGGATCATTACCAAAGCAGCGCTAGCACCATTTCGAACAGCCTTACAAAGATCGGATCCTAAGCAGGCCACTTTGCCCTATTTAGATTGTGTGAATAATCAAGCATCTGGAGCAATACAAATTTATTTAGAGGTATTGCTGCAGACAAAGGAGATGCAGACTGCTGGGCTAGCGCCATATTTATTAACGCAATCGGAGTACTCGGGCGCTGCATACTGGACGATTGCGCAGTTAATTGCGCATCATACGAGCAATGGTTGTAATGTCATGGCTGGGGATCTTTTTGGAACTGGCACTTTATCGGGGCCAACACCAGAATCGGCTGGTTCACTTCTTGAACTGAGTCAGGGCGGTAAAGCACCGATTTCATTACCTTCTGGTCAAACTAGAACTTTTTTAGAAGATGGAGACACAGTAATCATGAACGCTTTTTGTGCGCATGAAAACGCTGTTCGTATTGGGTTCGGGCAATGTATTAATACAGTTGTAGCCTCGCATTAAAAGTGCGCTAGATCGCATTGATGAAAAATATTTTTTTAGCAATGATTTTGTAAATCCGTTGCCTGTTTGATGAGAGTTGAATTCGCCCGTAAAAGTGCTTTGGAGATTTTATTCGTGGGGGTGTAGGGCAGGGCTGAGGTAAAGACCACATAGCGTGGAATTTTCATAGCGGAAAGACGTGCAGAGCACCATAGCCCGATATCTTTTGGGCTAATTATCTGTTCTGGTTTTAGAACAATGACTACGAGAATTTCATCCTCACCGAGTTCAGCTGGAACAGCGATAGCTGCCACTACTGCCACTGAAGGATGTTCGCCTACAATACGATCGATTTCTGCGCCTGAGATATTTTCCCCTCGCCGCCGGATAATATCCTTTTTGCGAGAGACGAAGTAATAGTAGCCATCCTCATCTTGGGAGACTAGATCGCCCGTTAGGAACCAGCCATCTCGAAAACTTTGGGCAGTTTGGAGAGGATCTTTAAAGTAGCCTTGGGTAACAATTGGTGTTTGAACAATAAGTTCACCAACAGTATTTTTAGGAACCTCTTGACCTGATTCATCAACAATACGGCATATTGCCCATGGTTGATTGGGGCTAGGGTGCCGTCCTTCGATTCCCATACTGCCAGGTTTAAGAAGTCCTTGAAATGGAGAACTGAGTACACCGGGTATTTCAGTCATCCCATAACCACTTACCAATTCGGGGATATTAAATTCTTCTTTAAATACTTGTTGAGCATTTTGTCGAACGCCATAAATGCAGCGAAAATGATGGTCGGGTACAAATTCACTGCGGTCTCTTATCTTGAGAATATTGCCAGCGGCCTCAATAATATTGACAACGGTTGCTTGATATTTTTTTGCTTGCCGCCAAAATTCAGAAGCAGAAAATTTCGGAATAATAATCATGGCGCAGCCGCTAGCAATCACACCAGAGACCGAGTAAAAAAGAGCATTAATATGAAACATCGGTAGAACAATCATCACGCGGTCATTGGGTTGTAGATGAACTCTTGCGACATAGGCTTCACCCGCAAGGAGATAGCTTTTTTGGCTATGCATCGCACCTTTTGGAAAGCCGGTAGTGCCTGAGGTATAGATGATGATGCAGGTATCATTTTCCGAAGCGCAGCTAACGGTAGGTGCTTGCTCTAAGATTTGCTCACATAAATCCTTGAAGGTTGGAATTTCATTGATAGCTTCATGGCCAAGTGCAATTAACCAAGGATGCAGATTTTTTTCTTGCAAAGCAGTTTGGGCAACTTGACTACTATGCTGATCAAATAAGAGACCGGACAATTCAGCATGAGCAAGAACATAACTAGCCTCTTGGACACTGAATTCTGGATTAATCGGAACTAAAATAGCTGATAGATGTCCTAGTGCAAATAATAAAACCACATGGGTATATTGATTGCGCGACATGATCCCAACACGATCATGTGGAGTAATTCCTTTTTGTTGGAGTAGTTGGATAGTTTTTTGGACATCTTTTGCAAATTCTTGCCAAGTATAGGACTTGTCGCCATCGATACAAAACAAATTGTGAGCGTTTTTTTCTAGGCGGCTTGCAAGAGTATCACTTAAGTTATGATGATGACTGCGGTACCGATTCAGAACGTCGAAGGGCGCAATTAGCTGAAGGTCCATCAATTATCCGATTGACTTGTTAATGCATTTATAGTTAGAGTCATGCTTTTATCATAAATCAAGAATTGAATAGATGTATTCTGATATGCGAACTAGGTACGTTTTATTGAAAAGATTATAAGTAAAAGGATTTTGACTTAGCACCATAAAAAGTCATTAGAGAAAACCCTGATTAAAACGATCATGAATTGATCACAGCAGCAAAAAATTGAAACTAAGACATTCGTAAAAGGATTTTCAATGAACACATTTAATTTAGGAACTCAGTCACCTCTTGGAATATATCAAGAACATCTCACACAAGGGCGATTGGCTTATCAGGAAGATAGTAGTGGGCAAGCCGTTTTTCCACCTAGGATAGGAGCGCCAAAATCTGGTGAGGACTTAATTTGGAAAATTTCAAATGGTTTAGGGACAGTCTATTCTACAACCGTCATTTATCAAAAAGATCAGAAGCCTTATAACGTTGCTTTAATTGAATTAGACGAAGGGTTTCGGATGATGAGTCGCGTAGAGGGCGTTTTACCTGAACAAGTTTTTATTGGCATGCGTGTTCAAGTAGAGATAATTTTGCCAGAGTCTGGTAATTCGATACCTGTTTTTAAGTCACTATAGGGCTAAATTATGTCAGGATTACACCGCGGAAGTGTTGCCATTGTTGGTCTTGCAGAATCGCAATTAGGGTTATGTGCTCCGGGTACACAACCGATTGATTTAATGGCGCAGGCCACATTACGGGCCTTAGATGACTGTGGCTTAAAGATGACTGAGATTGATGGCATTTTTAGTTCAACAACGCAAATGCGATTCACCACGTTAGCATTAACTGAGTACCTAGGGATTACGGCTAAGTATCAAGATAACACGCAAATTGGTGGCTCATCTTTTATGTCTCACATTGGACATGCAATGATGGCCATTGAGCACGGTTTATGTGAAGTTGCATTAATTGTTTATGGGAGTACTCAAAAATCAGTGAGTCGAGCTGTAGCAAGTCCGCGTGAATTTGATCCTTACGAGACTCCGTATCAGCCTTTTTTACCGCCGACGGCTTATGCTATGGCGGCAGCTCGCCACATGCATCAATACGGTACAACCCGTGAGCAATTAGCCCAGGTTGCAGTGGCTGCAAGACAATGGGCTTTATTAAATCCAGTAGCCTGGGAAAAAAAGCCATTAACTGTCGAAGAGGTACTTAGTTCTCGGATGGTTTCACATCCACTGACGATCCGTGACTGTTGTTTAGTCACGGATGGGGGCGGAGCAATTATTTTAACGAGTGCCGAGCGAGCTAAAACCTTAGCTAAGAAGCCGGTATATGTGTTGGGTGTAGGTGAATCTTTGTCTCACACAAGGATAACTAGTATGCCTGATTTGACTGTAACTGCTGCTAGTCGGTCAGGGCCTGCTGCTTTTCATATGGCTGGCGTGCGACAAGGAGACATCAATGTGGCGATGTTGTATGACGCATTTACGATTAACACGATTTTATTTTTAGAGGACCTGGGTTTTTGTCCAAAGGGTGAGGGTGGTCGATTTATTGAACAGGGATTCATTGCTCCCGGAGGATCTTTGGCAGTAAACACTAACGGGGGTGGCTTATCCTACTGTCATCCTGGAATGTATGGTTTATTTTTACTGATTGAAGCAGCTCGCCAAATTCGGGGAGAGTGTGGCGCTAGGCAGGTGGCTAATTGTGAAGTTGCTCTGGCGCATGGAAATGGTGGCGTATTGTCAAGTCAAGCAACGGTCATTCTTGGCGCTAGTTGTGATTAATAATGAATTGGGCTAGTTCAAATAGTGAATTTCAACCCAAATTCACTGCACCGTGAATGCATTGATGATTCACAGGTTGCAATACGATGCGCTCACTTCTACCTTACTTCATCAAGGGATATAGTCCAATTCTAAAATCTATTTTAGGTAAACTATTGCCTCATTGATAGGAAAAAAATAGGATTTTGGTTGGATAATGAGGTTGGATAAGCATACTTGTCAGATTATTCAAGAAGAGGTCGCTAAACAATTTGGAACACGGGCAGTAGTCCGATTGTTTGGCAGTCGAACTGATGATTTACAGCGTGGTGGCGATATTGATTTATTGATTGAACTAGATCACTTACTTGATGACAGAACGAAAGCCTATTGTCAGCTATCTAGTCGCTTATGTATTCAACTAGGTGGTCGTCAAGTTGATGTCTTGATTAAAGATCCATCTAGCTTGCCATCACCGATTTATAACTTGGCTTTGCAAACAGGAATCGTTTTATGAGGAAATTAGAAGAGCAATTTTTTTTGGCAGAAGAACTTTTACGTATCACCGCAAAAGAAGTACACTATTTGGAGCGAACTCGAATTCGTTTGATTAGCCATCAAATTAATTTGGACTGGGTGAACTCCTTAGCGAATAGTGAAGCGTATAGTGATATTTTAGATGCTTTTGTAGCACGATTCGGGAGGCTTCAGGACAGGCTTGGCGGTAAATTGTTACCTACTTTATTACGATTGAACATGGAAAAAGTTGGTTCACAACTTGATAATCTAATCCTAGCTGAAAAGTTGGGTTGGCTTTCGTCAACGGATGATTGGATTGAGTTACTTGGCCTGAGAAATCTGTTAATCCATGAGTATTTACAGTCGCCTAGCGACTTATTAAAGCCTTTGTTACAAGCATTAGAGGCAGTTTCTTTGTTAGGTCAAGTACATTTAAGATTAAGCCAGGCGTTTGCAGCAATTCAGGCAAAGGCTCCAGTAACTGTACCCGCATCCTGAAGGCATTGACATGAATAGTGATTTGAGGCTTTTACTCTCCGATCGCTAAACCGAGTCGGCGAGGGTCGGCTGCACCAAAGAGTTGGTTATTTTGTAAGCGAGATAATGCCGTATTTTCTCGAAGGATTGGAGTTGGAGATTTCATAATTCCTTGGGTACCACTAGGATAATCAACATACTTGATTTGATGACCGCGTTTTTCTAACTCGGGGGCGATATCTTTCCAAAATCCGGAAACTTCTAATTCGGTTTCTTGATTTCTATTACCAAAATTAGGTAGTGCAATTGCTTCTTGGATATTTAAATTCCAATGAAATAATCCTAGTAAGGTTTTTGCTACAAAGTTAATGATATTACTACCGCCTGCTGAGCCAATCGTCATTACAGCTTGACCCGATTCATTCAGGATGATTAAGGGCGCCATGGAGCTTCTGGGTCTTTTATTAGCTTCGATGCGATTAGCGATTGGTAGGCCAGCTAGATTTGGTTGAAATGAAAAATCAGTTAATTGGTTATTCAAAAAAAATCCTTCGACCATAATGCGTGAACCAAATTGTGACTCTATTGTTGTTGTCAGTGATACTTGATTACCTTGCTGGTCGATGATTGAAAGATGACTAGTTCCAAATTCTTCTGTTAGTTGATCCGGCGCATATTGCGTTTGAAGATTAGCGGGTTTACCAGCGACTGCTTTAGGTAAACTTTGGTTCATTTGAATCAGTTCAGAGCGATTTTGGATATATGCCTGTTCAAGGAGTTCTTTACTTGGGGTGCGAGCAAAGTCTGGATCAGCGATATACGCATCTCGATCAGCATAAGCGAGTTTTCCAGCCTCTGAGAATAAATGGATTGTCTGCCAGGAGTTTGGTTGATATTGATGAATATTTTTTTGTTCCAAGAGGGCTAAGATTTGTAGGATTGTTATAGTTCCCGAAGAAGGTGGTGGCATGCCACAAATATTCCAAGACTGGTACTTGCCACAAAATATCTCCCGTATTTTTACTTGATAATTTGACAAATCACTTAATTGAAGGCTTCCTGGGTGTGCGTCATTTTGTACAGCGCGGATAATTTGATGCGCTAATGGACCGGAATAAAAAGCTTGGCTGCCAGATATTGCAATATCGCTCAAGACCTTTGCTAACTCTGGATTTTTCAGTTGATATTGTGGTGGGTGGGTTTGGCCTTGCGAATCAAAAAAATAGAGTTTGGCTGCTGGATTATTTCTGAGATGGGGATCTTGGCGAATCAGCTGTTGTAGGCGAGTGGATGGTAAAAACCCTTTTTTAGCTAAATCAATTGTTGGTTGAATTAAATCTGCCCAGGGTAGTTTGCCATGTTGTTGATGAGATAGTTCGAGTAAGCGGAGTAGGCCAGGTGTACCAACTGCCTTCCCACTTACGCGAGCCTCTACAAATGGCATGGCATTGCCATTGGCCAATAAAAATTGTTTGGGATCGACTTGAGCTGGGGCAGTTTCTCGACCGTCATAAGCGCTCAATTTTTGAGTTGCTGCGTTGTAATGGATTAAAAATCCACCTCCACCGATACCACTAGCATTCGGTTCAGTTAAGGTTAACATAATAGCAGCAGCGATTGCTGCGTCGACCGCAGTGCCCCCTTTTTTTAGTATTGCAAGAGCCGTCTTAGAAGCATCGGTATTGGGAGTAACCACCATCATTTTGCTGGAGTTAACTAACTGTTGACGAAAAGATCCTGTAGCCATTTCAGGTTCTAGAGGCACCTCTCGGATCTGACCATATGCCAGAGAGGTCCACAGCCAAAAATATACGATCAATAGATAAGATTTCACTGATGGGGCAGCTTTCCAATAAAAGTACAATGAAGATGGCTAATCGTTGAAATAGAGTTCGATTTTGAGCAGATAATTGCGTAATTAAAGTAAGTGTTTAGGTGAGTAAGGCGTGGTTTGACCTTTATGTATTTTTAAACTTGATTGGATTTGTTACACAAAAAAGTAGTTATTTATTTGAGAGCGGAATAAGAAGTTGGATTGAGCATAATATTTTCAAAATGATCAATTAATGCACCTTGTTGTTCTGTTTTAGCTTTTTCTTGCAGCCATTCTGGATCAGCAGCAAAAGCATTCCATTTGGTTTCTCGGTCTGCTAGGCTATCCCATTCGAGAATATAGTAGAGGTCAGAACTATTTGGACCTATCAAGGTTGTCCAAAAACCAACTTGACGAATCCCATGTTTAGCAAAGAGAGCCAATGTAATCGTGGCAAAGCGCTTGCTGACTTCAGGTAATTTACCTGGCGCACAGTGATAAATACGGAGTTCGTGGATCATAGGGGACCTTTTTAAAATAGTTGAGAAGAAAGTCTTAAAATTGAAATAGGTAAATCGCTGAAATAGGTAAATCGAATCAATCAATCAATTGTAAAGTATTCTAACTTGACCTCATAGGTAGGGGGGCATCAATTTGATCAGTTCGTATTTGATGGGTAGTGCTAATTCGTTTAGGATAATTCAAGTAATGTAGCCAAGATTGAACTGCATCATCAGCAAGCTGACTCCGATAATGAGAACAAGGTATTTAAAACAAGATGATCAAAATATGGTCAAATTAGTCAGTCATTGAAGGTATCATTTTTATGAGAGAGATGGAACGGATGTCTTTTACAAAATCTGCTGGTTGGTTAGACTGGTATCAAAACCCTTCAAAGCCCACATTTAAATTACCAAAAGGTGCGGTGGATACCCATTGCCATGTGTTTGGTCCTGGCCATGAATTTCCTTTTGCACCTGAGCGAAAATATACCCCATGTGACGCTTCTAAAGAACAATTATTTGCATTGCGAGATCATTTAGGGTTTGATAAAAATGTCATTGTCGGTGCAAGCTGTCATGGCACGGATAATCGGGCGCTAGTAGATGCTTTAATTCATAGTCAGGGAAAAGCGCGCGGGATTGCGACGGTTGGGCGAAACATAACTGATGCAGCGCTAAATGACTTGCATGAGGCTGGAGTTCGGGGAGTTCGCTTTAACTTTATCAAGCGGCTTGTAGACTTTACGCCCAAGGACGAGTTGATGGAGGTGGCTGCCCGTATTGCGCCATTGGGTTGGCATATTGTGGTTTATTTTGAGGCTGTCGATTTACCCGAGTTATGGAGTTTTTTTTCGCAGTTACCAACAATCGTCGTGGTAGATCATATGGGGCGACCAAATGTGAGTAAAGATGTGAATGGACCAGAATTTGGTTTATTGATCCGCCTTTTGAGTGAGCATGAAAATATCTGGACTAAAGTGACTTGTCCGGAACGTTTATCCATGCAAGGACCAAAAGCAATTCATGGCGAGTTAAAACCTTATCAAGACGTAATCCCTTTTGGTAAGCTGTTAGTTGAACGATTTCCAGATCGGGTTTTAAGTGGAACGGATTGGCCTCACCCTAATTTGACCGACCACATGCCAGATGATGGCTTGCTTGTGGACTGGATACCTCACATTGCTCCGACATTCGCATTGCAGCATCAATTATTAGTTGATAATCCCAATCGACTTTACTGGCCCTTAGCCTAAATTGAAGGCGAGATTTTTTTATTTCTGGCTAAAAATCATTGATTACCATAGTGTGAATACGTATTTTTCATATACCACTGGAAATAAGACCAATAACTTTGGGTAGGGTATAGAGGTGGATTTTCAGTTGAGGTACACGTTGGTAGACAACTTGCTTCTGAGTCAAGACTGGTGTTGATAAAGCATGCAAAAGAATACCGATCGTTTTGTCGAGGGGGAAGGACGCGATGAGGTGTCGCCCGAAAGCGTCCGTTAGTCCAGCGCGATAAGAATTGTCCTATATTGACAATTAAGGCTCCATCGGGGACTTGCGGCCAAAACCATTGACCCTGCTCATCAAGTACTTGGAGACCTTGTTCTAATGCTGGCGGTAAAAAGGTCATGAAGCCAGTATCGGCATGTGCCCCGAGCCCAAACTCTTGATCTGCCACAAAATCAGTTTTAGGATATTTAGCAATTCTGAAATACGAATAAGGCTCTTCAAAATACGGCTCAAAGAAGTTTTCAGGGAGTTCTAGGGCTCTTGCCCACACGGGTAAGAGTTTTTTCCCAAGGTCTTCGACTGTTCTCATATAGTTTTCGACAATAGGTTGGAATTCTGGCAGGTTAGCTGGCCAACGATTTCTCGAATAGAACTGTTTGCCTGCAAGAAGTTCAGGGTGATCTGTGGGATAGTCTGTCGCTATGACAAGGCATTCAACAGTATCGAGTTTTGTATGCTTTTCGTAGGTAGAGTGTTTGAGCATTGTGGCTCTAGACGGAATATATCCACGTTGATGTTCTGTGACATGTAAATCGAGTTTTTCTGAATCAGGTAGTGCATGAAATGCGCGAGTTGCCTGTTCCATTTGTTCAATCAATAAAGGCGATAAGCCGTGATTAATCACGCATAAAAAGCCCAAATTTTCACAAATATCTCGCCACTTCTTCGCAAGTGGTTCAAGGGTATTTGTTTGCCCTTGTAAAAAAGGACCTAGGTCAACCACAGGGAGGGTTCTTGAAGGTAGTACTTTATCTCGTATATCCGTTGGCAAAGTTGTGATCGCCTGAGTTTGGACAGGCGGCGTTTGTTGTGCAATATTCAGATTCGAATCATTCATCTCAGGTCTCTTTCAATTTTTATTTGAATAGGTATTATTTTAGAAATGTAATGCGCAAGCTATTTACCAGTTCAACAAAATTGTCAGTTAGTTGTTAAATAGCTTGTAGTTCTTCCATATTAATTAAAAGGGTCAAAAAAAGCAAACTTTCTTCAGTCGGCTCAATCACGATTAGGCATTAGATTCCGAGTAAAATATGGGTTATGAAAACCCAGTTCAAAATAGTAATTTACTCTTTACTCATCATAGGTGGCTTGTACTATGAATACATTGGAAAATATCCTGATTATCCAGATCAGCAGGACCATTGGGTAAGAATTTCTATGACGAAAGATGAGGCTCGGTACTATGATCCTGAATTGCTGAGAAAAAATCCGAACGGGTCTATTGGCTTGGAGATCATGCGGACATTTCGTAGGGTACAAACTCAACAAAATATATCCTATTTATCTGAAATAATCACGACGGAGTTTAATTGTCTTCAAAAAACGCATCAGTTTATTAAGACTAAACTCTTTAATGGCGAATATGGAAGAGGAGTCGCAGAGGAAATACGGATTACTTTTGAGTCCATAGGCGGAGTAAATATCGAGCCAACTGATGAGGTTTTATGGAATGTAATTTGTGATACGAGTGGTCAATTTCATCCGAATAAGTAGTTAGTCTTTGCAAGTGGGGCATATTTGTAAGGTGGGCTTATTTTCAAGTAAGATTGCGTTTACTAGTCAATTATTTTAGATAAAAATGATCTACGAACGATCTAAAAAGGAGATCCGATGAATTATCAAGGCCCAGTCATTGATACCCACCACCATTTGTGGTTACGAGAATATATTAGCTGGTTACAAGACCCTGCTGCACCACATATGGCTGGTGATTTATTTGGCATACGTACGGACTATCCTGTAGAGGAGTGGATGCATGATGTGGTGCCTGCTGGGGTGGTTAAATCAGTGCACGTGACTGCGAATTGGGGTATTGAAAAAAGTCTTTCTGAAACAAAATGGTTGCAGTCTATCAGCGATCTTCATGGATTTCCAAATGCGATTGTATTTCAGGCGGATATGACGGATGCCGATTTAGAGTCCAAAATTAAAGAGCATCTGCAATATCCGAATGTGCGGGGAGTGCGACATCAAATTCATTGGGACGATACGGCACCCTATCGTAAAAATGTAAGTTGTCCGGATCTGTGTAACACGCAGGAATTCCGACGAGGGTTTGATTTACTTGCTAAAGAAGACTTGCATTTTGAATTACAAATTTTTGCTCCACAAGCAATCCATGCTGTGGAACTAGTTAAGGCTTATCCCCAAGTGCGCTTCATACTATTACACTCTGGGATGTTATTTGATAGGTCCGCAAGTGGAATTGGGCAATGGCGCGAAGCTTTAGCACTACTAGCATCTTATCCAAATGTTGCTGTCAAGATTTCAGGTTTGGGAATGTTTTCAGGAGGGATAACCTACCCACAGATTCGGCAAGTGATTCGGGATTGCATACAAATTTTTGGTGTGGACAGGACTATTTTTGGTAGTAACTTTCCTCTCGAAAAATTACACATGAGTTATATAGACTTTATTTCTTTATACAGAAAAGTTTTGTCCGAATACGCACCGCAGGAGCAACGTCAGATTTTCTATGAAAATGCCCAGATTTTTTATCGCATTTAATATTTATTCAGACAAAACTTGAATTAAGGCTATTTTAATTTTTTAATTTACTAAAAAACTTACCAAACTTTTTTCCAAGTTCATAGGGATTATGATTACGTGCACTATCATATTCTTTTCTTTTGATTGGATCTCCAAGAATTTGATAAGCCTGCTCGATTGCTTGCAGATCTAGCCTAGCTTGGTTTTGTAGGACTGGATTTGTTGTTGAATCCTGCAAGATATGTTGATGATGTTTAGAGAGGGCCTGATAGGCCGAGTGAATTACTACATCACTTGCTTGATCAAGAACACCCAGAGTTTGATAATAATCAGTCATGAAAATTTAACCAAGTTGGACAAGTATCATTATTCGTAGTCATCTTAGGCCGATAAACTCGGTGGAGTATGGCACGACCATTAAAATATGTACAGACAAAAGCAGCCTCATCGCGATTGATTAAGCCAATTTGCGCACTAACAGTTTCTGGAAAAGCCGCATTTTTTTCAACTACACTTTCTTTGATAAGGATTTGTTTGCCGCTGAAATATAAAAATATCCAGAATAGAAAGAGTGCCGAGAGTGAGAGTTTAAGTGTTCGCATCAGTTTTACGCCGTTTGAATATATCATGATGGTATCAAATATAGGGAATCTTATGCATAGATTATGGAAAAAATTCTATATAAGCTTAGCCTTAGTAGGTATGAGCATGATGAGTTTTTCAGTTTTTTCGCAATGGATTGGATTACAGTGTGTTCAGTCTATTAATAGACAATTGGATCGGGTAATCGAATTTAATGAGTCAACGAAGCAAGTTCGTATTGATGGCGTGAAGATATTTCCAGCAACAATTACACCTACTTTAATTTTATTTAATGATGTCGCTGATAATTTAAATGCGAATCAAATATCGATTAATCGGGGTAACGGCAAAATGACCAACTCTCTAAATCCAGTCATTTATGACTGTGCTGTTTTAAATAAACGTTTTTAACACGTATTCTTGGGTAATTAAGATGTTTCTCATCACCGAAGTCAACTATTTTTGTATTACGATTGCTTATGTTATCTGCAGATATTAGTACTTTGACGCAATCGGATCAGATTTATCAAAAGACCATCTTAGAGGCGGTTTCCCGAACTTTTGCTCTAACGATTCCTTTATTACCGACTAATTTAGAAATTGTCATTGGTAATACGTATTTATTATGTCGCATTATCGATACGATTGAAGATGCTACTTGTATTCCATTAGAACAAAAAAACGAGCTCTCTAACTTATTCTTAGAGACTGTTTTGCATGGAAGTGCCCCAGATATATTTACTCAAAAAGCGATTGCGTTATTAGAGGAGCATACACATCAGGCGGAGTTAGATTTAATTCAAAATACGTCAACCATATTGCGAATATTTGCTAGTTTCTCTGAAGATCAGAAAGAGGCGATTGGTAGATGCGTCAAGATCATGTCTTTGGGGATGCAGCAATACCATATGAAGCAAAGTATCGATGGCTTGCAAGATCTTCAAGAATTAAGTCATTATTGTTACGTAGTTGCTGGGGTCGTTGGTGAATTGCTAACGACTTTATTTAAATTACAATCAACAGACTTTGGCAGAGCGATTGATGGCCAGGAGAGTTTGGCGATTGGTTTTGGACAAGCATTACAAATGACTAATATTCTGAAGGATGCGCAGGAAGATCTTCAGCGTGGTGTTGTGTGGTTACCTAGGGGAGTTGATCAACAGGTTTTATATGGCACGGTCTACCAATGTCTTTGTCAAGCAATGACATACATCACTTTAGTTCCTAAAAAAGAGATAGGTATTCGGAGGTTCTGTTTTTTGGCTTTTGGGTTAGCTGTGATTACGCTGGAAAATTTAGTCAGCAATCAGATGAATTCTGCATTGATTGAAAGAAAATTATCGCGTCGTCAAGTTGGTTACTTTTATGTATTAACGAAGTTCATTGTTTATAGTGACTCTCTGATAAGATTATTTTTTAGACTACAAAGTCGATCCTTACGGACTTTGATTAAGCCGACATCTAAAGTCCTATAAGTGGCTTGCTGGTTTTTTATTTTTTAAATTGCTGCCTAGCAGCGTAAGTGACGGAGTGTACATGCATCATTTTTTTAGGATTGTACTTACTAATATTCTCTTAGTTGTGGTTGGTGCCTTGGGCATATGCCATGCGCAAAATTCCAAATACCTGGTAATTCCGAAGAGCTCTGATGGTATTGGTAAGTTGTATATGGGTAGAGAAATTTCTCAAGTGATGGGGTGGCAAGGGGCTTTTTGGCTTGAGCGGAAAGAGCGTCAAAAGGAAGAGCGAACCGATTTATTATTACCCTTGCTCAATATCGTACCTGGTATGGTGGTCGCCGATATTGGTGCTGGCACAGGTTATTTCTCTAAAGGTTTAGCACAATTAGTTAGCTCATCAGGGACTGTTTATGCAGTGGATATTCAAGCTGAAATGGTAAAAATGCTTACCGAACTAGTTCAGCAAAGTGGTTTAAAGCAAATTAAGCCACTACAAAGTTCACTAACCAGTTTGCCACTTCCTCGGGCTAGTCTGGATTTAGCGATCATGGTTGATGTTTATCATGAACTGGAATACCCTGATGAGGTATTGGGCAGTCTAGTCGAGTCAGTCAAACCAGGGGGGCGAGTCGTCTTTGTAGAGTATCGCGCAGAGGATTCTCAAGTTCCAATCAAAAAATTACATAAAATGAGTATTGCTCAGATTCGGCTTGAGGCCCAGCAGCAGGGGTTAATCTGGGAGCGAACCGAAAATAACCTACCTTGGCAACATGTGGTTATTTTCAGAAAGCGCTAATTGACATTCTTTTTTGAAGTGCCGCACATGGATCGGCCCGCTGCGATACTGGCGTAAACCAGACATAATCCGCTTTATGTTTGAGTGATGAGACGATTTCATGCAGAGTAGATAGATCCTTTAAATCTGGACTTTCAATCAATAGCACACTAATTAATTGCATTGTTGGTTGATTGGCTTTAATGATTTGTGGCACGCCAATATCTTTCCAGGCGTGGCCATTTCCCGAGAGCAAAATAGCGGGTTGATGCTCGATCAATTCTAAAGCCATATAAGCGTCTCGAGCGCGCTGCACTAAAGACATTTTAGGTAGACTTGCTTTGGGAAATAAATTACAGTGCCCATCCTGAATCGCCTGAAATAGAGTATTTTCGGCACTCTCTGAGAGTTTTGCAAGCTGTAACATTTGCCGGATTGTAGGGGGTAGGAGCGCATCTTGATGAGCAAAAATTTCTTTTCCGGTAGACGGTGGTAAGTTGCCGCCCAAGAGAGGGAGTTGGAGTTCTGCTATGGCATTAAAAAGTGGTCGATGCAAAGGCCATTGCCAGGCTTTTAAATCGAATCCCGCATTTTTTAAATCTGTCTCCAGGTTGAGATTCCATTGCACAGTTTTTTTTGCAGGCAGATGTTCGGCGATGACAGTTACAGATCTTTTGGGTAATTGTCGAAGCAAATTTGCTCGGAGCTCGTGATGATAAGGGTTGTCATGTAACTCTCCCAAGATTGTTACGTGAGCCTGATGAATCCTATTTACAAGATTTTCAAGACTCAGTAATTGTTGATTTGCCGTCGCATAGATCACTGGACTTAGGTTTGGTATGTCTTTTACTGTGTCCTGACCTAAGCAATACAGAGGAAGGGCGAACAGTTGCAAAGTCATCGCTACAAGGAATTGTCTAGGGGATTTAAAAATACAATTTTTAAATATCGCGTGCTTGGATTTGTGCAAAATGACTCGTATCGGGCTAGGCTGAGTTGAAGAAGTGATGCTAAATCAAATTTTAATCGGAATGGGGGTATTTTGGTAAATGCCCCAAATAGCACAAAGTTCAGCAAAACAGCATCAATTGTTAAAAAGGTGTAATATAAGTAAATACCCTTATTCCACCTTAGTTTAGATCGTAATTTGAAAGCAATGATCCAGAGCAATCACAATATCTTTGAAGGCTGTACTTTGTGTAATTTAATCGATACAGCAGTATCCGCCGGTGTTTTTCAGGTGTGGAGTCGATTAGTCGCCAAGTCAAAGTGGTTACAAGTTTTATCAAGTCAGCAAGAGGACTTTACTTTATTCGCGCCGACTGATAAGGCCTTTGCGACCTTACCAGAAGATTATATTGCAAAGCTTCAAGCGCATTCTTCCATGCTAGATCGTTTCCTAGGGCATTTTATTGTTCCGCGAATGGCTTTAATTTCTGGAGATGATGTCAGACAAGTTTCAGCGGCAGGTGATGATTTATTGATCAGAACAGTGAATGACCGAGGGATGGTCAATTCAGCCAAGATCACCTTTCAGAACATTTTAGCTACGAATGGTATTATCCACGGCGTTGATACGATACAAATCTTTAATACCCAATTAGCGAGTACCTCTGATGAGTTATGATCCGCGTTGTTGTGGATCAAACGCTTGTATTATTAATGCAGCTGGTAGGTGTTGGTGTGGGCAGATCTGGGATGGGGAAAAAATGTGCCATCCCAAACCTGATCAGCAACTAGTCAAGCAAGATCCAATTGATCAGCCGCCAGAAAGCCCTTCGAAGTAATGAATACCTATTCAAATTAGGTTAGTCCATGTCTTCGGTAAAGTCAGATTACAAACTGTTAACCGTTTTTTATGATGGAAGATGTCCGCTTTGCCAAGCTGAGATCTTATTTTTATCGCGCAGATCTCAACCACAAATCTTACGTTTTATTGATATTCATTCCAGTAATTATGATGCAAGTGCCACAGGCGTTTCTTGCGAAGAGGCGATGGCAGCTTTATATGGTCAAATTGAGGGTGAGTCGATCATGCAAGGTGTACAAGTATTTTCAGAGGCCTATCGTCGCGCTAATTTACCTGTTTTAGCATGGCTATTTTCTAGGCCTTGGTTAAGGCCATTGCATGATAGGGCTTATCGTATTTTTGCTAGAAATCGGCACTCAATTTCACAATTACTGGGCCCGCTATTATTAAGGATTGTTCAATATGGAAAACACTAAACCTTCCAAATACGTTGTGCCAGCGGCTTTGAATGTCTTTCGACAGCCTATTGTGCCGTGTTCTTTTGATCCGATGACTGGTTTTTTTAGAGATGGCTGTTGCAAGACTGATCAGCATGACTTGGGAAGTCATTTGGTTTGTGCGGTGATGACTAAGGAGTTTTTGGTATTTAGTTATCAAAGGGGTAATGATTTAACTACCCCTAGGCCTGAATACGTTTTTCCTGGATTGCGCCCCGGGGATAGTTGGTGTTTATGTGCACTGCGTTGGAAAGAAGCTTTTGATGCTGGGTGTGCGCCGAAAGTTAAGTTAGAAAGTACGCATGTGCATGTTCTTGATTTAGTCACTATTGAAGTCCTTCAGGAATTCGCTTATACGGATTAAAGCTTACTTATACATTGAAGAGCGGGTATTTTTAGGCTATCAAATGTAGGCTATAAAATTTTGATAGTTGGTAAAGAAAGTCTGTATGGTCACGTATTTGATCTTGTACAATGATAAATAAACATTGCAAGAGCTTTTTGCCAATGCACTATTAGGAGACATTTTGACTTTCTTGGGAATTGATTGTGTTGAATTTGGCGCAAGCGATCTGAAGCTTGCGAAGAAATTTTTTAGCGATTGGGGATTGCTTTGTAAATCCTTTACTGCCAGCAAATTGGTTTTTGAAACACAAATTGGTAGCCAAATTATCATTCGGCCAGAGGCATCTAAGTTACTTAGACCAAAAATATCGCCTGACTCGCAATTTCGGGAAGTGATCTTTGGGGTTCGCAACGTAGCTGATTTAGTAGCGATTGCCAAAGAGCTTTCGGTTGATCGGGAGGTCGAGCAAGATGAGGATGGCACCTTACATACGATAGATGATAGCGGTATTCAAATTGGTTTTCGGGTGTGGACGCATACGCTTGAAAAACCGCAAGTTGGAACGATTTGGAACAGTCCAGGTAATCGTCGACGAATTAATCAAGTGAGTCCTGTATATGCTAGCGCGACACCTTTTAAGATGGGACATATTGTTTTTTTCGTGCCGGATACAAAGCGAGCAGAGGATTTTTATCGGCAGCGCCTAGGATTTTGTTTATCGGATCGGTATGTTGGAGGAGCTGGCGTTTTTTTACGCTGGGCGCAGCAAAGTGAGCACCATAATCTCTTTTTTATCAAGAGTCGAAAGAATGATGTTAACTTGCACCATATTGCCTTTGAGGTAAATGATGTGCACGAGATGCTAGGTGGTGGAGTTGCATTTTCGAAAAAGGGTTGGGCTACAGAAGTGGGTCCTGGTCGTCATCCGATTTCATCAGCATATTTTTGGTATTTTAAGAATCCGCTGGGTGGTGCAATTGAGTATTTCTGTGATTCGGATTATGTGAATGCTGACTGGAAGCCTCGCCAGTATCGAATAAATCGTTTTAGTGAATGGCATTTGGCGGATGGTATTGTGCAGCGCGATGATGGCAAGATTCGTCCATCATTAGCTGCTGCTCAGGCAATGAAGGCAAAATAGGGATTGGTGATGATGCAGGATATGAATGAGCAAACAAGTCTACAGATGAATGAAGAAAAAATTGAATTTATTTCAAACGGACTGTTACTACGCGGGATTGTAAGACTTCCTTCCGGTCTTCGCGATGGGGAAAAACGTCCAGCAGTGATTGTGTTGCATGGTTTTGGAAGTAATAAAAGTGCTGAAAACGTTCTTGGACCCTGTGGCGTTTTAGGTTCTCTTGGCTATATTACTTTGCGTTTTGATATGAGTGGTTGTGGCGAGAGTGCTGGCCCACGTGGGAATTTGATTTGTCTAGAACAAGTCCAAAATACGCGTGACGCAGTCACTTTTTTGAGTGCGCATCCATTTGTAGAGGAAGGTCGTATTGCATTAATCGGATCGAGTTTTGGAGCGGCAATTGGTATTTACACAGGCGCAGTTGATGAGCGAGTAGCCGCCGTGATTTCTTCGGGTGGTTGGGGGCATGGTGAGCGAAAGTTTCGAGGCCAGCATCCTACGCCCGAAAGTTATGCGCGATTTTGCGCGATGTTAGAACAGGGACGGTTACATCGTGAGAAAACTGGAACATCTTTAATGGTACCACGCATGGAAATTGTGCCGATTCCTGTTGGTTTAAAGAGGCAAATTGTATCTGGTTCCATTCAGGAATTTACTGCAGAAACTGCTCAGAGTATGTTTGACTTTCGTGCTGAGGAGGTGGTTCATCAGATATCACCAAGGCCATTACTTCTATTGCATAGTTCGGTAGACTCCGTAACACCAACTGAGCAGTCCATCGGATTATTTAAGAACGCCGGTAAACCAGCGGACTTACACTTATTTGGCGATACCGACCATTTCATGTTGGCAGAAGGTAATCAGCGGGTATGGAATGTGGTGCGAGATTGGTTAAATACATTTTTTCCAGTGAGGACTCTATGACATATCGACATCTTTTTTTAATATTTGCTGTAGGATTTGTTTTTTCAGTCGGCGCCCAGGACTACCCGAACAGACCGATAAAAATTATTGTCCCTTATCCTCCCGGAGGAGTAACAGATATTGCTACGCGATTTGTTGCAGTCAAACTTGGGGAGAGTTTTGGGCAGCCAGTCATTGTTGAAAATATGCCGGCAGCAGGTGGCGTAGTGGGCACTAATCGGGTAGCAAAAGCGGCTCCAGATGGCTATACTTTAATGGCTGCGTTTGATAGTTTTGCAACGAATCCTTTTATGTATCGAGGCGTTGAGCATGATCCTATTAAAGATTTTGCCCCTATTTCATTGATGGTTCGAAGTCCACAGTTATTAGTAGTGCATCATAGTACTGGTGCAAAGACCATTGCTGATTTAGTTCGTTTGGCTAAAGATAAGGGTGATCAAATTGCTTTTGCCACGCCTGGCGCAGGTACATCTAGTAGACTTTCTTCCGAATTATTCAAGCAGATGGCTGGGGTGGACATTACTTTAGTTTCTTATAAGGGCGGTGCTCCTGCTTTAAATGACTTATTAGGTGGACAGGTTTCAGGGATGATTGTTTCAATGAGTTTGGTGTTGCAGCATGTTCAGCAAGGTCGTTTGGTTGCTTTAGGTGTTTCATCTCCCGGACGAAATTCAATCTTACCAAATGTACCTCCAATTGCGGATACGTTTTCAGGATTTGAGGCTCAATCTTGGTCGGGGATGATTGCACCGATTGGTACACCAAAACCAATTATTGATAAATTAAATCAAGGTATTGTAAAAGCTTTGCAGTCTTCTGAAGCACGTGAGAAATTTTCTAGTCAAGGAGTCGAGATAGTGGCTAGTTCACCGCAGGTATTTGGTGAATTGATTACTAAAGAGGGAAATCGCTGGGGGGCGGTTATTCGTCGATTAAAGATATCGGTGGATTAAATACACTGTTTGATTGATTTGTAATGAGTGCATATCAAGCATCATCGCAGTATTTTTTTAGCCAAAGTAAAACGAATGATCATGTGGCTCATTTAAAATCAGGTGATGATTCGATTTTATAAGACAGTTTTTTTTCTCTTTGCCTGCCTTACCTCTTCCCTGTGGATTGCAACGGAGGGGTTTTCTCAAAATCTTGGTATTGCAACTCACCCTATTAATCCTTATGATTTAAACGTTGACGTACAACGAGCAGGAGACGCCTTTTTGATTCATGTTTCCTACATTGTTCCAATTAATATTTGCCAGGCAATGGCATTTTTGACAAATTACGAAGATGCCAAAAACATTCCTGGAATTGTTCATTCTAAGATAATCAGTCGAGATGGCATTAAGGTGCGCGTAGAGCGGCACGTGCAGGAAAGGATCGTTCTCATTCCGATTACGATGAAGTCTATTATTGAATATACCGAGGTATCGCAAAGTCAGCTGAATTTTGAGCAACTTGTAGGAGATACTCGTTCTTACAAGGGGAGTTGGCAAATGATGTCTGAGGGAGATGGTACAAAGCTTCGATATGAAAGTAGGGTTGAATTACTTCCTTTTATCCCACGGATTGTGATTGAGTATTTTATTAAGAATTCGATTAATGAGCGTTTTCAGGTGATGGCAAAACGAGCCGCCGCGATGAAGAAAATTTCAGTTGCTGGCTGTAGCTAATTTGTTTTGTGATTAGTTAAAACTAGTCACGAATGAGAAGCTTGGCGAATATATTCGTCTCGAGTTAGGTTGCTGGAGGAAAATTCCAAGGTTTTTTGAGCAATGGTTGATTAAAAAAGGATATGAAATTTGATCCTTTACTCGATTAGAACTGCTCAATATGTAAGTTATTAGCAGACATGCCACCCTCTAAAATGGACTTAGCGATTGCAGGAACCTTGGTTAGTAAATGTTCCGCAAAAAATCTGGCTGTCGTTATTTTTGCAGTATAAAAATCCGGATCATCTGGCATATTCTTCTGCGCAATGATGAGCGCTCTAGCCATTTGCCATCCTGCCAGGGTAATACCAGCGAGTTGCAGGTAGGGCACGCTACCTGCAAAGACATTTTTTAACTGTTGTTGATGTTCTTTTAAGATAAAGTTCAACACACCCTCATAAGACTTTCTGGCAAGGCGAAGGTTACTCAGCATTGATTGAGCTGCAGTTGAGCTATTTTTTTCTAAGTCAATTTCAGTCATGATAATTTGTTGGATGATTACTTGAGTAATAGCGCCACTATCTCGGATTGTTTTTCGACCCAATAAGTCATTTGCCTGAATTGCTGTTGTGCCCTCATAGATTGTGAGAATACGCGCATCTCTATAGTATTGTGCAACTCCCGTATCTTCAATAAATCCCATACCACCATGGACTTGTATGCCAAGACTTGTTACTTCTAAAGACATTTCCGTAGAAAATCCCTTGATAATAGGTACCAAGTATTCATATAGAGATTGATATTCAGAGACATTCTTTAAGCTGGTATTTTCTGAAACTTGATCTTTGATGCTTGCGCCGAAATACGCTAATGATCTAGCACCCTCGGTATAAGCCCGCATCGTCATGAGTAGTCGCTTGATATCGGGGTGATGAATAATACTTACCGGCCCATCTGAGCCTCCAAGATCTTTGCTTTGGTGGCGTTCTTTAGCAAAGCTCACCGCTTGTTGATAAGACCGCTGTGCAATGGCAATTCCTTGCACACCTACAGCAAACCGAGCCGCATTCATCATAATGAACATGTACTCTAGGCCGCGATTTTCATTGCCAACAAGATATCCGGTAGCACCGCCATGATCACCAAATTGCAAGACGGCTGTAGGGCTAGCTTTGATACCTAGTTTATGTTCAATGGAAAGACAATAAACATCATTGCGCTCACCAATTGTTTGATCAGGATTGATTAAAAATTTAGGTACAACAAATAAGGAAAGTCCTTTAACTCCCTCTGGAGCATCAGAAGCCCTAGCTAAGACAAGATGAATTATGTTTTCTGTAAGGTCATGTTCACCATAGGTGATATATATTTTTGTTCCAAAAATCTTATAGCTTTGATCGTTTTGTCGCAGTGCACGCGTTCGAACATTTGCTAAATCTGAGCCTGCGCCAGGCTCAGTGAGATTCATTGTGCCACTCCATTGACCTGATACTAATTTAGGTAAAAATTGTTCTTGGAGAAGCGGGCTTGCTGCGATTAAAAGTGCTTCGATTGCACCATCGGTTAGTAAAGGGCATAAAGCAAACGACAAGTTTGCTGAATTAACCATTTCTTGGCAAGCAGAATTTAACAGTCTCGGTAGATTTTGGCCACCAAATTGCCGGGGGTGAATGATACCTTGCCAGCCCGCAGCGCTGTATTGATGATAGGCTTCTTTAAAGCCGGGTGGAGTTGTTACTTTATCGTGCTGCAGGGTACTCGGTTGTTGGTCTCCGATCCAATTTAGGGGGGAAACAATTTCTTGGTTAAATTTGGCAGCTTCCGCAAGAATGGCGGACGAAGTATCCAAGTCGACGTCTGTTTTTGCAAATGTGGGTAATTGCAAAATATTTTCAAGATTAGCTAGTTTGTGCATCACAAACTGCATTTCTTTCAAGGGGGCGATGTAGTGCATTTGTAAAGTATGATTAGACATCGATCGCTTTTACTGAACCAGCTGTTTTTCGAAGCTCGAACTTTTGTATTTTGCCGGTAGAGGTTTTTGGTAACTCACAAAAAATGATTGATTTTGGAACTTTGAAGCCAGCAAGATATTCTTTACAGTGTTTTACTATATCTAGTTCTGTTACTTGTGCATTCGGCTTGATCTCTAAAAAAGCGCAGGGTGTTTCACCCCATTTAGGATCTGGTTTAGCGACAACCGCTGCGGCGATAACAGCAGGGTGGCGATATAAAACATCTTCAACTTCGATGGATGAAATATTCTCTCCTCCAGAAATAATAATATCTTTGCTACGATCCTTAATTTTTACATAGCCATCCGGTTGCAATACAGCTAAATCACCTGTATGAAACCACCCCCCAGAAAAAGCCTCATGAGTTGCTTGGGGATTTTTGAGATAGCCTTTCATCGTGATATTACCTCGAAACATGATTTCTCCCATGGTTTGGCCATCTGCGGGGACGGGCTGCATGGTATTTGGATCCATAACAACCATGCCATCTTGGAGGTGATAGCGCATTCCTTGTCTAGCATTATTCGTAGCGCGTTGACTAATAGGTAGTTTGTCCCATGCCTCATGTTTGACACAGACTGCTGCTGGACCATAGGTTTCTGTTAGGCCATATACATGGGTTAGATCAAAGCCTAACTTTTCCATGCCTTCAATCATCGAGGCTGGCGGAGCTGCGCCGGCAACCATCGCTTTGACACCATGTGGGACACCTTCTTTGAGGGAGTCATCGGCATTTACAAGTAAGCCATGAACGATTGGTGCTGCGCAGTAATGTGTCACTTGATGTTCTTTCATAGCAGCAAAAATATGTTTTGCGTCTACACGTCGCAAGCAGACATTAATCCCTGCGCGGGCTGCGATGGTCCAGGCAAAGCACCAGCCATTGCAATGGAACATTGGTAGAGTCCATAAATACACGGGGTGTCGTGGCATATCCCACTCTAAGATATTGGAGATAGCATTAGTTGCTGCTCCTCGGTGGTGATAGACCACGCCTTTGGGATTACCGGTAGTGCCGGAAGTGTAATTTAAACAAATTGCTTGCCATTCATCGACTGGCATCAGCCAGTCAAAGGATGGGTCTGCGCTAGCTAAGAATTCCTCATAGTTGATTTTTCCTAATGTTTCGCTATAGCCATCAAATAAATCATCTTTAATATCGATAACGATGATTTGCTCTACCCTTGAGTCAGGTTGTTGTTTTGCAATTGTTAAGGCTTTTTTCATCGTCAGACTGAATTCAGGGTCAATTAGAACTACTTTGGATTCCCCATGATTGAGCATAAAGGCGATCGCTTCGGGGTCTAGTCGCGTATTGAGACAATTCAGAACAGCCCCAGACATGGGTACGCCAAAATGAGCCTCGACCATGGGTGGTGTGTTGGGTAACATGACCGCCACGGTATCGCCAATTCCGATACCGATTTTTTGAAGAGCACTGGCTAATTTTTTACAGCGGCTATAGGTGGTTGCCCAGTCCTGACGCAGATTACCATGAATAATTGCTAATTGATGGGGGTAAACCTGAGCTGCTCTCTCAATAAAACTAAGGGGGGTCATGGGACTATGATTTGCTAGATTTTTATTTAAGTGTGTTTCAAAGATATTCGTCATGAAATGATTCCGTTATAGACGCGGGTTAAATACATTAAACATATTAAAAATAGCACAACATTTTCATTCATCGATTGTAGACATCGCTATTTCCCAAGTTAACCTTTGCACACTTACTAAAATATTTCTAAGGCTTAGAGCATTGGTAAGCTTTAGTTCAGCAGGTCTAGATTCGCTTGGAGAGTCATACAAATGATCTAGTAAAAATTTGAAGGACTGCAATCATCCTTTCGGGGGCTGACTTGGCGTATTTTTTTGAAGACTTAATTTTCTAGTTTTGAGTAAGATAATCCGAATTAAAAAAAAGAAGCAAAATATTAGAAAAATCACGAGTAGAATAAAAGGTAGTTTCATGCAAGCACTACCTTTCTTAGGGTTACCTGTAGTAACTTTACCTGAAGCAACCTGACAATTTGGTCTTTTTGATATCTCATGATTTCTATGAGGACTAGTTCATTTTCATTTCTTTAATAACACCCCGAAACTGGTCCATTTGTTTTTTAAAAATTGCCGTTTGTTCGGCAGGTGTTGAGCCAACAGGCTCAGCGCCCATATCATTGAGCCGAGCAGCTAATTCTGGATTACGAACTGCGGCAATAATCTCTTTATTCAGTCGGTCGATAATCTCTTTAGGTGTTTTTGCTGGTGCGAAGACTCCATTCCATCCCTCTAGTTCTAGCATGGGGTAGCCCAGTTCAACTACGGTTGGGACATCTGGTAGGATACTGATTCGTTTACTAGCCGTAGTTGCAATAGCTTTGAGGGTGCCAGCCTTAATCTCTGCAATCGAGGTGGATAACTGATCGCCTCCAATTTGGATACGTCCTGATAACAGTTCTTGTTTGAGGGGTGCTGCGCCTTTGAACGGGATATGTTCCATGTCAACTTTGGCAGCACGTTTGAATGCTTCACCTAGGACATGAACTGCTGATCCAGGTCCAGTTGATCCGTAGTTATATTGCAAGCTTTTATCTTTACTAAGTAGGCCGGCTAGTTCTTTGAGATCTTTAACAGGTACTTTGGAATTCGCTGTGAGAATAAAAGGCACATAGACTGCGATAGAGACCCCTTCAAAGGCTGTATCTGGGTTGAATGGTGAAATTCCAGCTAGAGTTTGGGCGACTGAGGATAGTGGAAAAGTTAGGTTATGCATTAAAACTGTATAACCATCTGGGGCTGCTTTTGCGACAAGGTCAGCGCCTATTGCACCGCCTGCCCCACCCCTGTTATCAACCACCACTGTTTGTCCCATGGATTCGGACATGCGTTGGGCAATCAACCGAGCCACGACATCTGTGGTGCCTCCTGCAGGGAATGGTACGACCATTTTAATTGGTTTATTGGGGTAGTTTTGAGCGAGCGTTATGCCGCTAAAAAAGAGTGTTAAAAAGAGGGTAATACTTTGTGGAATGGTGATTTTCATAGATTTAACGAAAGAATAATTAGTTTATTAATAGGATTAGTTCTATTACGAGACTTCACGAACTTGGACTTTACGCCATTTGATTGGGCCACCAAGAGCACCTTTAACACCTGCGCCGTATTGCAGGGCGAAGGGACCAGCAGCAAATTTGGAGTTATTGAGCTTGACAGTTTGGATACCATTGAGGATCACTGTTATCTCATTACCTACAGCCCGTATTTCTAGGACATTCCACTTTCCTCCAACTGTATTTTGGAGTGGGGTAGTTACTGCAGCAAAATCAACAATCGCTCCGGAACCATATTTGGGATCGGGTCGGATATCCCATATATTGACTTCATAAGACGTATCTGCGCCAATTTTTTGGGGATTTGTTGCACGGATGAAAATGCCACTATTGGTATCAGACGCAGCCCAAAATTCGGCGCGGATTTCAAAATCTTTATAGGATTTTTTAGTGACTAAGAAACCGCCTTTACCTTGATCAGCTAAGACGAGACCATTATCAACTCGCCAATTTGCATCTCCTTGAGTTACAAAGTTATCCATACCCTTACCATTTTCAAGCAAGGTAATCCATGGCATAGAGGGGGATAGTGCTGCACAGGCTGAAAGAAAAAGAGCGCATGCCAAGATCCAATAGGTTAGGTACCGTGTGTGCATGACGATGTCTCCAATTTTATTGATAAAGATAACAAGGGGCAGTACCATACATCATTTTTTTAAGCATTTCTCTGAAAAAATGAGGTATTTTTAAAAATGTTTGACCTCATTAATCCAGTTTAATACCGATGGCTTTAACGACTTTAGTATATCTTTCAACTTCACTCTTAATCATTGTGGCAAATTGCTCAGGAGAGTTACTAATTGGTTCAGCACCATTATTTTCCATCATTGTTTTGAAGTCAGGGGTAGCAACAATACTAACAAGCTCTTTATTGAGTCGATCGATAATTGGTTTAGGAGTTCCGGCTGGAGCAAGAACGCCCAACCATAAAGCGGCTTCAAATCCAGGGTAGCCTGATTCTGCGACAGTTGGGATATTTGGCAGGGCTGGGGAACGCTTAGCAGTTCCAACGGCTAGAGCACGTACTTTATCCGATTTGGCATTTTGTAATAAGGCTGGCATAGATCCAAAGAGAACTTGGACCTCATTTGAAAGAATCGCGAGATCAGCTGGGGCGTTTCCTTTATAGGGTATATGCGCCACGCTAATACCTGCAACATCTTTGAGCATCTCCATCGCTAGGTGCGTGGTTGAGCCATTTCCAGCGGAGGCATAGTTCATTTTATCTGGTTGTTTTTTTGCTAGGGCGATTAGTTCAGCTAAATTATTTGCTGGGACTTTTGGATTAACGACTAGTAAGTAGGGAGTAATAGCCACTAGTGAGATTGGCGCAAAACTTTTGATGGGGTCATAGGGCAGCTTCGAATATGCTCCCGCCGCTACGGCGTGTGTGCTTGTAGTACCGATAGAGATGTTGTAGCCATCTGGCGAAGCCTTTGAGGCTAGATCTGCACCTATAGTGCCACCAGCACCACCGCGATTATCAACAATAATTGATTGGCCTAGCCGATCCCCAAGTTTTTGGGCAACGATTCTACCGACAATATCTGTAGAGCCACCAGCAGGAAAGCCCACAATCATCCTGATGGGTTTATTCGGGTAATCAGCTTGTGCTTGAACGTTAGAGATATTAAGCAGAGCGAGAAAGATAAAACTGAGGTGAAGAATGTTTTTTAGCATGGGTGATAGATGAATTCGTAGAAAGGTTAATAAAAAAAGCAAGTCATAGGCAAGGCTACTAGTAGGAGAGTATTTAATAGGAGACTTATTTACAAATCCTCTTTAGGGGCTAAAGATAAATAACCATTATTTATTCTATCACTAAATAACGGGTATTCAGGGGATTTAAATGCGTGAGTGCTTTGGCGTAAACATAAGATGAGATCTGTATAAAATAGGCCTAGAGAAGTATTTTAGGTCTAGCAATATTGCCTAGATAAGGGTAAATACTAGATCGATTTTTAATTTGTATGAGGCTGATTAGATTTTATAAATATTCGGTGAATTTTTGTGCTGTTAATTAATGGATATTTCAATTGCTCTGCAAGAGCTTGGGCAAGATAAATAGCGCAAGAATGTCAAATATGGCTACTCGCTATTTTGAGGATTTAATCGAATTAACTTAAATTTTCATTTGTGTTTTTATTTCGCTTAGATATTTTTGGACTTCGCTTTGACTCGGTGTGCCGACGTACTTAATCCATTGTACGAATTCTTTAAACTCTTTGGGGTGGGACATTGGGAAACCGATCATTTGGCTAAATGAATCGACTATATTTTTTTGAGCATTTACGTCCCAAGGTTGATCTGCCATA
>CAIQHU010000125.1 GCA_903871735.1 uncultured beta proteobacterium | reverse complement strand
CTGCTGTCCCAACGTTTTAGGTGAAAGAAAGTATAACCGATTGATTACTAATAAATAAATGCTTATTTTGTCTGCCACTGACTTGAACTTAAAAACTCGAATCTGCGTAGCTAGTCTGGAGTTTGCTTTGGGTATCAATCCTGTACGTAGGCAAATTAGTTTTTGCGCAATTGATGGAGTATCTGACGATTCATATTTTTCGACAGATCGTCAAGCCTTACGCCGGAGATCGCAAGGTTCAAACCTCTTCTTGCCGCAATCAGCTAATCCCAGAAGCGGGGACTTTTTATGTGATGGATCGTGGCTATCTCGACTTTACTCGGCTGAACCAGTTTCACCAAAGCGTCGACTTTTTCGTCATTCGAGGCAAAAGCAATCTCAAGATACAACGTTGATACTCGCGGCCAGTAGATCGTTCTAAAGGACTCCTGTGGTCAGACCGTTATTCTCACGGCATCAGGAAATGGGTCTAATGCTCATTTTGGCATTGAGAAGCTAAAGTGTGAAACTTTAGGTAATTTATCCATGTGCCTTATAAGGGGAGCAGGAAGAAAAAATGACTATAGGACTACCCAAGAATATCAATATAAAACATGATCGTCTGATCTTTTATTATCTGAGGTATTGTTACCAGTAAAAATTGATGCTATTTTTTTGACTCTGTCTTCATTATCGCGTGCTCAAAATAGGTATATAGTTGGATTAGACGATAGCAACTTAACTTTTTATATTCAATTATGCAAATTAATATTCCTGAGGTTTTGTCTGAAGTACAGGCGTTTTTTGATCAGTACGAAGATGCTCTAATTAACAATGATATTGATGTACTAGATCAATCTTTTTGGAATAATCCTTTAGTTATTCGATATGGCATGAATGAAAACCTTTATGGGTTTGAGGAAATTGCTGCATTTAGAGCTGCTCGCCCATCAAAGGGGTTATTAAGAAGTTTAAGTAAGACCGTAATTACCACCTTTGGGCGTGATTTAGCGACAGCGAATACATTGTTTGAAAGACAAACTGTGCCTGGTAAATTAGGTCGTCAAAGTCAGACTTGGGTTCGAACAGATGCAGGTTGGAAAATAGTTTCAGCGCATGTTAGTTTGATAGATAACCCTTAAATTGAATATATCACGATGATCACTAGTGGATTAGTCCATATTGCAATTAAGACAAATGATATAGAGGCAATAATGGATTTTATTCAAAAGTTATGCTTTTAAATCTTGCGCGCTCAAAAATGAAGTGCAAAATTTTTAGATAGAAGTTCATATTTATAACTTGTAAGCAAATAGATCTATGTGCCTGATTTCGCAATTGTTAGCTTAGCGCCTACTTCGCTACCACTGTTCTATAATTTGTTTTAGGGTGGTCTCTGAATGCAGTGAGGCAGTAGATTGGAAAGGGTGACACTCTGGTCTTTCCACGCTGGGATAGTTAGTGGGTCTGTGGCATTCCGTCCTAGATGTTAGCAAAGGTCAAGTCTCAGGCTGGTATGATTTAAGGTGCACAAGGGGCAAGTTTGTTGTACCAATCAGGGGTATCTTTGGATGTAATTCAAAAACCCGGCGGTTGGAAAAGTATTGCGATGGTAGAGAGGAATAGCCACTTAAGTGCGCTACATGAAGAACAATAAGGGGTTGCGTTAGATTGCATTTTAGGGAGGCAGAACGAACTTACTCCTCAAAAATTTCATCAATACCAAATGCCTGAAATGGAGCAGTTAGTTTTTTATAGTGGAAGGTAGATAAAGTGTGGCACAAATTTGCCACACTCAACATCAAGTTAATTTCTACTACCATTAAAACTATTTATTCTTGGCTCCCCGACCTGGACTCGAACCAGGGACCTGCGGATTAACAGTCCGTCGCTCTACCAACTGAGCTATCAGGGAATATTGAACATTATAGCAGTTTTTTTTAATGGATTTTAGATGCAAATCAACTAATTACAACAAACTATAATTTATTATTGTAATGCATTTAAAAATCTTATCAGGAATCCATACTAAGACCTTTTTTGTTGTTATTTTTCTTTTGGCCTAGGGTAAACCCAACGCTATCATCAACAGAAAATGCAGTCAGATTTCATGCATAATTTATCATAAAGTCAGAAAAAATCTCTCTCGAAAGGTACTTGTCTATAACAACTCTGCTGAAAGTCTGGTTGTTGATGAGTAAACATATGAAAATCATCATCGGCCTAGTATTGCTTGTGACTTGCAATTTTCTCTTCGCGCAAATCTACCAGATCAATTTTGAAAATGGCTCAGAAAAAACCCAAATACCAACTGTTTTTTGGTCAAAATCCAATTCAAAAGTGGTTTTGATTTTCATTCCTGGAGGTAGTGGTAGCTTCGGTATTACCAATAAAATTAATCCCAAGCCTTCCTGGTTATTAGCAGAATTATTTAATTCTACAAATACCTCAATTGATATTGTGTATATGGATTCACAATTTTCACTACAGGGTGATTTTGGCGATTCATATACACGCTGGGCTGCCCGAAGAGAGCTTGCGCATATCGAGCGTATAAAAACGGTGATTAACTTTTATAAAATAATGACTTCAAAGCCAATTTTTTTAATAGGGCATAGTAACGGTAGTTTGAGTATTGCTGAGTTTTTGAATCAGTCCTCTGATAATCAAAGATTGATTTCTGGAGTGATCTTTAGCGGAAGTCGGAATGAGACGGAGTTAAAGCAAAAGATTTCGTTACCTGTATTAGTCTTGCACCACAAAAGTGATCCAAATCGTTGGACTACACCCTCTGCCGCGGAACAGTTGTTTTTTCAAGTACAGCAGAAGAGTTCTTCGGTTTCGGAACTTCAGTGGGTAGAGGGGGGCAAAGATGTAACTTGGGGTGACCCAACTCATACTGGGCGCCATATGTATAACGAAGCTTTAGGTGAAGCGGCACATAGTATTCAAAAGTTTATTGAAAAAGTAACTTCCAATTAAGGTATTCATGATTCATTGGTTTTTTCGAGCTTCTATGATCAAACTTGGTAGGGTGATTTAATGCCAAAACGAATATTCATCGTATTATTTTTTACGCTGTTTCAAATGCATAGAGGGTGCATTGCTCAGGGGATTGCTGAGCAGAAGTTAAGATCCGCACCATCTAGTATTCAAGCTATGGCTCAGATTCCAGCGGGGGTGTTTACGATGGGTTCGAACCATGGGCCTGATGACGAAAAACCTGCTCACCGGATTTTTTTATCTAGTTATTCGATAGATCGATACCCCGTTACAAATTTTCAATTTGCCCAATTTTTAAATGCGGTCGGCCCTCGGAATACAAATAATGAGCGTTTATTTGATGATGACGATAATGACGCTCGGATTCATTTAAAAGATCGTCTTTGGCAAGCCGATATTGGATTTGAAGATCATCCTGTAGTAGAGGTTTCATGGGTTGGTGCACGTGATTATTGCTTATGGTCTGGTAAAAAATTACCGACTGAGGCGCAGTGGGAAAAAGCTGCGCGTGGTACTGATGAGCGCAAATTTCCTTGGGGTAATACAGCACCCACACAACCTACTGCCCTTTACGCGCAATACGCGGCCAGTTTTAATGATACAGTCCCAGTGACTATTTCAACCAAAGGGGCTAGTCCATATGGAGTAATGGATCTCGTTGGTAATGCTTGGGAATGGGTTTCTAGTGCCTATAAACCTTACCCATTTAACTCAAATGATGGACGTGAAAATCCTCAAGCGGGTCATGTCAGGGCAACTCGAGGTGGTGGGCATGATTCACCCTTGCCAGAAATAACGACTACCCAACGGGGTAAAAACTTATCTCGTAATCCGGCGGCTGGGCACCATAACATTGCGTTTCGGTGCGCCAAGTAGATTACCTTGGTAAAGACTATGTTATTTGAAAATAATAGCGCTCTTTCGGAAGGAGCCCATTATGCTGAATAGGATATAGTTTAGAGTATGACAAATTCAGCCAAACCTATAAAAAAAGATTCATCCGCTCATGTGACTCATGGGAACACCCTAGATCCCAATCAATCGGGATTACGTCAAGGACTTCCGATCTACGGCGATAAGGATTTTTCATTATTTTTACGAAAGGCCTTTATTAAGGGAGCAGGCTATACAGATTCAGCTCTCGAGAGGCCAGTAATTGGGATAGCTAATACCGGTAGTTCATATAATCCCTGTCACGGTAATATGCCCCAGCTTCTAGAAGCTGTAAAAAGAGGCATTATGCTTGCCGGTGGTTTACCCATGGAGTTTCCTACAATTTCTTTGCATGAGAGTTTTGCTACCCCTACTAGTATGTACTTGCGTAATTTGATGTCAATGGATACTGAGGAAATGTTACGAGCGCAGCCGATGGATGCGGTCGTATTAATCGGTGGTTGTGATAAGACTGTGCCAGCGCAATTAATGGGTGCAGCCTCCGCTGGACTTCCAGCAATTCAGCTCATTACAGGTTCGATGCTTACAGGCTCACACCGCAGTGAGCGGGTTGGGGCTTGTACCGATTGTCGGCGTTATTGGGCAAAATATCGGGCTGGTGAGATTGATGAAGAACAAAAAAATGAGGTGAATAATCAATTAGTCGCGAGTGTTGGTACTTGCTCTGTGATGGGAACAGCTAGCACGATGGCTTGTATTGCAGAGGCTTTAGGAATGACAGTTCCTGGCGGTGCTTCACCACCAGCAGTGACCGCAGATCGTATTCGGGTTGCGGAAGAAACTGGTCGACGCGCTGTCCAAATGGCGCATGATCGACTGACCATTGACCAAATCTTAACAGCGGATGCTTTTGAAAACGCCATGCGTGTTTTGCTGGCGATTGGCGGTTCAACCAACGGTATCGTTCATTTAGCGGCGATTGCTGGACGCGTTGGTTTAGAAATTGATTTAAATGCCCTTGATCAGATGGGTAATGAGACGCCAGTCCTCCTTGATTTAAAGCCATCAGGCCAGCACTATATGGAGCACTTCCATGATGCTGGAGGCATGGCCACACTCTTACGTGAATTAAAACCACTGTTAAAACTCAATGCCATGACGGTTACAGGTAAGACTTTGGGAGAGGAAATCGACGCTGCCGGCCCTGGCTTTGCTCAAGACGTTGTAAGACCATTTTCTAAGCCCATTTATCCGCGAGGTAGTATTGCCATTTTGTATGGTAATTTAGCGCCTGGCGGAGCAGTTATTAAACAGTCAGCTGCCGATGAGCGTTTAATGGAGCATATTGGTAGGGCTGTTGTTTTTGAAAATACAGAAGATTTAGTTAATCGAATCGATTCAGAGGATTTAGACGTAACTGCGGACGACATTTTAGTCCTCAAACAGATTGGCCCCAAAGGCGCACCTGGAATGCCAGAGGCCGGTTACATGCCCATTCCAAAAAAGTTGGCACGAGCTGGAGTCAAAGATATGGTCCGTATTTCCGATGGGAGGATGTCGGGAACTGCATTTGGAACAATTGTTTTACACATTACTCCTGAATCTGCAATTGGTGGTCCATTAGCATATGTAGAAGAGGGTGATCAAATTCAATTAAGTGTCAAAAATCGTCAAATCAGTTTGCTGATTTCTGATGATGAATTAGCAAAAAGAATGCAGGCAAGGCCAATTAGTCCGCCTACAGCCGAGCGTGGTTATCATAAATTATTTTTAGATACAGTGACTCAAGCTGATCAGGGCGTGGACTTTGATTTTTTGCGGGCAGTCAATATGACGGGTAAAACACCACGTTCAAAGTAGCAATTTTGTTAGCTTGTTTGTTGTAAAAAATGCTGCTTCACTTTTAGATAAGCTTGATCGTGAAGTAGCATACCCAGAATCATTGCAACTACAAATACCAGGGCTTTGACATAACCCGCACCTAATGCTACTAAGGCAGGGCCTGGACAAAAACCTGCGATAGCCCAACCTGCTCCAAAAATAATACTACCGATAATTAGTTCTGCATGAATATGGGTTTTTCCAGGCAGATGGAGTGGGCTACCATAGGCAGTTTTATGATACTTTTCGATCCAATAAAATCCAAGTGTAGTAACTGGGATAGCACCTAGCATGACTAGTAGTAGACTAGGATTCCATAATGAGGTGATATCTAAAAATTGAATGACATTTTGAGGATTACTCATTCCTGAAATAATTAATCCCAGTCCAAATACGAGTCCAGAGGCAAAGACAATAATAAGTTGCATAGTTCAGATTCCGTGAAAGAAAAGATACGCGCACAAAAATCCACTTAGCATGAAGCTAAAAGTAGCAATGAGTGATCTGATAGATAAACGACTGATCCCGCAAACAGCGTGGCCACTCGTGCAACCAGAGCCCATGCGCGTCCCAAAACCTACTAATAGCCCAGCAAAAATTAAGGTAATGTAGCTTGATTCAATTTGTAAAATCGGCATCGGAAAGACGACGTTATAAACCCAACTTGAGAGCAAAATACCCGCTATAAAGAAAATCCGCCAGCGTAAGTGTCCTTTAGGTGTAGACTGCCACTGCATCATCGACCCTAAGATCCCACTAATGCCGAGGATTCTGCCTTGAAAAAAAAGTAAACTAATCGCGGAGATTGCTATTAATATCCCACCAATCAAAGAGGCGACGGGGGTAAATTGATGCCAAGCGATATCAATGATCATGATAATAGGTTCCAAAAAATGTTTAAGTTCAAGAGAAGAGCTTTCGAAAATGGGCGGTTATTTAAGAAGAAAAAGTTTGATAAAACATACTCAGGGCGACACCAAATGTAAAAATTGCAAATATTTGTAATATACGAGGTCCTGAGATTTTCGTCTCGAGTAATTTTCCACAAATGAGTCCAATAACAGATCCCCCGATAAAGGGCAATGCAAGCCCCCAAGACATGATTCCATAGGCCGTAGCTAGGACGGCATTGCCGGTTGAGATAATGGCTAAAACACCTAATGAAGTTGCCACAATGGATTGCACCGGGAGATCGGTGAACTTGCGCAGCGCTGGAACCAGAATAAAACCTCCTCCAACACCTAGTAGACCAGATAAAAATCCTGCGACAGAACCTGAAAACATCAGATAACGGGCGCAGGGAACTGTCCAAATTAATTTTCCAATGGACTGATCCAGTTGGCAGGGTGGCGCCACTCTTTCATAAGACTTTTTACCTAATAAATCATTCCGCGCTTGGATAAATAGACGGCTAGAAACAATCATTAATACCAAGCTAAACAAAAGGCTCAAAGGTTGATTTGGAAGCTGGTGCGCAAGCCATATTCCAAATGGGGAGAGTATTAAGCCAAAACTGGCCATTAATAATGCAGCTTTGTAGCGTAATATTTTCTTTCTAAGACCAATGATTGCTCCAAGACTTGCAGAAATTGCGATCGTCACCATTGCTATTGGGCCTGCTTCCACGATTGTTAGACCAAGGCCGATGACTAAAAAGGGCACTGATAAGATTCCGCCCCCGGCTCCGGTGAGCCCCATGAGGAGTCCTACTATCAATCCGAGAGTTGGGCTAATGAGGTGATGTAATTCCATGATTAACATTATATATTAATATAATATATAATTTATTATTTT
>CAIQHU010000124.1 GCA_903871735.1 uncultured beta proteobacterium | reverse complement strand
CATCAGGCTTCATCCCGTTAGTCAACCACTTGTTCAGATCCTGAATGATTAAACCGGCTGCATTCCCCTCCCCAAGTCCGTGATCCCATTTTTTGGGAAAAGACGGTTTAACGGCGAGAGTACTATCTTTATGCGGATCAAACTTAATGGATGAACCACTCCAATAAACTTCTGGTCTCTCAGTTGATCGTCTTATTTGTAGACTCGGTACTCCCAATATCGAGCACTCTTCCACTACGGTTCCCGAATCAGTAATTACAAGTGTTGCATTTAAAAGAGAAGGTAAGAAAAGCGAGTATTCAAGCGGGTCGGTAATTATCACATTTGAAGGTAATGAGATTCCGAATTCAAAAATTTTCCTTTGGGTTGCATAACCTGCGGCAAAAATTACTTGGCAGTCTTGTTCAGCCGCCAGATCAAGGATTCGTCTTAATGATATCTCGCTGTTTATATTTTCTCGACGATGGCAGGTCATTAATGCATATTCCTCTTTAATACCTATTGAATTCCGCCATGCAAGAGCGCTATTTTCAAAATCTTTCCAGCTGCTCAAACCAATAAAGTACTGAACTGCATCCACTGCCAAATTACCTGTAGTGACGATGGAATCCTCTGGAATACCTTCAAGAACTCCAATGGATTTATATCTCGGTAGGTAGGCGTAAATTCGGGAAGAAATCTTGTCGATCATTCTTCGATTTCGCTCCTCAGGCATATTAATGTCAAAGGAACGCATGCAACCTTCTATATGCACTATTGGAATATTCAGAATTGACGGGGCAAGAGAAAGTAAAACGGTATTTGTATCGCCAAGAAACATGACACAGTCGTGCCGATTATAAGAAAGATACTTACCAAGTTGCAATATTCCGCTAGATACAATTGAAGTATCATCATCAGTGTTTATCTGAAGCTCAACATCAGGAGCAGGGATTGCAAGTTCATTCAAAAAACTATCCTTGAGGTTGGCGGAATAATGTTGTCCTGACCAGATGAAAGTAACATCGAATTCTGCAAGGGCTTTAAATTTAGCAAATAGTGGTGCTGCGCGAACTAAATCCGGACGAATTCCTAAAACAAAGGCAACCTTAGGCCTATCTTTGTTCAATATCCCATGCCTTCCAGTAATCAAATGGGAATCTATAGTCGTCACCCTTGCTCTCGTCCAAGGATGCACTTGATATAACTGTAAATTCAGCATCAACTGTTAGTGACATCAAACCGTTTGCGTAGCCACCAGGAATATAAATGGCGGTGTGAGACTCAGAATCGATTGCAAAGCGAAACACAGGTGAATTTTTATCGGGTTGGACTGGATCACTCATTCGGACTGCTGCAATAATTCCGGAGCCCTTGCTCATGTAAATCAATTTTGACTCTAACTGATGACCATGCCATGCTCGAATGAAGTTAACACGCCAATTATTCACTGAATATAGGCGTTTAGGGATAAACCCTTCAGGAAAAATTAAAGCCTTCAGGAACCCGCGATCATCAACAAAGCGCCCACCCGCAATTTTTTGAGGTTCATTCATTTCAGATCTTCCATAAATCATTTAGAGCGGCAACATTCTTAAATCTATTCGCGCTTGGGCGTGGAATTCGCCCGTCCTTCAGAATCGAAATCATTTCTTCAATTCCAGTGTCAATTGAAATAAATTTTGGCATCCTCAATTCTGTTTGTGCTTTGTTACTGGAGACGCGATAATTTCGTGCATCTTGAAAAGAAAGCGGGGTCGACTTGATGCTCACATTCGGCAAGTGTTGCACGATTTGCTGAACCAATTGAGAAATGGTCACATTCTCCGAAGCTAGATTGTAGGTACCGGACTTGAATTCAGTCATATTAAGGGCAATCACATTTCCAACATCTTTAACATGTAAAAATGGTCTCCATTGCTCTCCTCCAAACATTTCAAGTTCATTTTCAAGATAAGCTTTCTGTGTCAATACATTTACTGCCAAATCCAAACGCAGCCTTGACCAGTTGTCGCCAACTCCAAAGAGTGTTCCAAGTCGTAAGATTAGTGTGTCTTTACGACCAGAAAGAATTGCTTCCGATGCAAGTTTTGTTGATGCATAAACTGAAAGCGGATTTGTTGGGGCAGATTCATCTAGTAATTCATCTTGAGCTCCGTAGACAGAGCAGGTTGATATGAAAACCAATTTACCTTTATATGTTTTTACAAAGTTAGCAAGTGCAGAGGTATTAATCTCCTCAGAGATGCCTGGATCAATGGAGCAGGCAGGATCTCCCACTAGCGCGGCTAACCAAATTACGCAATCTACGTTGTGACTCAATTCAGTCATTAATTTTGTATCGCGAATATCACCGTAAGTAAACTTTACTGGCTTGAGAAACTGATCTTCGTAAAATAAAGAATCTACTACATGGACATCGTGCCCATCAGAAATGAGTTGGTCTACTAAATGACCTCCCACGTAACCCGCACCACCTGTGACTAAAATTTTCATATTTCCTCCTAGTCGAAGAATAGTCAATCCTGATTTATTTTGAGGTCTTTAGAGTGGAAAGTCCAGTCAAATAAATTGATTTGGACCATACCAAATATACTAGCGACCGAATGTCTTGCAGTCACCCCTCCAATAGGAAGCACTTAAATATTAGACGGCAATTTCAAACTATTTCCAAGCAGCGCGAACCATCTCGAAAATATACTAAACGAGTCGCAATTGGAATTAAAAATAGACCTAATTCCTTGGCCTAAATGGGAATTAAGTTTGCGACATATCTACTAAATGGGATTGAACTAGTCCATCCTGGTGACACTGCATTCAAAACGTGTAATGAATTGGCTTCAATTATGACTTTGAAGTCTTGTTCAAGCTTGCCAGTAGGTAGATGTACAAGTTGGGACCGAATACCAGGTGACTTCTTGTGCCAGTGACGCAGAAGACTAGCACTTGGCACCAAGTGACTTGCCTGTTTGACGATTTCCTTCTCAATAATTTTAGGCCATTCACTTCTTAGGATTTTCATTACATCATGTGAGTCACCAAGTACCAAGGATTTTGCGCCTTTAAATGCCTGGAATATGTCACTCATCGACCAGCCCGTTCCTAGGGAGTACTGTTCACGACCTGATATTGGAATCGCGGTGGGACCAATTTTTACTTTTCCATCTGTAGTTAATGTGAAATGAACACCCAGAAATGGGTTTATTGGATGTGGGACAGGGTAAACGAGAGTTTTTAAACCCAAGGTTTTATTTGAAGTCGCACGATATACCCCCATAAAAGGAAGCATTGCGTAATCTAGCCCAACCCCAATAGCCCTAGATATTCGATCTGATTGTGCACCCGAAGCATTTACGTAAAAAAGAGCTTCACAATCCAGGCGATTAACGCCGATTTCGCCATCATTTTTTGTTAATGAAACATGACAGCCAAATTTTATCTCTCCACCCTTCTTCGTAAATTCATTTGCCATTGCAGTTAAAACTAGATGAGGATCGGAGACGGCAGTT
>CAIQHU010000123.1 GCA_903871735.1 uncultured beta proteobacterium | reverse complement strand
ATTCTTTTCGGAGAGACTCAATTTACAATCCTCTTGTGATATGGCTATTCAAATAGTTGATTTAAATCAATAAACAGAGTAAATTTAAGTAATTCCCTAGACAAATTAGCGAGCTTTCTACATAAAATACAGATATAGGCCCTAAAAGCCTTTCTAAAAAGAAAATTGATGCAACTACTTTACTTTGTATTTTTAATTTTTGTACTCTTGACAGTTTTTGCTATCTTCATGGGCGCTCGAAGTATGGAGAAAAAAAGAAAGCAATTGATCCTAGATGAAATGAAGATTCGAGAAGAGTTAGCAAATAATCAATAGCTATATTCCCAAATAAAAAAACTCTCAAGAGCTCATAATTCCTGCTGGTATCTCGCTAACATCGCTTCTTGCGATTCAGCAATGTCCTGATTATTTGTTTGATCTTTAAGCATATCCCCCATCGTTGGCAAGTGCTTGCGGTCAATTTTGAAGTCATTAGCCCATAATTTAGAGCGCATCAGAGCCTTAGCACAGTGTAAAAATACCTCTCGAACTTGAATAACTAAGACAACTTTAGGTGTTTTACGCAAATCTGCAAATTGCTCAAGAAAGGAAATATCTGTGCTAATGATTGCGCTGCCATTCACCCGCACAGTCTCATCGACCCCTGGAATCAGAAATAACATACCGACCTGTTGATTTTCAATAATATTACGGTAGGAGTCTAAGCGATTATTCCCTAGGGCATCTGGCATGAGAAGGGTTTTCGGATCTAGTACTTTAACAAACCCAGGTGCACCACCCCTTGGGGAAGAGTCCATTTCCATGCGATTACTACTGGTAGACAATACTAAAAAAGGTGACAGCGTAATAAAGCGATGAATGTGCTCATCTATATAATCCAACTGTTTTTGTATGGCTCGTAACTTAGCTAAACCGCATTGCTCTCTTAATTGCTCTTCAGAAGTAATTTCCATCAAAAAAACTTTCTTGGATTCAGGTCGAATCTATGTATTTTGTCTTTGTATTTTGTTATCCAACCAATGACTTAATCCAATTAAATACTACTGCAATATTTCTTAAGAAATATCCTCGACCCGATCTTTGGTGGCTTGGAGATATTTCACCCCCTTCGATCCATAACTCTCACAGTGCGGTTGATTAGCTTGTAAATGAAATACATCGCCAGATAAGTAAGTACTTTTTTGCCCCATGGCAGTAATATTCACTTGCCCCTCTATCACCATAATTGCTGACTCATATTGATGCGAGTGAAAGTCTAAATAACCATTTGGTTGCTGCACAACTAACTCAGGTTCGGTATAACCTTTATCAAGGACCGCTTTGGTAAAAATTTCTTTTTTCATACTTAAATTATACCTTTAAGAATACCTATTGAACGAATCAACGTCCCTTTTTGATTTATCTTTGATAATGCGAATCAGATATTTATACAAATACCTATTGAATCATCAGCCTTTTAGTCAAAGATGCTGTATTTAAAAAAATTCATCGAGCACCAAAATCTCCCAAATTACTCCTTAAAATGCCAAAACAGCCTATAAATCCATCCCATTCAGACCATTATGGGCTCTTCAAAGAACTTCTGAGTAAATAACGATCAAGCTGCTAAGGTCTTTTCCATGGGTAGTGCGCCATCTCATCAGCCATGTTAGGCCTCAGCTTTAATTCTAGGGCGAGCTAGTTTTATAAATACCGCTAAGACCGGCCACTTTCCAATAGCAACTCCTCCGACTCCTGCAGCCCTTCAGACTCTGACATCCTCCAGATGGGTAGCAAGTTGTAATCATATTTTCTGTAATCTCACCAGCAGGCAACTTGACCCATACCGCCCGCGACATAGCCAGCTGTTCAACTAATTTTTTTATACGAGAGCGCTATGTGCACCCTCTTTATGAATTTTTGCTGAGGTTTTCAGGTTTGCAACGAATACCACACAACCATGCCAATTTCGCATCAACCTTCGAATAATATTACCACCCATCCAACCCAAACCAATCATTTCAAGTTGCATACCATCTCCCTTGATATTTATTAAAATTCAATTACTTATACAAGTTAGCATAAATACTCCATAAAAAAATTCTCTATCAATAAATACTATCAACGTATCTTGGCGATTCCCAATGAGGATATTTCGGGTATATTCTTTTAGAATTAACTATTAAACCTATTTTTTATGCTAATTGAACATCAAGCCCTAGGAGCTCAAATACTTCGCCTAGAAGATTTTTTTTATTTAAGCCCTATTCAGTTACCCAATAATCATCCAAGACGTGGGGGAGTACCTATTTTATTCCCACAATTTGCAGATAGAGGCCATCTCAAAAAACATGGCTTTGTACGAAATTTAAATTGGCAACTAATCACAGATGCGCAATCGCTTGAATCCCATCAATTAACCTATCGCTTACAAATTCAAGAAAAGGATATACCCGAGTGGCCCTATTGTGCAAATCTTGAATTATCACTAAACGCTACAGTTAATGACGTAGAAATCAGCCTCATGATTTGTAATAACGGTCCAAATCCTTTCTCTTGGACAGGAGGATTACATCCTTACTTTTTCTTAAGCAATCTTTTAGATACCTCTATTAAAGGCTTACAGAATCAACGCGTATCGAATCGTTTTGACCAAGATCAACAAATACATTCTGCAGAATTATTAACGCTTTCAAATAAGCCCCTTGAGAGCTTATTTCATACATCCACCCCTCTACAAATAATATCTCCCAAACAACACTTTGACCTAAAATCCGAGGGGTTTACAGAGTGGATGATCTGGAACCCAGCAGAACAGGGTGCCGACGATTTTATCGATATACCTTTGGCCGACTGGAAAAATTTTCTGTGTGTTGAGCCTGTGATAGTCAGCAAACCACTGCAATTACTACCACAAGCATCTTTTACAGGAAAACTGACTATAACTAATTTACTGAACTCCGCAAATCTTCAGCCTTAGACGCGATAACATCTCATACGTATGAAAAAATTGTATACCGATACAATCCTAGATACTCCACAATTCAGTCTTGGGGAATGCCCATCTTGGAATCAAGCCAGCAACACGCTATTTTGGATCGATATCACAGAAAAAATTACTCTCTTTTGAAGCTATCTTCACAAATTTTTCACAGTGCGCCATTACCTCAGGAACCAGGTTTTATCGCCCCTATAGCAGATCGCAACTTATTCATTGCCATGCAAGATGGTATTTATAGTTTTAATATTGGGGGAAAAATATTAACCCAATAGATTACAACCCCTTACGATGTGCACACAGAATGTTTCAACGATGGTAAGTGCGATACAAAGGTACGATTATGGGTAGGTGCAGTCTTTGAACCAAAACACAAGACTTATTTATTCATTTTTAAGGGTAATACTGGCTTTTCTAGGTTTTCAGATTTAGGAATTGCGGTTAATTCAATCAGGGATTTATATTTCGTATTCAACATGATCGACTCGATCGAAACATTCACAAAGCGATTATCTTTCGTAAAAACAAGTGTACTTTTTTTAGCTTTGATGGTCGACAATACGGTCCAACCAGCTTTAGGAAATTCATTTATTAAAAATGAGAACGAATCTTGTGAGTTCATTGGTGTTTTAATAATGAGCCGCCCCATCCAGTTCTTACCGGTTCCAAGTACGATCGTATTTTCTTCATCAATAAACGAACTTGGAGGGATTGGGACCTCTCCAACCATGATAGTCTCAGTCTGTTCATCAGTCGTCTTTTGATCAACAGAATTGATAGCCACCGAACTGCATCCCGCGCAGATTAAAAGAATCATCCCCATACAACTAATTTTAAGAGCCCAAAAATATTGCAAATACTCTGACTTCAGCTTATATAGCATGGAATTGGCTTCTTTACTAAAATTGTATAAAAAAATCTATCGAGCAATAATAACAGGTAATTAACCTAGCTAATATTTAAAAACGCCCCAAAAGAGGGCGTCCGCCCAAATAGACTTATAATATTTATATGAAATGCTCAAAATGCCAAGCAAATACTCTGGTACACGACACTAGAGATGTCTCATACTCGTACAAGGGTAAACACCAAACTGTTTACCAAGTAACCGGCCATTTTTGCACGCATTGTGAAGAAATTCACCTGGATGAAGTTGAAAAGGCCAGAGTCAAGATTGAAGTGATTCAGTTCAACCGGGCCGTGGATAAAGCTCTTTCAAAAACCGGCTTTTGGGGACGATTCTTTAAGTAGATAAATCCAGGAATCACAACTGCAAGTGTTTAACGGAATCCAACTCGTCTTGGATCTTTTGCTCTTCAGCTCTCTTTTTTCTTAATATAGCTAAGCGATGCCTCTCTCCTAGTAATGAAGATAAACAAGTAAGCAGTGTAAAGGTAATCAAATAAGAATAAAGAGTCATCGGTAAAAGTAACTATTGATGGAATTGCTAAATCAAGACTAAAGATACCAAATATGAAAAGTATTGTCAATTTTTCCGCGCTGCACCGTCATAGGACAAATCCATATTTACTCCATATTACTTGCCCTAATCTTTATCCTATAAGGACGTGATTCATATTTTTCTAGGAGGCAGTGTCGTAAACAATTCGGCCTAGAGACAATACGCACATCAATTTCTTTGTTATTTGTGAGGAATATGTGGTTTCGAGGAATATTGCATGGCCATCTCAATCAGGTGAATCTTGCGCTGATGTAGCAAAACTCCTAAATTGATAGCCAAAACAATCACGAGTAAAAAGAAATAGATTTCCATGTATTTTGCCCAGTTTTTTAAAAAATCTCATTAACAATGCAATGAGTACATCTATATTCATCGAGACAAGCAAGCCTACAAATAAGATAAAGCAAGATTCATGCCGACCTGAAATATCAAGACGATTTGACCGAACTGATGAGCTCTGCATAACTGCTGTTCTTATTGGCCCTGCTTATTGCCTCAGTTAATTCATGGGCAATTCATACGCCAGCACCTTGACAGATTAACCTCCCCAAAACCCATAAGGCTAGAGATTCAACTCTAGCCCTAGAAAGCTAATTAGTAAATGGTTAGAGCACTCATCAGGTTAGGCAAAATAAGAGGGGCCTCACTTCAATCGGATGGAAACACCATCGACGCGTTTCCTGAGCTGTCATTCTACTCAAAAATCCTCTACATCGAATAAGTAGGGATTACTTCAAAAGAGTATTAGGATCGGCCTGCTTGTAATGCAGCAATTCTCTCCTCAAGAGGAGGATGACTAGAAAATAAGGCCATTAACCCACTTGGACATGCAATACCTGCAGTGGCCACTGACTTCGGTAATTCCCCAGCCTGCATGGCTTGCAGTCTTTGTAAGGCATGCACCATGGGTTGCACATTTCCCATTAACATGGCACTTCCAGAGTCTGCGCGGAACTCTCGTTGACGGGAAAACCAAGCAACGATCATTGAAGCTAATATTCCAAAAATAATTTCACAGACAAAAGATGCAATATAAAAACCGACACCAACTTCCTTCTCATTTTTCAAAATGACTCGATCAACAAAATAGCCAACTAGCCTAGAAAAGAAAACGACAAAGGTATTAACAACACCTTGAATGAGCGTCAGAGTAACCATATCACCATTAGCAATATGCGCCACTTCATGGCCCAAGACAGCACTTAACTCATCTTTCGTCATACCGCGTAATAAACCCGTTGAAACGGCAACTAATGCACTATCTTTAAAAGCACCTGTAGCAAAAGCATTCGGATCCCCCTCGTAGATGGCAACTTCTGGTCTGCCAATACCCGCTTTATCCGCATACTGATAAACCGTATCTACCAGCCAACGCTGCTCTGGCCCCTCTGAGCCGTTAATAACCACGGCGCCAGTTGACCATTTAGCAACCATTTTGGAGATCAGTAAAGAAATAATCGCCCCAGAAAATCCAACAACTGCTGAAAAAACTAATAGCCCACCAAGGTTTAGTCCCGATGCACTCATCCATTGGTTTAAGCCAAAAAGTTGGACAATCACTGAAATAACCAGCATGACTGCTAAGTTAGTTAATAAAAAAAGAACAATTCTTTTCATATATTTCCTCTCAATCGTTACAATTTCTTTATTTGAATGTTACAACTAAGCATAAACTAAATCAACTAACTAGTTCGCCAGGTCATCAAGTCAAAATTAATAAAATAGTACTTCGGCCATACTCTTTGAACGCCGCTAGAATTACTTGATACTCCTCTTTACTTTAATAAAAGTAGATTGGCTTTACGCTTTAATTTTTACCAAAGAAACAACCAACGGATCTTGGCAGAAGTAATTCCGGATCAAAGTCTAATCGATCACTGCCGTTAAGAGGCTAGCCGCTAATCCGGCGCCTATAAAGGGAATACCCCAACGTTCAAATAAAGATTTATATTCTCTTGAGACAATGACCACAGGCATGTCACCCTGACCAATTAGCTCGTCAGTAGAGGTTTTTTCAAACAAGTGTACTAAAGACCCATGGGCAGGTCTACACACGACTATTTGAGAACAGTCTAGTGACTTTGCTATCTGACTTACATCCTGCACGTGTACGCCATTTGGATGGTTTATCTGAAATGGTATGCCTGCTGACTCTAAATGACGACTAGACAAACCATAGGCAAGAGAGGCTTGCTCCTTAAACCAAGTTAGCTTATTTTTTTGGCTTAAAAAACGGGTAATATAACGTGAAACTCTGGGACGAATATAAATTAACTCAACTTGGATATTTGTATTTTTTAAAAACTCTGAGGATAAGTACCTAAAAACTGCTGACATGTGAACTGAGCCATCGACTGGTATTAAGAATTTACTCATTATGTCCTCCTCACTTACGTTAAAGAAAAAACCTAAGACGTTAAACTCTTACCAGCATCTTTTTGAGACGAAGCAGGTCCTTTATTTTTCAGATACCCAGCATACAAAACTATCGCTATGACAATGATGTAAATTCCGTAAATTATAAATTCATTTGATGGGATGTATTCTTGAATTAGTGGCTCACTCAAAATCATTTTGATCGCTGTCCAAGTTAATATTCCCGCTCCAAAGTAAATTATTAGCGGATACTTATCCACCAATTTGAGAATTAGAGTTGATCCCCAAACAACGATTGGAATACTAATGATCAATCCTAAAACGACTAAGAGGTAACTACCTTGAGCAGCTCCTGCAACAGCTAAAACATTATCCAAGCCCATTACCGCGTCCGCAACGATAATCGTTTTCATTGCACCCCAAAAAGTCATTGAAGCAGCGGAATCTGAGGATTCTTCTTCCTCCCCAGAATGTAAGAGTCGATAAGCAATCCATACAAGTAAAAGACCGCCAACCAAAATCAAACCAGGAATTTTCAGTAAATAGACAACTATTAAAGTCATTACGCTACGAACAGCAATGGCACCTACTGCTCCCCAAATGATGGCGCGCTTTTGCAAATCAGCGGGTAAATTTCTTGCTGCCATAGCAATGACAATCGCATTATCTCCAGCCAAAACTAAATCAATCACGATGATGGCTAAAAGAGCCGACAAAAACTCAGGCGAAAATATTTCCAAAATAACTCCCAGCTATGAATAAAATTTACACAAATTTATAGATACAAACCACACAACATTACAGAATGTATATCACATTGAAAATAAGCGTATTATTGAACATTCTTCTGTTATTTACTGAACATGGATAATCAATTTAATTATCGACATCTTTATTACTTTTGGGTTGTGGCCAAAGAGGGGAGCATGTCAAAAGCTGCAGAGCGCCTCAATATGGCTGTTCAAACGATTAGTGCGCAAGTCCATATCTTAGAAAAGTCTCTAGGATTTCTGTTATTTAAACCCGCAGGTCGCGGCCTAGCACTTACAGAGGCAGGCAACACCACCTTAGATATTGCGAACCAAATATTTCTCTTAGGAGAAAAGCTACCTGAACTGCTTCAAGATGCTGCTAGAAATCCTCGTTTGAAACTAACCATCGGCGTCTCCGACGGACTCCCCAAGTTAGTTACTCGAGAAATCTTACAAAAAGTTATTGCCCAATCAATACGCCTTGTCATTCATGAAGGAGAATTTGAAGACCTTTTAGCTGATCTCGCCTTGCATCGACTTGATCTCATTTTGGCAGATCAACCCGCGCCCCTAAACAAAAATCTGAACCTCTATAGTGAACAACTTAATTTTTCTGAGATGGCCTGGTTTACTCCCGCAAAATGGCTCCTACAAGCCCGAAAAAAATTTCCAAAATGCTTGAATGATCTTCCAGTTCTCTTGCCAACTAACCACTCCAAGGTTCGTCTAAATATTGATCAGTGGTTTAATAAGCATGGCATTACCCCTCATATCGTCGGTGAATTTGAGGATAGTGCCCTATTGAAAACTTTTGGATCCGGCGGTCTAGGCGTTTTACCAGCGCCTGACTGTATCAAAAATGACCTAAAAAGTAACTATGGCCTGGTCAAGTTTGGGGACTGTGATGGTGTGTATGAATATTTTTATGCCATCCGAGCGGAAAAGAAAATTGTTAACCCCCTTATTCTGTCTATCTTACAGAATACTGTTCAATAACTGCTCAGAAAAAATTCTATCAGAGCCATGACTTGTAAATCTTGGTTACTAGATTAATCACCATCTACAATTTATATTTATTGCTATCATCCCTGCTTCACCATAATTGATGAAGCTCATTCATGCTCATGAATCAGTTAGTTTTGCACCTTTAAAAAAACCATGCAAATCCGATATTCCCCAAATGTATACCCTATACAATTCGTACAGTCAGATCAGGTAGTCCAACCACCTGACCTTTAAGCACATCCCCTTTTTTGACAGCAGCAACCCCAGCTGGCGTCCCAGAAAAAATTAAATCGCCCGCCTCAAGTAAAAACAAAGTAGACAAATAGGCAATTGTGTCAGGCACATTCCAAATCAGTTGATTTAAATCACCCTCTTGACGTAATTCATCGTTCACAAAAAGCCTGATCGCGCCCTGACTTGGATGCCCACATTGACTTACAGGCAACAAAGATGAGCATGGTGCAGATTGATCAAAGGCTTTACCAGTATCCCAAGGGCGGCCCATTTTCTTTGCCTCACCCTGTAAATCACGGCGCGTCATATCTAAGCCAACTCCGTAACCCCAGACGTGCTCAAGAGCTTTCTCGGACGAAATATTTGATCCACCCTTGCCAATCGCAACAACCATTTCAATTTCATGGTGCATATCCTTGGTCAAAGAAGGATATGCCATATCTTTTCCATCGACAACAATAGTTGTTGCAGGCTTCATAAAAAAGAATGGTGGTTCACGGTCAGGATCATGGCCCATTTCACGCGCATGATCAGCATAATTACGACCAACACAAAAAATCCGATTAACCGCAAAACGACGCGTATCTCCTGTAATAGGAATTGAATTAACTTTAGGGGGATGGATTACATACTCAAGACTCATCATGTTCCTTTATCTAATATAGCCTATTGTTTCCATTAAAGACCAATCATTCTCATGAATGACTTACTAATGAACATGCAATACTATATCAAATAATCCTTGCAACCTCTCATATTGCTCGACTATTGAGGAATAACAAAACCATCCAAAAACCGCAATGCTACATGGGTCAATTTGAATATAACGATTGATTCCTGTCTTATTTTTTTGCATTTGGGAAAAACAACTGCTCATTTCCCACTTTAAAGGAAGCTATCGTATCCTGCCCTTCCTTGGAAATCAACCAATCTATAAAAATCTGTCCCTCTACCTTTTTAATCTGTGGAAACTTAGAAGAGCTTACCAACATCACACCATATTGATTAAAGAGTTTTGGATCACCTTGAACCAAAATAGCTAGATCTCCACGGTTCTTAAAAGTCAACCAAGTCGCTCTATCAGACAGGATATATCCGTTCATTGCTGAGGCCGTATTCAAAGCAGGGCCCATCCCAGAACCAGTTTCTTTATACCAAGGCAATTGGCCAGAAACAGAAACATTTAATTCTTTCCAAAAACGCAATTCTGCAGCGTGCGTTCCACTCTTATCACCTCGTGAAACAAATAATACTTTAGTATCTGAAACTTTTCGAAAGGCATTCAAAACGTCTTTGCCACCAGCAATTTTTGCTTGATCAATTTTAGGACCAATCAGAACAAAATCGTTGTACATAACCTCAATTCGTTGCTCCGAAAATCCATCAGTGACAAATTTTTCTTCAGCTAACTTATCATGCACAAAAACCACATCAGCATCACCTCGGCGACCAATGTCTAATGCTTGGCCCGTACCCACAGCTACCACTTTAACCTGAATCCCAGTTTTCTTTTCAAAGGTTGGCAATATATAGCCAAAAAAGCCAGACTGTTCGGTAGAAGTTGTGGAAGATAAAACAATAGATCTTTGTGCGTAAACTGGATTCAAAGACCAAGAAGATAACAGGCAAATCAGTAGTAATTGACTAAATCGATTCATTGTATTTGTATTTATTATAAAAGTACTATCATGCATATGTGTTTAAATATAATCAATATGTAATAATTTTCATATGAAACTTCGCATTCACCCCATCCTTCTTCTGCAATCAACAGATCGAATTTCGCGTGATTTTAATTTAACCCATATTGGCGATATCCTTAAAAGAGTTGATCAGGGTCACACTCTGACTTATGCAGCAAATGATCTCAACATCTCTTACAGAACGTTATGGAATGAATTAAAAGAGGCTGAAATAAAACTAAACTGCAAACTTTTAGTTCGGATAAGAGGGCACGGCTCAAAAGTTACAGCTAATGGACATTTACTGATCAACACACTGGAAAAACTTGCCCAACTAAGTACTGAGATGCAAGGGCTTGCTGATAATATTAGTAACCAATTAACCATTCATACAAAAATAGCCTCTAAACAGTTTATTTTTTGTTGTAGTAGTGATCCACTAATTGAGCAAATTTGTCCCCAATTCGTTGAAGTTGAATTACAAACAATGGGATCAGGCAATGCCCTTACGCACCTGATTGAAGGTAAAGCGCAAATAGCAGGGTTTCATATTTCTGATCGACAAGAAATGAATGGCGTAGGTGAACATATTAAACGGCATGGTCTAGAGATAATGCCCTTAATGCAGCGTGTTCAAGGCTTAATTCTAGTGAAAGGCAACCCCTTAAGAATTACTACAGTTCGGGATCTTTCTAGACCAGAGGTTCGTTTTATTAACCGCCAAAAAGGGGCTGGGACTCGTTTACTATTAGATCGATTACTCACTAAGGAGGGACTTAAGGCTAAACAAATTCGAGGATATGATCAGGAGGAATTTACGCATAATGCAATTGCAACTAGCATATTAGCAGGACAAACAGATGCAGGAATTGGGTTGCAATATGTTGCAAAAAAATTCAATTTAGATTTTATTCCTCTCAAAATTGAAACTTTTTATTTAGCCATGAAGTCCGAATTAATCGAACATGAAAAAATCTTAGCCTTTATAAAAAACATACGCGACTTATCTAAGAAAACACTTGGATATAAAATTTATAAATAAAGCAATGCATTTTTTATCCTTAAATTTACTGGATACCTGTGGGTGGCTATCTGAAAATATATCTATTGGCCAAACTTAGATGTCGATTTATCTATTGACTCCATTAGAGACCCTTCAGCCTTTACTCTAAAGTACAAAGCAAAAGGATAATTCCTGGCCTGCCCAGCACGATTCGAACATATTGCCCTTAATCCTGAAACTGGAACAACTACTCAAGGTGAGACTGTTGATGAGGAAATTGCTAATTTAAAAGAAGCTACCTCTCTATATTTAGAAGAGTTTCCAATGACGTTCAATATTCATCCATTAGTAACAACTTTTGACGTAACTAAAGCCTAAATTTCAATTTGAACCTTGAGGGGATTACCCTTGAAGGAATCTCTTGAATGTAGTTAAGTAATTTAAATAGCATTATTTTTATTTATAAAGATTTTTTAATCAAAACACTATTTTTGCTAATGATTTCCCGAAAATCTTCAGAAATAGTTTCCCATTGGACTATGTCAACTTTGAAGGTAAGGTCTGAATTAGAAAAAGCTTCCCTAAGATCGGCTAATGAGTTCAAAATTAAAGGTATCTCACCTTTTAAAGCAAGATCTAAATCGGAGTATGGTTTTGCTAAAAACTTAGCTCGTGAGCCAAAGGCTAACACTTCTTGATCAGGAACAATCGTCATTAAAATTTCTTCAATAATTTTCCACTCTGAAAAACTAACCTCTATGGGAGGATGAATTTTAGACATTTCTCTTTTGAAGTTGCTCTAAAAGTACTTTTGCTTCTGCAATAAAGTCTACAATGACAGAGACCACTTCTAAGGCAATGTCTTCGTCATAAGTATGACTTGATTTTGCTCGCATTTCTCGAAATATCTTCCATTTATTCCAATCACTTAAAAGTAAGGATTGTTCATTGCCGCTTCGGATCAAATCAGCGAACGGCATGGAGTCGAACTGCTCAGGGTTTGGCGAAGTTCTTTCAAGATAACGTTTAAGCATCTTATGGCTTATTTCATAAGTAAATTCAAATCTTTGAATTAACCCATCCCGAATTTGGTTATCTTTAATATCTTGTTGATAGCGTGCATAACCCTCTTGAAGCCTAGCAAGCGCATTCTTAAAAGGAGTTAGAAAAAGTTTATCAGTCGACATTTGGAGTTTTTCTCATTGATTCTATTTTAAACTAGGTGCTTTAAGCCCTATTAAACTAATTAAAAAGAACTTGTAATTATTAGGCTATAAATAGGTAAGAAGGGTAAAGTATGTGCTCGGTACAAAGTGTAAACCATGTGTCCGTTACAGACCAATCCTAATTTGGCCTGCCCAGCACGATTCGAACGTGCGACCTTGGGCTTAGAAGGAGTAAAAATCTATAAGAAACAATAACTTAACAATGATTTACAGTGTCTAAATTTTGGTGTGGTGTAGTAGGTTTGAAGTGTGGAGTTGAACGGCGTTGATTGGTTGGGCAGTAGCATCGGCAGGCGGTTATTAGGAGTTTGTAAGGAATTAATTAGGAAGATAAAATACCAGTATGAATTTCTACTCTAAAAACCTAAGTGAAACCTCCTCAAAACTTTTGACATTTTTTGAAATTACCAAATCTGGTTCCATCACAGCTTTATCATTTACCGGCTTTTTAATGGGAGCCATTGGAATCTTTACTAGCATAACAACCTCTGAAGTGAAGTTTGAATCTCTAAAGGTTCCAAGTCCATTCGTTGATCTTGGTTATTCCTCGGAGATTACAACAACTCGAATTCTTGATGAAATTGCTAGGATTAATGCTCTTTCTACTAGTACCAAAGATATTAAAAATTTCGGTAATAAACAACCTGGCGATCAGTTATCAAATCTTCAATCTTTACCATTACCTGGTTTAAGTGGAATAGATATAAATGCTATTCAAGAATTAGTTCAGGGGTTACTCGGTGTTAAAAAAGAAAGAATTACTGGAGAAATAACTTACACCAAACAACTAGACCGAATAAACTATCATGTTCGCATCCGCCAGATGCCTGAAAATAAAATGCTTGTAAATTTTAGTTCAGATGCTGAAGTACCAGAGGTTATCAAACTTATAGGTTTAAAAATTATTGAGAAAATGGACCCTTCCGTAGCTGCATCATACTATCGATGGTCAAAAGATATTGATAATTCATTAAGGATGGTTGATGAAGCGCTAAGGAATGATGAAAGCTATGATGATAACTATGCTTTAGTAGGTAGAGCTCAAATATATATTCAAAAGAAAAAATTTGATCTAGCGCAGAATGATGTAGATCGTGTATTTAAAAACAATCCTGATTTTGCGCCTGCTATAACTACACAAGGCTTTCTTTATAACGAAAAGGGGGAGTTTAAAAAAGGACTAGAATTTAGTGATAAGGCAAAAAAAATCTGGCCAAATAATTGGAGGCCCTTCAATATTGCTGGTGACGCTTTAGATGGGCTAGAAAGAGGAGATGAAGCTGAATTAGCCTATATTGAAACCATTAAACGAAATCCATCTTGGTGGCTATCATATGATGAAATTGCAACTTTTCATATCAAGAGAAAGCGCTTAGATTTAGCTGAAGAAGCATTCCACAAGGGGCTTGTTAAGTTTCCAGATAATGTAAAACTACTTAGTCACTACGCTGAATTTTTATTGGGATTAAATCGCAATGAACAAGCTCTTAACTATCTAATCAAAGCTTATAAAATTGAACCCCAGAATATTAAAGTATGGATAAGTTTTCTCCGAGTCGATGAATTTAAGAATGAGCCCATAGTATCTGAAATTAAAAAAATGGCTTTAGAAAAAATCAAGAATGATCCAATAGATCCATCAACTAATGAACTCAAATTGCTACTAAAAAAGGTTTAAATATGACTACTAAAAACTGGATAGGGTTTATTACTCTTTTTATAAGTTTTCCAATTTTTTCTCAAAGTGTAGAACTTTCAAAAAAGTTAGCTCAAGAAATTCCCATAGCTGACGTGCATCGACATGTCCAAAATTGGGTTTCTCCTGAATTACTTAAAGAGCAAATGGAAAAAAATAATGTCAGATGGTCTGGGGCTGTGGGAGCTCCATTTGGGCCATATGACATTTCACCCTATTCGAAGTTACTTAAAAATCAATATATCCCTACAACTGGCCAAATAGAGCTTGGAAATATTTTTTCCCAGCACGGACCCAGTGGACTTACAGATATAAATATCTCCTCTTATAAAGAGTTACTTAACAATGCTGATCGCTTATTTACTTCAGGACAAATAAAAGGCTTTGGTGAACTGATTCTTAACAACAAGTTAACTCATCCCAATATTTCCTTCAGAAGAAAAGTGAGGATTAATTCTGACCCAATTGATGCAATGTTTGCGATTGCAGAAAAGTACAAAGGTTTTATTCAAATTCACTCTGAAGATGATCCTGATTCCGTAGATGAAATAAAAGCACTATCCAAAAAATATACAAACACTTCAATTATTCTCTCCCATTGTATGTTTTCAAGCGATATAGATCTGATTAAAAATCTATTAGCTGATTTCTCAAATATATATTGTGAAATGTCTGCCAGGTCACGGTCTCATTTTGCAAATCCAGATTCAGAGCGTGCAAAGAAGTTGATTGTGCATGGTGAAGATTTTATAAAAGATGAATGGGTTAAACTAATCGAGGAGTTTCCAACTCGATTTATGGTTGGAACTGATACTTATAACGCACGAGTTAACTTTGAAAAAGTTATACAAGAAATTCGTCAAGGCTTATTAAGTTCATTAAAACCTTCTACTATGGAATTAGTTGCCTATAAAAATGCTGTTAATGTAATGCGACTGGAGTAATGTACTTCAACAAATATTATTGTCTATTGTTACCTAATAGCCCCCACCCTATTCGAGCGTCGGACAAATTCCCATCATTACCCCCCCTCAAACCCTCTTCGTTATCTCGACTGGACGTGACACCTGGTTTGATGAGGGGGTTGGCATCACCGTACGCTAGTGTCGTGTCGGACACGACAACACATCTAGGGGAAAAACTGGATTAATTTCACTTTGAATCAATCCAAGCGTCCGGTTACGCGACGCTTGGGCTTTTGGGTTTGATTGCTTGGATGATCTGCTGCTGTGCTCGATGGATTTTTTGCCGATTACGTTCGGCTTCGATTTGTTTGACTAAATTATCTTTTTGACGTTTTAAAGCAGCTAACCTTGCTTGATCGGGTGTTTGGGGTTTAATAGTCCCACTTCGTTGACTTGAACTGGTGCTGTTGCCAATGAGTTTAGGTCAAACTGATATTCCAGTATTAGTCTTGCGTGGATCATGCTGTCAGCAAAAACGGCCATTTTGACAGTTTGACCCCGGATACGCAGACTGGCTAGATATTTGTTCATGCAAGTATTTAGCCCACATTATTTCTAGTAAAAACATCAAGCGTCCCATAATGGGACGCTTGTATCATGCCCTAGATGCTCGGTCATTTCAGCATCTAAAGCTTTTTCAACCAACAATTTAGTCAGTTACTTCAATAAGCCATTTTCACCAATTAAATCTTCAGGCT
>CAIQHU010000122.1 GCA_903871735.1 uncultured beta proteobacterium | reverse complement strand
TGGGGGTACGGTGGGGTCTGTAGAACTAGAAATCAAATGGGGGTGGCCTCTACTTCTTTAGCCAATCGATGAGTAGCTTCACTTCCTGATTAGTTATGCCAGTATTTGGATTGCAACGAATTAAGTTATCACAGTCTTCTGGAAACTCTATCCATGAATCATCAAGAGCCTTCCATTCTGCAAAGTGCTGATCTTTGTTATGGAGATACCCAACGATCTCATGATATCTGGAGTATTGCCCAATGTAAGCTTCGCCAGTAACTCCGATTACAAGTGGCCGAATTACCTCAGGAAGGCGTAATTTAATCTCCTTCAAATCAAAATGAAATCGCCAGCTTGATGAGATCACAATATTACATTGATGTTTCGAAAAGACATCTTCTAGTAAATGTGCATTTGAGAACAATAATGAACCGTGAGTAGTGGGATGCAAAACACCATCAAAGTCTAAGAAGAGATATTTAGAGAAATTGGAGTGGAAAGAATACAAAAGTGTCACGGCAGGTGTCACGGTTAACGAAAATTAAAACAAATCCCTTTGAAAAAATTACTCCAGAGCCTTATATTTATTGGTCGGGACGGTGTGATTCGAACACACGACCCCTTGCACCCCATGCAAGTACGCTACCAGGCTGCGCTACGCCCCGACAAGTAATCATTGTATCAGTTTGATTGTGGAGACTGCTTAACAGGGACTGTTAAAAGGGAAAGTAATGCCTCTAACTCAGACCGGATCTGCCATTGACTATCCAACTCCTCCAAACGGTTCTTAGCTCCATGAATCGTAAAACCGTCGTTATACAACAAATCCCGTATACGTCGAATTAACACCACCTCATGGTGCTGATAATAACGCCTATTTCCACGCCTTTTTTGCGGCTTTAATTGATTAAATTCTTGCTCCCAATAACGCAGCACATGGGGCTTTACAGCACATAAATCCCCAACCTCACCAATGGTAAAGTACCTTTTAGCTGGAATCGGAGGCAAATTAACCCGTAAGACTGACTTGGCCTCTACAGGGGATAATTCACTGGGTAGATTCATGAGAATCGATTGCATCCTTTAGTTTTTGGCTTGCATGAAATGTCACGACGCGCCGCGCACTAATTGGAATAGACTCACCAGTTTTTGGATTTCGACCAGGCCGAGCAGATTTATTTCGTAATTGAAAATTACCAAAACCAGAAATCTTGACATCTACACCACGCTCCAAATGATTTGCAATATTCTCAAAAAAAGAATCAATCATCTCTTTTGCTTCACGCTTATTCAAACCAACTTGGTCAAAAATAGCTTCGGCTAATTCGATTTTGGTGATTGTAATTGATGAATTTTGCATAATATATCTCGTTCAATTTTCTTGTTATTACTTCTATACTATCTCAGTCTGGCCGAAAATTGAACCAGAACTTGCTCTAAAATGCTGCTTATCGTTGATTCTACTTGCTGATCTTGTAATGTTTGTTGTAAATCCTCAAAAACTAGACGAAAAGCTAAACTTTTTTCTTCTAAAGCCATACCGCTTGGCCGCTCAACCGTCGGTTTAAATTCATCAAATAAATGAATGTGCTTCACCAAACTAGGACTTGCTAAACGTAAGGCATTAAGGATGTCCTGTGCCGGTGTGCTTACATGAACAACTAAAGCAATATCTCGTTCAACCAAGGGATATTTACTGATCTCAGATAACTTTGGCAACTCTAGTTGCTCAATCACACTCCAAGATAATTCAAATACAATTGGAGCGCGTGGCAGTCCCAAATCCTGCAACAACCTCGGATGCAATTCTCCAACAAATCCAACTTCTTGACACGTCCCGTTCACACTAGCAACTAATAAGACGGCCCCTCTGCCTGGATGCATAGCTGGATGATCAGAACAGCGCGAAGTAGTTAACTGCAGAGGCGCAACAATCCGCTCAAGATCTCCCTTGACATCAAAAAAGTCAGTCCATCGACTCGTCTGCGCCCATTGATCACTAGCTACCTGCCCATAAGCTAATCCACCAAATCGCAAATCTTGTAAAAAACCATCAGTCTCAGTCTCAGAATCAACAATGGTTAAATCTCGCTTAAAAACACGCCCGATCTCAAAGATACGAACTCGAGTTGCACCTCGACTAACATTCATTTGCAAATTATTCAGAAGACTACCAACAAGTGAGCTGCGCATCACAGCAAACTGCTCTGCTAAGGGATTTAATACCTCAATAGGATTTGTATTGCCAGCAATCGTTCGCTCAGTTTGTGCATCAATAAACCCGTAGTTAACCACTTCTTGGTAATCTTGCGAAGCGCAGCGATGACGAAGCGCATGCATAGATCGTCTTTTTTCAAAAGTAGGGCGTGCTTTTAATAAGCTACTAGGCGCAATCTCTGGAATATTTTCAAAACCATATAGACGCGCAATTTCTTCAATCAAATCTTCTTCAATTGCTATGTCAAAACGATGCGCAGGAGCTTGTACTGCAAAAGACTCACTTGGAGTTCCAGACTGCGACCTCGTATATGTAAACCCGAGACGATCAAAATAATCAGCAATTTGATTACCAGTAATCTCTAGACCAATAATTTTTGCAACTCGAGCAACTCGCAATGGCACCTGAGCAAGCTGTGGTAAGTGGATAACTTGATCGTCCACTGGACCAAGTTGCCCTCCACAAATTTGTAGGATCAATTCCGTTACATAATGTAAGTTAGTTACTACATGACTAGGATCTACTCCGCGCTCAAATCGATAAGCCGCGTCCGTTGAAAAATTGAGCGCCCGAGCTCTACCCTGAATAGCACTTGGCCACCAAAAAGCTGACTCAACATAAATATCCTGCGTCTCTAAAGTTACTGCGGTGTAATCACCACCCATGATGCCAGCAATACTCTCAATACCGCGCTGATCACTAATCACGCCCAGAGGAAGCCCTTTACTCTGAATAGTGAGGTCTTGACCATTTAATAATCGAACAGACTCACCATCTTTAGCCCAGCGAACTGTTAAGTCGCCTGATATTTTTTCTAAATCAAAAATATGGGTTGGCTGACCCATTTCTAACATCACATAGTTAGAAATATCAACTAGTGCTGAAATACTTCGTTGACCTGCACTAGCTAAACGTCGAACCATCCATGCGGGGGTTACTGCTTTGGCATTAACTTGCGTAATTACTCGACCCGCAAATCTTCCACACAAATTCGGTTCCTCAATCTTTACGTCTATCCGTCGATCAATTGATACTGCATGAATTGTGGGTTGATGAACCTTCAATGAAGAACTAGTCAAAGCAGCAACTTCTCTTGCAATACCAGCAACAGACAAACAATCCGCTTTGTTTGGCGTTAATTTAATCGTAAAAATCGTATCATCTAATCCTAAATACTCTCGGATATCTGTCCCTAGAGGCGCGTCCTGGGGCAACTCTAAAATACCAGCATGATCATCACCTAAGCCAAGCTCTCTTCCAGAACAAAGCATTCCATAACTCTGTACACCACGTAACTTACCAACCCGAATCAGAAACGGCTTATCCTGCGCAGATGCAGCAGGTAGTTCTGCGCCAACTAAGGCACAAGGAATTTTAATTCCCGCTCGTGCATTCGGGGCGCCGCAAACAATTTGCAACGGTTCAGAAGACTCTCCAACCGACACTTGACAAACTTTTAAACGGTCAGCGTCTGGATGCTGTGTGGCTTCTAAAATTTGTGCGACAACAACCTGCTTAAATGGCGGCGCAAGGGTTTTCGTTTCTTCTACCTCGAGGCCCGACATCGTTAAGACGTGTGACAACTCCTGTGAAGATAACACTGGATCTACAAATTGCCTTAACCAGGATTCAGAAAATTGCATGACTGTACTCGAATCTTTCTAAGCAGAGAACTGCGCTAAAAAACGCGTATCATTCTCAAAAAACAACCGTAAATCATCAATCCCATAACGCAACATCGTTAATCGCTCAAGACCTGATCCAAAAGCAAAACCAATAAACTCTTCCGGATCTAAGCCCATATTTCGTATGACCTGCGGATGTACCTGACCAGACCCAGAAATCTCTAACCAACGCCCAGCTAATTTACCAGATGGAAATGCTAGATCGATTTCAGCGGATGGTTCTGTAAAAGGAAAATAAGACGGCCGAAACCGAAACTGCAAAGCATTATTCTCAAAAAAAGCTCGTAAAAAACTCGTATAAATGCCCTTTAACGCCGCAAAAGAAACATTACGACCAATCCATAATCCTTCCACCTGATGAAACATCGGGGAGTGCGTCGCATCACTATCTACCCGATAAGTTCGCCCCGGTGCAATTACCCGAATATCCTCCAAAGAGGTTAAATCGCCAT
>CAIQHU010000121.1 GCA_903871735.1 uncultured beta proteobacterium | reverse complement strand
TAGCAATCCAAAAACTTTAGATTTATTGATGGCTTATTTTTCAGATAAAAATTTGGCTGTTTATTGGATTGATAATGCATTTGATCAACAAAAAGTATCACTTCTTATTGACTCTATTTCTGCTTTAGACGGAATGAAAAGTGATATACAGGATGCCTGTAATAACTATGATCTAGCGTTAGAAAGTTTTTATGATGTAATAAAACGTAATCCTCACCCAAGAGACGATTTTATCTATAAGATTTCACAGCACACAAAATGGGGATCATTGACATACCTTGAATGTGAAATTCAAGTTTTATTACAAAAAATCTTAAAGATTGGAATTATCAATCGTGTCGACTTAAGCCAGTTTCTCAGCACTCATCATGGGAGTCAATTTTGAATAATGACGCTCTATCATGGCAACACTAGTTCCCATTTGCCTAGCGAGGGTGTGTATGTCTACACCTTCTGCTAGAGCGAATGTGGCATAGGTATGCCGCAAGCTATACAAAGTCCTAGTCTTACCAGCACCATCCTTTGCCAAACCACTGTCTCTCATTAGTTTACGAAATACACCTTCCATTCTGTGTGGCTTTTGCCTGTTGGGAAAACAAAAAACTAACCGATCTAGCCGAGCTTCAATTACTGCATCTAGCGTGTTTGGCTCTAGGCCCTGCCAAGTGATCAATCGCTGTAGGGTTTCAATCACGGAATTCTTGGCAATCAAATACCGTGGTCCAGTCTTGCCCGATACCCAAACTCTCAAATAACGCCGTTCTCCAATCCAGTGCCACTGGATATGACGCCATCTAAGTGGTATAGCTTCGGTACCATGACGGATGCCTGTGTATACAAGAAATTCCACATAAGCTCGACATAAAGGATGGATCAATCGCTCAATGGCCATACGTCCAGTCTGTTCCCATGACCGCATAAACTCTAGTAATTGATTGATTTCCTGTTGAGTAAATGCTGGCCTTGCATCACCACGTTCGCCAGTGGCATCCAGTATGGGAACACTTCTAGCTTCGTGCAAATAGCCCTTTTGTCTAGCCAACCTAATCACTCGGTTATAGGCACTGGCGTGATTGCGTTTGGTGCTGGCCTTGGGAACCAAACCCATCTGACTGATACGCCATGCTTCGAAGTCTTTGATTTGCTCTGCTGTAATTTGACTGACTTCGGTTTTGCCAAAGAAGGGAATCAGATACTTGTTCAGTGCAAATACATAATCAGCATAAGTTTGTTTGCCCTCACCCGACTTGGCCTTTTTGGTCATTGCATCGATTTCTTGAAGGGCAATTTGATCAAATGTCCTAGATTGAACAGCCAATCCTTGCTCTACTCTAGCGTTGACTGCAGCATAAATGGATATGGCCTGTTGGCGAGCTTGAGCATGAACATCTGTACCAGTCGATGCCACATGCCATTGTCCAGTAGGCAACTTGAAACGACATTGCCAATTTCTCGAGTTAGGGCGCCTAAATACGCTGACTTGCCCATCCAATATCTTGGATTGACTGGGCGTGAAATTATTTGTGTTGGAAAAAAAGTAATTTAAGTTTTTCAAAATCGAGCGTCTAAGTATTGGACGCTTGTATTTTGCTTTCAGATTGGGATTTGGACGACCTCTTCATGAAACGTCCTACATTCAGATCAAGCTAGGTTGATACCAGACTTTTTTTTAAGCCAATCCAGCTCTATCTTTAATTTTCCAATTTGACTATACAACTGATCTAAATCAAGATGCTCAGAGGCAGACTTTCGACCACGCTTAACCTCAAAGACCACTTTACATTGATCTAATATGGTTTTTTTCCATTGCGAAACTTGAGCTGGATGAATCTCATACAGCTGCGCAATCTCATGAATCGTCTTATCAGACCGAATCGCCTCAAGCCCAACTTTAACTTTGAAATCAGCTGTATAGGAGACCCGTTTTTTCTTTTCGGTCATATCTTTCCTTAAGATAGAGCATGGCTTAACTTGTCTCACAAAAACAGGACTAATCCTTTGCAAATAAACTTCAGTTTTTTCGAGTAAATGATGCAGTAATTATTTTCGGGAAGCCTCAGGTGCAATTGAGGCAGTAATCTTTTCAGTGTACGCAATTGCTATCGCTGATAAAACTAAACCCATATGTATCACTGTCTGCCAAAGTAAGGTTTTTTCATCTAGGGTTTCAGCATTAATAAATGTCTTAAGCAGATGAATAGACGATATTCCAATAATGGCTGTAGCAAGCTTTACTTTTAAAACTCCAGCATTCACATGAGACAACCACTCTGGCTGGTCTGGATGGGCATCTAGTCCAAGCTTTGATATAAAAGTTTCCCAGCCACCAACAATAACCATCACTAATAAATTAGAGATCATCACAACATCGATCAATCCAAGAACAACCAACATGAGCTCGGTATCAGTAACGTGCTTAGTCGACAAAAAAACATTAGTTAAAAGAACATATAATTCAAGCCAAAACTGCCAAACGTAAATAGCTTGGGCAACTATCAATCCAACATACAAAGGGGCTTGCAGCCATCTTGACATAAAAATACTTGCGGGAAGAGGGCTCATTCGCGATGGGGGTGCCGGTCTGGGCGGGGTTGGTGAAGACGGTGTTGTAGTACTTTGCGTTTGATTGTCTGGCCAAACAAGATGCGGCTGATCTGATTTTTGAGTCATAAATTCCTAAATAAATAACGAAAGAAGTGCGATAGTAAAAACAATAGTGCTGATAAGGTTATCCCTAAAGGTCATTCACTTCTGTTTTTTCTTAAATCCTTTAAACCGTCCAAGAATTTTGTGCTGTCGTTTCTCTGCGCATCAAACCCTGATATCAACTTGATAGCTACATATATCAAAATCAGAAATATCACAACATGAGTTAGTAATGGGTCATCAACCATGGTTGTTATGTTTTTTATTAGTGCGTCTGTAAGCATTTTCTCTCCTAGGGATGGTTGGGGTTCATTCAACTATTCTAGTTAGATTTCAGCAGTTAATTAAGCCAATTAAGCTACGATAAGTTCACTAATTATTTCTACATAAGTGATTGATTAAATTTATAAAAATCCTGATAATACTTATAAATATATCGTTTCAATTACATTTGTTGGATATATTGCTTTCATAAACGCTTGTTACTTAATTTAGGATCTAAATAGTTGAACATGAATGGTCTCAAATTAATAGCTATCTTCAAATTGGCTAGAAGCTTTATGGCATGTGGCTTAGGGTGCGTATTTCTATACCTATCCTTTCAAACTAGCATGCCCAATACCAATTCCCCTATCATCATTAGCACAGGTACTGAAGAACTCTTAATTAGGTACATACTTCGTTTTATTAACTTAGAACCCAAAGAAGCATTTTTTCAAATTTCTTTAGTATTTTTTATATTAAGCGCAACAAGGCTAATTGAAGCCATTGGTCTTTGGTTTGATAAAAACTGGGCCAGTTACTTGGCGATTGCATCAGGATTAATTTATGCCACATTAGCCACTTATTCGCTGAATCAAAAATTCTCATGGATTACGGCATTAGTTCTTATTCTTTCTTTATTAGTAAGCGCCTATTTAACTGTGCGCCTCATAAAGGCAAAAGAAGGGCTTAAATAGTAGATCATCATTTGCAAATTCAGGTTATTCAACCCGAGGATTTGAGTTTCTAGAATACCAAATCAGATGTATTTGATCTTTTTTTCATCATTTAATATGGCACTTATTCACTTTTTATAACCCTATATGACATTGATTATATTCAAGTAATTTTTTTATTATCTATAAAAGTTTCTTTTGGGATAGATCTCCATCAGTAAATTTTTCATTACTCTGCTACAGTAATCTTTATAACTAACAAATAATAAGAATT
>CAIQHU010000120.1 GCA_903871735.1 uncultured beta proteobacterium | reverse complement strand
GAGTATGAATCATTGAAGCTTTTTAAGATAGAGGAATTACTACGGAATTTACCAAATGGAATCCGTGGCGCAACTGAACCGAGATCCTTCATTGAAGATCCTGATCCTATAAGGGTTGTCTTCTGCTCAAGATTAAGTCCAAGAAAAAGAGTTGATAAATTCTTGTCTATGATTAGTGATGCAAATAAAGCAGACGATAATTTTATATTTGAGATCTATGGTCCTGATGGAGGTGATTATTGGCGCGTTCAAGAGTTTTTAGACACTAATCCAAGCCTTGCTAACAAACTTCATTATGGAGGCGCCCTATCCAGAGAACAGGTCTACCAATTGCTTGCCGAGGTTGATGTACTAGTTCTACCAAGTGACGAGGAGCCATACCCAATGATTGTTATCGAAGCTATGTCATTTGGTGTTCTCCCTTTAGTAATGGCTAGTTGTCATATCTCTCAGTTGATTAAAGAATGTGACTACAGATTTGTTCATGGCGAAGGTAGAATTATAGAAACTCTCAGATCTCTAGAAAAAATCGTCAAGAATATAAAAGCGCGCGAAAATATCCAAAAATTTGCAGCGCAGAATTTCTCAATTGAAAAAGTGGTAAACCAGCTTGAACTGGACTACAAAAACAATGGTTAAGTTGAAGGCTTTTGATCAACTCATTTCAGCGAGTTCTTCATATTTACCATTATTCATCTTTGTCGTAGCGGAAGATTTTCAAGGTGCCGCAAACTGTTCTATAGTTTTTAGTTTTTATTTTTTTGTATTGAGCTTGATTAGAGGATCCGTGGTAAGCGTCGCACATAAGGATTCAAAATTGAATGTAACTAATTTTGATGAAGGTGCAAAATCTGCTTTTTTACTTTCTATCATCCCTACCGTTGCCATGATTATATTTGCTATTTTCACAACCGACTTGAGTAGGGTTATCCTCGCTTTTTTCTCTTTAGGAATTTTAGCAGCATCTATAACTGAGATTTACAGACTTTCACTTCTAAATGAGGACAAGGTGATCAGTGCAATAGTTTTGGATTTAAGCATTGTAATATTTCAGGTAATGATGATCATATCCTTGCTTCTAGTTGGTAAAAGTCTAGACCTGGTCCTTGTCGTCTGGGCAGTCTCATTTATATTGCCGATGTTCCTGATTATTTCAACAAAAGGAATACCTACAAATCTTTTGAAAATACCGGAACTTCTGTCAATAAATATTAAAGATATTGTTATCTTGAGTTTGGTCCCTGTATTGGCACTCATACATTCAATTTTTGTAAACATAATGTTAATACTGTCCGTTGGTTCTGAAGGCTTGGGAGTTTTCAGATCAGTCTTATTGTTCTTTATTCCGTTGAATTTTCTACTGAATTTCCAGACAATAGTCTACTTACCCTACATAGCGAATGGTCGCAATGATCAAGCGTTGCTTATGAAACGAAACCTTCTAGCTGCAATGAGCTTTGTCTTCATTTTTTCATCTATCGCAGCAATTAACTTTGTTACTTCTAATTTAGTAGGAGTCGAAGTAATCCTACTTATAGGATTACTCTCTTTAATTCCCGCAGCATCCAACTTGGATTCCCTCCGACTGATTGCTACATCACAGTTTCGTACAATGATTTATTTCCGTATTTCTTGGTTGTTTGTGACTGGGTGCTCGCTGATTTCTGTCATGAATTATGAGAGTTTGTTGTTTTCAATATTAATGCTTTGCGGGGCGGAATTATGGCTTTTTCTAATCCAGATGGGTATGCTGAGAAAACAAGGTCAAACATTTCATGATTAGATCCTTTTGGACTTACTTAAATATGGCCGTTTTTTTGCAAATAGTGCTTCAATTATATTGGTTATCTTCTTTTGAATTTAGCGCGCTTGCTTTCATAGATTTAATTCGGGGGTTGATAGCGCCGCATTCATCTGAAGTGCCAAAAATGCTTACGTCTGAAATTTCACCGCTAACGACCATTGTATTTCTATATT
>CAIQHU010000119.1 GCA_903871735.1 uncultured beta proteobacterium | reverse complement strand
TTTATTTGCAGCTATTCCGCTAATTGGGCCAGACCTTTCTTTATGGATTCGTGGTGACTATGTAGTTGGTGATGCAACTTTGAATCGTTTCTTTTCATTTCATGTGATTGCTATTCCTTTGGTACTGGTTGGTTTAGTCGCAGCGCATATTGTGGCCTTGCACGAAGTGGGGTCGAATAACCCTGACGGAGTTGAAATCAAAGAAACTGTGGATGAAAAGGGGATCCCTCTAGATGGTATTCCATTTCACCCGTTTTATTCTGTGCATGATGTCATGGGCCTCGGCGTATTTTTAATGATTTTTGCCTTCATTGTGTTTTTTGCTCCTGAGATGGGTGGATATTTCTTAGAGGCTAATAATTTTGAACCAGCAAACCCATTACAAACCCCTTCTCACATTGCGCCAGTTTGGTACTTTACGCCCTTTTACTCGATGTTACGAGCAACCACTTCAGAATTTTTAATACCGATGTGGATTTTTGCTGCTAGTATCTTTTGGCTAGCGTCAAGGGGTGCTCCGTTAAAAATTAAAGGTTTGTTCCTTGCTATCTTGGCAGTTCTAGCAGTTGCCTTTTATTCTTTTGATGCAAAATTCTTTGGTGTTTTAGTAATGGGTGGATCCGTTGTTATCATCTTTTTCTTACCTTGGCTAGATAACTCACAAGTCAAATCAATTCGCTATCGCCCAGCATTTCACAAGTATATCTATGCCGTTTTTGTGGTTTGCTTTGTGATTCTAGGGTACTTAGGTATTAAGCCGCCATCGCCAATTGCAGAGAAAATTTCCCAGGTTTGTACATTGTTCTATTTTGGTTTTTTCTTGGCTATGCCATATTGGAGCAAGTTAGGTGAATTTAAACCTGTACCCAAGCGTGTTACATTTGCAGCGCATTAAGGTTAACTGAAATGAAAATATTCAACTTATTACAACCAACACGCTTACTAGCGGCCTTAACTCTAGCTCTAAGCTTGTCTTTCATAACCGTTCAATCTTTTGCTAGTGAAGGTGGGCACCCACTCGACAAAGCTCCAAATCGACTAAACAATATGTCAGCTCTTCAAAATGGCGCAAAGCTGTTCGTGAATTACTGCATGAATTGCCATGGTGCTGTGAGCATGCGATATAACCGTTTACGAGACATTGGCTTAACAGACGAACAAATTAAGCAAAACCTGTTATTTACTGGTGAAAAAGTCGGTGATCTCATGAAGGTTGCCATGTCTGAAAAAGAGTCAAAAGAATGGTTTGGAAAAGCCCCACCGGATCTTTCTGTGGTATCTCGTTCGAGAGGGCCTGACTGGATTTACACGTATTTAAGAACTTTCTATGTCGATGAAAATCGCCCGACTGGTTGGAATAATTTGGTTTACAAAAACGTGGGTATGCCACATGTATTGTGGGAGCTACAAGGCCAAAGAGAGGCTAAATTTGAAGATATCAAAGATGCAAATCATGCTGGAACGGAGCATCGTTTCTTGGGCTTTGAACAGTTAACCCCAGGGCTAATAAAGCAACAAGAATTTGACGATCAAATGGGTGATTTGGTAGCATTTATGTCTTGGATGGGTGAACCTGTACAATTAGAACGTAAGCGACTTGGTGTAATTGTGTTAATATTTTTGGCTGTTTTTACAATATTTGCTTGGCGATTAAACAAGGCTTACTGGAAAAGTATTCATTAATACTTTTTGAGGTATCTCTAGGCAGATGGCGAAGGTCGTCTGCCTTTTATTTTTATGGTTGAAAAGGAAGTTTCCCAATGATGGTACTTTATTCGGGCACTAATTGCCCATTTTCACAACGTTGCCGTTTGGTGTTATTTGAAAAAGGCATGGATTTTGAGATTCGCGATGTCGACTTATTTAATAAGCCTGAAGACATCTCGGTAATGAATCCTTATGGACAGGTTCCCATTTTAGTCGAGCGTGATTTGATTTTATATGAGTCCAATATTATCAATGAGTATATTGACGAGCGTTTTCCACATCCGCAATTAATGCCACCAGACCCTGTCGCACGGGCAAGAGCAAGACTATTCTTATTCAATTTTGAAAAAGAATTATTTGTACATGTGAATGTTCTTGAAAATGAAAAAAATAAAAGCGCAACCCCTGTTCTAGATAAAGCTAGACTGTCCATTCGAGATCGATTGACGCAACTTGCCCCTGTATTTGTTAAAAACAAATACATGTTAGGTGAAGAGTTCTCGATGCTCGATGTTGCTATTGCCCCTCTTTTGTGGAGACTAGAGCATTATGGTATCGACCTTTCTAGAAACGCTGCACCACTTTTAAAGTATGCTGAGCGAATATTTAGTCGACCCGCCTACATTGAAGCACTCACGCCATCTGAAAAAGTCATGAGAAGATAAATGTCCACAAGTCATGGCGAAGATGCCAAGAAGGATGCCTTTCCAAGCACAAAGCCCTATTTAATAAGGGCTTTGTACCAGTGGTGTGTCGATTTTCAATTCACCCCATATCTTTCTGTATTTGTAGACGAGTTGGTGCAAGTTCCTATGGAGTATGTCAATAAAGGTGAAATTGTATTAAATATAAGCCCTACTGCCTGCCAAGAATTGAAAATTGATAATGAGCTTATTAGCTTTAAAGCAAGATTTAACGGCGTATCTCGAGAAATCTGGATACCTACTTCACATGTAATGGCAATTTACTCCCGAGAAAATAGTCAAGGAATGAGTTTTCCAGTCAACCTAATAGAAAGTAAACCCTCTTCTCAGAGGTCTTTGCACCTCAGTAGTGATTCAGCCACAAGTAAAGTAAAAAGTCATCTGAAGCTAATCAAATAGTTTAAAATAATAACCTAACGCCCCATTAGCTCATCTGGTAGAGCAACTGATTTGTAATCAGTAGGTGGTCTGTTCGAGTCGGACATGGGGCACCAAGTTTATTTAATCTTCCTATACATAACACTATTTGGTTTAGTAGTTTCTCCGGTAGGATGGCAGTAAGTATTTTGGGCTCTTCAATGGCCTTGCCAGAACTGATTACCCAAAGTCTAGAGGAATAGAATTAGCCATAGCGCTAGCAACGAATCCTGTTCAGCTAAGACAAGTGAGAGAAAAATTAAGTCACAACCGATCCACATCTGTTTTATATAAACCAGATGTTTTTACCAAAAATGTAGAGCGAGTATATCAAGCAGTATATGAAAGGTATTTACAAGGATTAAAACCAGCTCATATTGCACATAACGCGGGTTCAATTTCTGAAAATGATCAAAAGCATGAATATCTATGGATAGAAGCATGCCTTTGATTGACAATCTTCTAAATAAATGATAATTTAAACATATGTTTAAATTATCATTATCAATGGAGATACTCAATGACTAAAAAATTAAATCGTGGCGATCTAGACGCGGCCGCAGCCAAATATAAAAACTGGGGTAAATGGGGTGCAGAGGACGAGATTGGTACTTTAAACTTCACGAATCCTGAAGATATTGTTGCAGCAGCCCAACTTGTCAAAAAAGGCAAGGTGATTTCATTAGCTTTAAATTACGACGCTTCAGGGCCACAGGGAGCAAAGTCAAAATACCCAGCTATGGGGCGAATCAATCCAGTACACACGATGATACGAACTGGTACAGATGCCTATTCAGGAGTACTTGATAAGCGTGGCATACGGGCAGCAGATGACATGATCGTGATGCCTTTGCAGTGTGGAACACAATGGGATGGTTTAGGTCACGTATTCTTTGATAACTACATGTACAACGGTTTTGACTGTAGAGAAGTGTCCTCTGCGGGTGCTGCTAAATGCGGTATTGAGAAAACAAAAAATAAGATGGTAGGACGCGGTGTTTTATTAGATGTGGCAAGATACAAGGGGTTAGATACACTGCCCGATGGCTATGGTATTACCTGTGACGATTTAGATGAGACGGCGAAAAAACAAGGTGTTGAACTGCGTCGTGGTGATTATATTATTGTTCGAACAGGGCAAATGGAAGATAAGTTACGGGTCGGTAGTTGGGATGGCTATCCAGGCGGAGACGCTCCCGGATTTGCATTTGAAACATTGGAATGGATTCAAAAAACACAATTAGCTGCTTTAGCATCTGATACCTGGGGTTGTGAGGTAAGGCCAAACGAATCGGAGGCAGGGATTAATCAGCCTTGGCATTGGATCACGATTCCCATTATGGGAATGACGATGGGTGAAATTTTCTATCTCAAAGACTTGGCGGATGATTGTGCGGCGGATGGAAAATATGAATTTATGTTTGTAGCACCAGCGCTACCAATTACTGGTGCCGTAGGCTCACCAACGAATCCATTAGCAATTAAGTGAGTTTGTTCTAATCAAGGCCAATCTATAGATGGCCTTGATTGGTTTTAAAATCTGTCTGGAGAGTCATGCAAAGAGAAGGAATTAGCAACAAAAAACGCGGCTTCAAAATTCAAGCGAGGATGTTGGCTCTGCATTTTCTATTGGGTATTCATTTATTAGGGTCTTTAGCATATGCTGCATATCCTGATAAGCCCGTTAAGTTTGTGGTTTCATTTGCCCCAGGTGGGCCAGTTGACATTGCTGCGAGAATCGTAGGTGCACGTTTAAGTGAGACATTAAAGCAATCCGTCATTATTGATAATAAAACTGGTGCGGGCGGCAATGTGGCGGCACAGTTAATAGCCAAAGCACCAAGTGATGGCTACACTTTTCTTTTAACTTCCTCAGCGTATGCTGTTAATCCCTCCTTGTACGGTGAAAAAGCTGGCTATAACCCGAGTAAAGACTTTATACCAGTCATTGTTATAGCTACTCAGCCAAATGTTGTATCGGTAAACGATAAAGTGCCCGTAAAAACTTTGGCAGATTTAAAAATGATGGCCACAAAAGAAAAAATGGCGTACTCATCCCCCGGCAGTGGCACAACACCGCACCTCACGTGTGAGAATTTATTCCATGTGATTTGGAAAAGTGATGTTACACATATTCCGTATCGTGGAGCAGGGCCAGCCTCTATCGCGGTAGTAGGTGGAGAGACTCCGATCGGATGTACTGCAGTAGCTGGAATCTTCCAATTTCATAAGCAAGGAAAGGTTCGTATTCTTGGCGTATCGAGTACCGAAAGATTACCGGAATTACCTGAAGTACCAACATTAATGGAATTAGGTTATCCACAGATCCAAGATTACACATGGGTTGCCGTATTTGCCCCCATGGGAACGTCATCAGAGATTACGCAACACATGAATAGCGCAATTCAAAAGATACTTGCTGAGCCGGAGATTAAAGAAAAATTAAATGCAGTTGGGTTGATACCCGTAGGAGGTAGTATGGCTCAAACATCGAGTTATATTTCGAGTGAGCTCAAGCGATGGAATAAGATCGTCATAGATACGAAGGCGAAGCCGGAGTGATCGGAGCTAAAAAGCCATGTTCGCAAAAGTCCAGCATTTCGAGCAAAGCTTGCTCCCAATCGCTACCAATACATCTTCCGCGCGAGATGACCTCAAGCCTTCCTGTATTCGAGGCGATATAGATATAAAGTCCCATGACAAAAACCAAGCGCCAAGCAATCGACTCTATAGACAATTGAGGAACGGTCAAGTGCAGTTCATCGATAAATTGAAAACTAACTTTGTTGTAATATTCCGAGCGCAACTCTTGTTCAATTTCTTTTGGTTCGTTGTGCAGACGTGCTTGCAATTTAACAAAGGCTCTTCCGCCAGAACTCTCTCCAGCGATCCGCAAAGGAGGGAAGATAAATGCATAGAGCAAGTCTCGCAGTGGAATCGGCTTACTTCCGGCTTTATTTCGCGCCTGGCTCAACAGCATCAATCGCTCTTCAAACAGAACTTTTCCGCGGCGCTCAAAAATAGCCATGAAAAGGCCACGCTTATTTTTAAAATGATAATTAATCAAGGCCTGATTGATTTGCGATTTGGCCGCAATATCTCGAACAGTCGTGCCCGCGTAACCCAAATCGGAAAACAAAATTTCCGCAACATCGAGCAAACGCGCCACAGTTTCTTTGGAGGTATTCGACAAATTATCTAAAGATTTCATTTTTTGCATGTATTAACAATAACTTAAAAACCATTAATAAAGGACAATTACCATGAGTAAAACTATTCTGACCTGTGCAATTACAGGTAATTTGACAAAACCTGAAATGACGCCTTATTTGCCAATTACACCCGAGCAAATTGCCAATGCTGCTTTAGAGGCTGCAGAAGCAGGGGCTGCCGTAGCGCATATCCATGTTCGTCACCCTGATGGTAAACCATCAATGGAAGTTGAGCATTATGCAGAGACAATTGATTTAATAAAAAAACACAATAAGCAATTGATTATCAATTTAACAACAGGACCAGGCGGTCGGTTTGTACCATCTGAAGATGAGCCTAAAATTTTTACAACAGGCACAACCTTATGTCACCCTTTAAAGCGTGTTGAGCATATCGCTAAATTAAAACCAGATATTTGCTCTTTAGATCTGAATACAATGAACTCAGGGCCTGATGTGGTGATGAACACCCCTGTTAATTGTAGAAAAATGGCCAAGGTTATTCGTGACGCTGGTGTTATGCCCGAATTAGAAATTTTCGATACTGGCGATTTAAATTTAGCGAGAGATATGATTGCTGATGGTAGCTTAGAAGGTCCAGGCCTCTACACTTTTGTGATGGGCGTGAAATACGGTTTTAATACGGATCCGGCCACCTTATTATTTATGCGTAGTCAATTGCCAGCAGGTGCCAAATGGGCCGCATTTGGAATTTCAAGGGCGGAGTTCCCAATTGTTGCTGCCGCTTATTTATTCGGTGGACATGTCCGTGTTGGTATGGAAGATAATATTTATTTGGAGAAGGGTGTTTTGTGTAAAAGCAATGCCGAGTTAGTTTTAAAGGCGAAAGGTATTCTTAAAGAGTTAGGCGGGCAATTAGCCTCATCTGTTGAGGCTAGGGAGATGCTCGGGTTAAAGATGCATTGAGCGAGCGCTAGTTAGGCGTATTGCAAAATCCAGCCTCATAGGCTGGATTTTTTTCGTATTCTATCTGGCGCTTGAGAGAAGCTCTTTATACGAAAATATTTATAAGCCATTGAATATATTGTAATTTTTTTATAAATGTGCCTTGCTCTAGCCTGTTCTATTTAACGTGTTGAGCGCTATTAAAAAATAGATATGTTGCATTGCAACAAAAAGTTCTTGCTATTTGAGTTCGGGTCGTGTAAATTTGATGCAGTGCAACAAATTTAACTCTTTATTCAAAGGACCTTATATGACATACGAACAAATATCTGCAAAGTTTAACGACTTCAACAGCAAAAATTTACAAAGCATTATCGCCCTCACAGAAAAAACCATGGGCCGTTCTACAAAATTAGCTGAAATCAGCTTTGATACAAGCAAGTCCCTCTTAGATGAAGTAAGTGGAACAATGCAAAGTGTGATGGCTGTTAAAGATCCACAGGCTTTTATGTCGATGGCTCAAGATGGCAAAATGGAAGGTATCACAAACAAGTTAACGGCTCATCAGCAAGCTGTATCTGAAGTGATTCGTGAAGCAACTGATGAGTTCGCTAAATTGGCAGAAGTCAGCGTTGAGCAAATGAAATCAAGTATGAAAGAGTGGCTCGATTCGATTTCAGCAAATGCACCTGCTGGGTCAGAGGCGTTTGTAAATGCCATGAAAACTTCACTGGATACAACTTTACAAGGCGTAGATCAAATGCAAGCCACTTTGAAAGAGGTTGCTACTAATCTAGAAAAAACGACTGAGCAAGCTGTGGAAACGATTAAAGGACAAGTTGCAACTGTAAAAAAGACAGCCGCTAAAACTACGCGCGCAACTCGTAGATAAATAGTATTTGTTTTGCAAAACCCCTATTCGATGATGAATAGGGGTTTTTTTATGTCTGCAGTGAAAGCCTTCATGAAAGTTTATTAGCTATCAGCAACTTATCAGCTAGCAGCAACGATAGACTCTAGAGAAGAACTTTAGGGTGCAGTTGAAAGATACGAATTAAATAGGTAACACTTTACGCAGGAAAAACTTCCTTAAGCTCTCCACTCTCATACATTTCAGTCATGATATCTGAGCCGCCAATAAATTCTCCATTGACATACAACTGGGGGATTGTCGGCCAGTTGGCATATTCCTTAATGCCCTGCCGAATGCCTTCATCAGCAAGCACGTTTACAGTAAAAGGCTCACTGACTCCGCAAGCATTTAATATTTGGATAGCGCGCCCAGAAAAACCACATTGAGGAAATTGAGGAGTACCCTTCATAAATAAAACCACGGGATGACTCGTAACAATTTCTTTGATACGTTCTTGTGTGTTCATACAACTCTCCAATCAATGACAATAACTTATTTTACTTGCTTTGGGCAAAGGTAATTCGGTTTGAACCAGAAAAATCTTTATTTGTTAAAACTCCAATAAAATCATGATCTTGTAATAAGCATTGAATAGCTACAGCCTGTTCGAAGCCATGTTCAAAAACCACAATCGCACCGGAATTTAAATAATGACTCAAGGATTTCAAGATCAGTCGATACGCATTTAAACCATCAAAACCATCTGTTAGGGCCACTTTTGGCTCAAATCGTAAATCCCCATGTGATAAATGAGCGTCATCACTAGCGATATAGGGTGGGTTGCTTAGTACCAAATCGAACGCTAAATGTTTGGGAAAATTCGTAAGCCAATTACTTTTAAAAAACGTAATATTTTTATGTAAATCTAAATTTTTAGAGTTCAGCTTGGCAAGATCGATTGCTTGGAGACTAATATCGGAAGCGAAGAAATTGAGGCAATGGAATACCTCAGGAATTTTTTTAAAATAGCTCGCAAGTGCTAAGATGATTGCCCCACTACCAGTTCCTAAATCCAGGCATAGCATAGGGCTTGCTGGAGTAAAAATAGAGTTTGGTGAATTGAAAATAGATTCAATATGACTAATTGCAAACTCAACAAGCAGTTCTGTTTCAGGCCTTGGAATTAAGACATGCGCATTTACTTGCAATTCAATATCATGAAAACTTTTTTTACCGATTAGGTAAGCTACAGGGTATCCAAGTAAGCGCTTTTGAAGTAATTCATACCAATGTTCTATCAGGGCAGTTGGTAATTCATCTGTATGGTGCGTAATTAAATACGTTCTAGGCCAGCCAAGATGGGTCGAGCAAAGATGACTAAGGAGTATACGTGCATCAACAGAATCGATGGCACAATTTGCTAAAAGACTTTGAACAGTTGGCACTAGAAATAAAATGAATTTGTTAGTAGATGTTAAGGATTGCCTTAAGTATCTCCTAAGCTAGCTAATAGTTCTGCTTGGTGTTCTGAAGATAAGGCACCTAATAATTCAGAAATATCGCCATCCATCATGGCATCAATTTTATACAAGGTGAGGTTGATACGGTGATCGGAGATGCGGCCCTGTGGAAAGTTATATGTTCTGATTCGATCACTTCGGTCACCGGAACCGATCAGACTTTTTCGCTCTTGCGCTTCTTTTTGATGTTGAGCACGCGTACGTGCATCCATAATTCTGGAAACTAAAACTTTCATGGCTTGATCTTTATTGCGATGCTGACTTCGGTCATCTTGACATTCGACAACGATACCAGTGGGGAGGTGGGTAATACGAACGGCAGAGTCAGTTTTATTAATATGTTGACCGCCAGCTCCAGAAGCTCTGAACGTGTCTATCCGTAATTCACTCGGGTTAATTTGAACCGCTTCAATTTCATCTGCCTCAGCTAAAACAGCGACTGTACAAGCCGAAGTATGGATACGTCCTTGAGTTTCCGTTTGTGGAACACGTTGGACCCGGTGACCGCCAGACTCAAATTTGAGTTTTGAGTAAACTTGCTCACCTTCTAATCGAAGAATGACCTCTTTATAACCACCAAGATCAGATTCACTCGCACTAATGATTTCAGTTTTCCATCTTTGTCGTTCAGCGTAACGGATATACATCCGCAGGAGATCTGCAGCAAATAAAGCACTTTCGTCACCACCTGTGCCAGCACGAATTTCTATAAAAATATTTTTATCATCATTCGGATCTTTTGGGAGGAGTAACTTTTGCAACTCTTCACCTAAGTTAACCATCCGTTCTCGTGCCAGTTTGATTTCCTCTTCAGCAAATACGCGTGATTCAATATCTTGGCGCATTTCTATTGCGGCTGACTCATCTTCTTGAGCAGATTGATACTGAGCAAATTTAGCCACAACTGGAGAAATTTCCGCATGTTCTTTAGAGTATTTACGGAACTGATCCATATTCTGTGTAACATCCTCATGCGACATTAAGGAGTTCAATTCAGTGAGCCGAGCTTGTAAGTGCTCGAGCTTTGATTGCATACTAGGCTTCATTTTTTTTCAGGAGAGTCGGATTGATTAAGGCGAAATAATTCAGGTAAAAGATCAATCAGTACTTGTCGATCATTGCCTTGAAGGTGAGCCAAGCCGTGTAGCGGACCATGTAAAAATTTATTAGTTAAGCCGTTAGCTAAACCTTCTAGTACATCTTGAATTGCATCACCCCTAGATAAACGTTTTTTGGCTTTTTCTAGTTCTTGTATTTGTAATTGTTCACTATGATTTTTAAGTTGCAAAATAAGTGGAACCGAATCACGCGTTTTCATCCAGTTCATAAAGTGATCAACACGCGTTTCGATAATTGCTTCAGCTTGTCCAACGGCAGCGCGACGTTCATTTAATCCCAATTGAACCATTTCACCTAGGTTGTCAATCGTGTATAGATAAACATCATTGAGCTTGGCGATTTCTGCTTCAATATCTCTAGGGACTGCTAAATCAATCATCACGATCGGTTTACGTTTGCGTAATTTCACAGCATTTTCAATCATTCCAAGGCCAATGATCGGAAGAGAGCTAGCTGTGCACGAGACCACAATATCAAAGTCTGCAATGCGCTGGGGAAGATCCGCCAATCGAAACGTTTGGGTATTTAATCCTTGACCTGAGAGGGCGTTCGCTAATTCTTGGCCTCGCTCCAAAGTGCGATTGGTGATCCCTACAAGAAGGGGATGTTTTGCGGCGAAATGAACAGAACATAGCTCGATCATTTCGCCAGCGCCAATAAAGAGGACTTTCTGATCTGCAATTTCACCAAAAACCCGTTCTGCTAAACGAACAGAGGCAGCAGCCATGGAGATGGAGCTTGAACCAATTGCGGTGGTAGCTCGAACTTCTTTTGCAACAGCAAATGATTTTTGAAAAAGTTGATTGAGATAGGTACCCAAAGATCCTACCTCGCCGGCACAGCGAACCGCCTCTTTCATTTGTCCCAAAATTTGGGTTTCACCCAAGACCATCGAATCAAGCCCACTAGCAACGCGGAAGGCATGTCTTACCGCCTGCGATTGTGGATGGGCATACATGTGTGGACTAATTAAATCAGGAGTTAAGCCTTGCGTTTTAGTAAACCAGTCAATCGATGCATCCTGCAGATGATTTTCAGAAGAGTTTGTTGCACAATAAATTTCAGTCCGGTTACAGGTCGACAAGATAGTGACTTCGGTATTACCAAAGGCACCGACACCAGATAGAAACTTTTGAAAATCATCTAGGGCTGATGAGATCATTTCGGGAGCAAAAGCAACACGTTCCCGTAACCCGATTGGGGCAGTATGGTGATTAATCCCTAATGTAAGCAATTGCATATCCGTGATTATAAAGAGTCTGATCTAAAATTTCTGTTTTAAGATGAGGCAAGATATGCTACTTAGAAGATAAGCGCTTATTTAATGACAATATAGTTTTGCAACTAGCCTTGAAAAACATTCCCTAAACTAAGGCTCTAAGGGTATCTAGTTACTCCCCTTAACCATTATTTATCGTCTTTGGCTATAAAAAACTTCAAATTTTATGCAATATTAGAAAACGATTTAGATTATTCTTTTGGAACTTTTAGCCCCCCAATTTAAAGACTCAAATTGGGGGGGCTAAAAGTAATTCTTTGTGATTATTGAGCTACTTGAAAATAGATCACCAACAAATCGGATCTAGGTTCTGCTGAATCAGCCATGTATTTGTTTTTTTAAAGTGGCCACAACCGATCAGTCCACCCTTACTCAGAAACGGCGTCTTAGTTTGATAGACACCAAGTCCTGATGGATGAGACGCCTTTAAGATTAAATGCCCTTGGCACTTATTTGCAATAGACTCTTTTTGTTGCGCAGCACTACCCCATAAAAGCCATACAAGATGGGGTAATCGCATCGCTATCCGATTCAATAAGATATCGGTCAATTGTGCCCAGCCCCAATTTCGGTGTGCATGGGGCATTCCCATTGGAACAGTGAGACAGGTATTCAGTAAAAGTACGCCTTGGTTTGCCCAATGCGATAGATTGCCATGTGATTGTGATCTAAAGCCATCTAAGATCAGGGCTTTATTGATGTTGCGCAAAGAGCTTGGAAAGAGTTTTGACTGCATGGGAATTTCGTGGGGTATCGAAAACGCTAAGCCGTGCGCAAGTCCTGGGGTGTGATAGGGGTCCTGACCAATCAAAATCACACGAATATTGCGAACGGGCGTTAAGAAAAGAGCCTTAAATACGTCTGGATGAGGAGGGAAGATTGGCGTCTCAAGTTCTCGAGCTTGAGCTTCTTGACTTGCTAATGATGTAAGTAAATCAATAAAGGCTGTCTCACCGAGCAAATCACTGAGAAGTGCTTGATAGTCTTTAGGGAGTCGGTTAAAAAAAACCTGCGCTTGCAGATTCATAACTCTACAAAGCTTTAAGGTACTTGTAAAACATATTCAGTAATCGGTTTGATCCGATTTGGAATATAGAAAGTTTTTAGCTGATCAGACCTAAAGGCCAGAATTTTTAAAGGCTGGGTAGAAAATTGCTCGAGTAATTTAAGCCAGTTAGTGGGTGTAACGCGCTCTTGGTTCAGACTGACGATCACATCATCTGGCGCTAGGCCTGCTTGTTGTGCAAGGGCATGATCAAGAACTTGAGTGATTTTTAACCAACCATCTTGATTGGCCGTACGCACACCTAACTGGCTAACTATTTGTTCGGTTATTGAAAGACGTTTTTTCGTGGTCCGGATGCCTTGTGAGGCAAGTAATTCGATGACCGGAATGTCAGCGGTGCCTTTGATATAGTTGAGCGCAAAGTTCTGCCATTTATCTTTGAATGATACCCCGGTAACTGTGAGTACAGCGTTTTCGAAATCATGCTCAGAAAGACCTAATCCAGGAGTGTGTCTGAAAGAGCCGTGTCTTTGCCACAAAAGACGCATAACGTCGTCTAAAGACTTTACATGCTGCGTTGCTTCTCGAATTAACAAGTCGAGTGCAAAGGCAATTAATGAGCCTTTTGCGTAGTAGCTAACTACCGCATTTGGAGTATTGGCATCCATTTGATAGTATTTAGTCCAAGCATCAAATGAGCTATCAGACACACTTTGTTTATGCCGGCCTGGATTTTTTTGAATTTGATTGACTGTTCTTAAGAGACGATTTAAGTAGTGCTCTTTAGAAATGCAAGCGCTTCGCAACAGTAAAAGATCATCATAGTAACTAGTAAAACCTTCAAAGAACCAAAGAAGTGTCGAAAAATTTTTGCGGTCAAGTTGATATGGCTGAAATGCCAAAGGTTGAATACGCTTGACTAACCACGCATGAAAATACTCGTGACTACAAAGTCCTAAAAAATCTTCATAAGCAGTATTTTTACTGGGACTATCTGGCGCGTTTTTATAAGGAAGATCCGAACGCTTACATAGCAGAGCCGTCGAGTTGTGATGTTCTAAGCCGCCGTATCCCTGACTAACGGCGTTTACATGAAAGATGTATTGATTAAATGGGGCGCGAGATGATTTGGGTTCAAAAAAAGTAATATGGCCGTTACAAATTGCTTGCAAGTTCGCGCTTAAGCGTTTGGTATCAACTAGTTGGGTAGCGCCTTGAATAACCATCAGGTGTGGTATCTGATGAGAGATCCATTTGACATACTGAAATTTCCCAAGACTGACTGGGTGATCAATTAATTCTTCATAAGAACTTGCTTGATAGGTTCCAAAGCCTTGGATGTTAACCTGTTTTTTGGGTAGTGTAGTAACCACTTCCCAGCCACTAGTCCAAGTGGGTTTATGAATGATGATCTGGCAGGGTTGATCAGTTTGTCCGAGAACTTGAAGACAAAGACTACTATGGTTATAGAAACCTCTAAATTGATCTAAATAGGCAGTTCTTACCGAAGTATCAAAGGCGTAAACCACAATTTGTACTAGAACCGGTCCGGCATGAGGAGCCATCTGCCAAGTATCATTATCCACCTGATGGAGGTTGATAGTTTGGCCTAATTTTTTAGAAGTGAAAGAATGGGCTTTAATCGATTCGACATGCTTACTAAAATCTCGAATCATATAACTACCTGGTATCCAGCGCGGTAATTGTAAAAGCTGTCCCTTTAAGGTTGGTTCTTGAATGAGTAGATCAACCTCAAAGCGATGCCCCTTGGGATCTGTAGGATGAATCGAGTATGTAATTCTTGGTTTCAATTTAGGCGTGTAATGATTTATGATTTTTTAGAGAGTTCTGCTAGCTTCTTTTCTATGGCATCTTTGGAAGCTGCGCCTGGTATACGATGACCATCAACAAAAAATATCGCAGGAGTACCATTAATACCTAGTTTTTTTGCTAAGGCAAGATTTTTATCGAGCGGGTTGACACAGTCCGACTTATTACTTGGGGGACTTTGGTTATGAAGCATCCAATTAAGCCATGTTTTTGTAGGGTCTTGGGCACACCAAATCGCTTTCGATTTAGCGCTTGAGTCTGCTGAGAGTATCGGCATTAAAAAATTATAGATCGTCACGTTATCCATATTTACGAAGGTTTTTTCTAGATTTTTACAGTATCCACAATTGGGGTCGGTAAAAACAGCCAATTTTCTAGAGCCGTCACCACGAACTACTTTAATAGAGTCTTGGATTGGAAGGTCGCTAAATTTGATTCGGTTTAGTTCTTCTTCTCGCATCTCAGTGAGGTTATTACCGGTTTTGAGGTCGACGATACTGCCTTGAAATAAGAATTTTGCTTGGCTATCGGTATAGATGACCGAGTTATTGGCTACGACTTCAAAGAGTCCGGGTAGTGGTGCAGGCGAGATACTTTTGATTTGGATTTGTGGGCCAAATTGGCGTTGTAGTTCGGCTTTGATTTTTTCATTGGATTGTGCAAAAGCGTTCCAAGTCAATGAAGATGATAAAAAAATGACGCAACCAATAAAAGATTTAAAAATAGGGTTCATGTGAGTTTTTGAATGAAAGAATAAATATCATAGTGCTTAACCCATAGCTTTGGCAATCAATTGCCTTTTTATAAAAGGTTGCTGATTGAGTAGGCGCATTCCTTGATTACGTAACCACTGAGTTGGGGTATCTGAGCGAAGAAACAAATGATGCAAATGGTGGGTAAGTTCTAAGATAGTATGCACATCCCCAGCTCTTTTACGTTCATAGCGTCTGAGTAATACCCGATCATTAATCGCTCGAAAAGCTTCTTTTTCTTGCAGTATGTTCACCAGATCAGCAATATCTCGCAGCCCTATATTGAGTCCTTGACCTGCTAATGGGTGCATCACGTGTGCAGCATCTCCAATCAGGACAACACAGGTTTGGTGCTTGGGATGATCGGCACTAATGACTTGCTTAGCCTCTAGGCGCTTCAGAGAAAATGAACTAGGCGTATTCATTAAGCTAAGCGCTCCAACAACTGCACGCACCTTGCCAAGAGCTTGCTCTTCTACTTTTCGTGCAAATGCTTTGGGGTGGTCAAGACCTAAGCTTAAAAGGGTTTGAGCTTGACTAGAGGACCAGACTAGAGATACTTTTTTATCAGGTAAAGGTAGAAGAGCTAAGATATCACCACCGGGTAAAAACCATTGGTGGGCTGTTTGGAGGGTAGGTTGTGTACACGCAAAATTAGCAATAATTGCCTCATGGGCGTAGAGTTTCTCTGCAACAGAAATATTTAAGCTTTGCCGAGTCGGAGAGTTTGAGCCGTCGGCCGCAATCATTAATTTTGCACCAAAATCCCCTATATCCGTTTGGACCATTGGAACTGAGCCATTGAGGCAAAGCTTGCTAGAAGTGATTATTTTTTGCGTTAAATTTTGTTGAAATTGGCAGGCCAGTCGAAGGGCATTTTCAATTAAATCAGATTCAACAATCCAAGCTAATTGGGGCACAGCACCTTCAAAAGCAGAAAATTGCAAGGTATCGGTACTTTTTCCGCTATCGCCGTAGATGCACATTTGTTGAACATTTTGGATTCTGGCTGGTGTTAAAGCATCCCAAATATGTAACTCCTGAAATAGCTTTTTAGAGCTTGGCGAAAGCGCATAAACTCGGCTTTGCCATGCGTTTTGAGTTAAATCACCTGCTGGCTGAGCGGATTCAGTACTTGATTGTAAGCTCAGGTGAAGAACCTTAAAGCCCTTCTGTGCAAGGGCTAGAGCGGCAGTTTTACCTATTATGCCACCGCCTAAAACGATCATATCTTGTTCACTCATTCCATGATGTTATTACAATTATGCTTATGTCATTAAAATGCGGCATCGTCGGCCTGCCTAACGT
>CAIQHU010000118.1 GCA_903871735.1 uncultured beta proteobacterium | reverse complement strand
TGGCTGGATTCTCTCCGGTAAAGTATTCCCGCGCTTTGGCCCAATCGATGATTGCTTCAATTCGCTGTCTAGTTCTAGTGGCGGTTTCTGTCCTGATATTCCAAAAGGTTCCAAGAATTTTGTTATTTTTGTCCTTAATGGGCTGTTCAAAAACTTTAATAATTAAGTTTGTAGTGATGCTGTTAATTGGTAAATTACCGATGAAAGGGTTCACGAACGTATTGATTGTGTTTACCCACTGAGTTTTATGCTTTTGATTCTTCCATTCGGCTTTTTTAGCTTCAATACATTTTTGGGCGGCATCTGAGAATGTGATTTGTTTGGCTGCTGTCAAGAATCGATCTTTTTTGGCATTATCTTTAGCGTTTTTAGGGTCAATGCCTTCTAGAATTAATTTGCGCAGGTCGCCAACTTTAATCCGTGCATTACTTAGGGATCGATCTCTTGTTGAGCCTAATCCTAATTCACGTCTTGCGGGCCTTCCTGGATTCTTGACTTGAGTTACGGCAGGGCTTGTGTATCGAAAGATCCAACTTTTATTAATGTCCTTAGATCCTTGGGTGATTTGTAAGTAAAGACCCTCGCATCCTGGGTCTACATGAGAGCCAAGTACGTTTAAATTTTCTACGTATTTAGCTGTAAAAGGACGTTTTTGCTTTGACATAAAACCCACCAATAAACCCACCAATAGTTATCAGATTCTATCAGAGTTTTTAAGTGCCTGTAATTGCCTTATTAGCTTAAAACCCATTTTTTAATTGGTTTTTATTGACCATAAAATATTTTATAAGAGTTTGTAATAGCATTTCTATACGGATCTCGTCTCCGCCATTAAATAACTTATTATCTAACAATATCAATAACTTATATAAGTGAATCATTACTATACCCCGTTTTCAACCCGTATTTAAGATAAATTTCGCAGTAAGCTCTAATAGCTTGATTTGATGTAAGACAAATACCCGATCATGAAGCGAAACTTCGGCTCTTCCTCATGCTCGGAAGGCGTAACATGGTCTAGAAAATCGTTTCCTATGCAAGAAATTATTTATGTGGCAGGTAATCATGAGTTCTATGGTTCCCAGCGTTGCCATGTGCTTGAAGACATACGAAATGCATGCGGAGAAAACGACGTTTATTTTCTGGATGACGAAGTATTGCAATAATTGTAGGACTCTAAAACCAAGACTTCCATCCGCTTTTTAGGAGCTACGTTATGGACTGACTTTTTATTATTTGGCGAAGATTTAAAATCTAAATGTTTATTTTCTGACGAGCTTTATTTAAATGACTTCAGAAAAATACGTAACGGAGAAAAAAATTTTTCTCCAAAAAAATCAATTCAATTGCATGAAAAGTCATTGGCCTGGCTTCAAAAAGAGCTGGAGAGCCCATTTAATGGCAAGACTGTAGTGGTTACCCACCATCTACCCTCAATGCACTCAGTTGCGAAGCGATATAAACCAGATCTTCTATCTGCTTGCTTTTCCTCGGAATTAGTCCGCCTTTTTGGAAAGATGTCTCTATGGATTCATGGACATACACATGATTCCTGTGATTATGAAATGAACGGTACTAGAGTGGTTTGCAATCCTCGCGGCTATTTTCGATCTAACCACGCTGAAAACCTGGAATTCAATCCATCTTTAGTTGTTAAAATCTAGTTGCCTAGCAAGTTCTTCTCAAGGTGGGGTTAGTCTTTAGGTAGAGTCTTGATTAATTCAGTACTACAAATATCGTCAATGTGTCTAAAGGCTAATGAGATCCCACTAATTTGATCTGCAGCAACTCCAAAGTTTTCGAAGTATATTTTCCACTGTCTAGTTGCTTGCCATACGCGATCGATAATAGAGCTTGCCAGCTGCGCAGATAGGCCAAAGCGCTCTTTGGCACTATAGGCATTATCTAGGGTGGCTAGTTTACCTTGAGGCCCAATGCCTAAACGTTGATAACGCTCACTTGCAATGACTGCATGTGGCATAACGTCATAGAGTGGGCTCAGGCTCCAGCCTTTAAGCTCCTGATTCCATAAGAATGCATGATTGCGAAGATGATCATCATCGTTGCTAACAAAAAGATTAAAGATCATGCGTGCATATAGCTCTTCAAGATCAGATTTGACTGTTTGAACTAAGCAATATCGACGGATAGCATCCGCAATATTCATATAGCTTTTTGTATTCGACTCTGATTCGTGACAGGCGACGAGGGTGAGGGCGCTAACGACATGATGCCGAATTTCTATTGAACGAGCTGAAGTAGTCCAAGAGCGATCAAAGCGTTTAACCAGCAAAACTTTTTTATTGCCGACTGGTTCTAATTTAGTTTGTGCCACATTAAGACCAGCTAACTCTGCAAGTTTAAGTGTGGCATATTCAATACTTGGTACATCAAAAGCTCCATCATTGTTGGCTGGGAACTTAGCCATCCATAAAATTTTTTCATCATCGCGTACACTTGCCTTTGGGCGCATACCCCCAAGGCCGCTGCCCACAATCAAAATTCTGGATAGTACTTCTGATACTGGCAAGCCAGCCTCAATCCTCTGCGCACCTTCGAGTACGTAAGATAGATTGTGAATACTTTCATGTGCAGGGCGCTCCTCTTGGTCTAAGGAGGCTCGAATGTCTAAAGCCCCAATGCGATCACTACCGGCCTCTAGTAGGTAGGTCGATTCTGGAAGGCTATTGGCTGGAACCTTAAGCCTAGCTTCAATAACTCTTCTTCCCCATGAATCAGGAGCGGCATCACGAATTCCACCAAAAGCCTCTAGGCCGTTTGGTGGAACGAGGTATTTACCTTTGATCGCACTTTTATTCTTAAGGCTAAGGGCGACTGGATCAACTTCTTGAGCGTTACCCCTATCTAAGTAACGCAAGCCATAGGCAAATGAAGATGCAATGAGTCTTGAGCCTTCTTCATCTACTTGAAGTTGCCCAGCTGGTACAAACTCACCACCAAGATTGGCAAAGACAAACAATTCTTTAGTCGCGTTTACCATCAGAAATCAAGCGCTTTTATCTCTGCTTTGCTAAGGTCCTGCACACGCTGTGGGCGGGAGCGACGCTCTAGGGCAATGATTGCAGGATCATTGCCGCTTAAAAGTTGTAATAAGGTTATACCTGGAGCGATTGCGTCTAAGTAACGCAGAAGTGCACCAATGGCCACACCAGGATCACCTTTTTCAATACGTTGGGCGGTGGCACGAGATAGACCTGCACGAACTGCAGCTTCACTTTGGCGAACACGACGTGCAAGACGTAAAGAAACTAGACATTGCGCTATTTCAATAGATTGGCTAAGTTGCGTTGAAGCTAGGATTAGTTGTTGATTTACGCGCATAATTGCCTCATGCTTTGGTTAAGTCCAAGCCAACAATATACATGTCTTAGACATCATTCGTTAATAAAAATGACTTATAAATGATTCTTTAAGTCTTTTAATGATTTATTTATAGGTCATTAAAAGACTTAAAGTACCAAATTGAAGGAGCTATAACTCCGTCAAGGGCTCGCCAAAAAACACAATATAGCTAAATGTCCAGGGGGCTACTATCGGTCGTTACTGGACTGATTATCATTACATCGTTTTATCAAGCCTTCCCATTCGTCCATCATGCAAGCCCGTTTCCCCAATTGCTCTTGCTTTCTATAGGCAGCCTAGGCCTGAATTGTATGCGCTAAAGCTAGTTCGATAGTCTCGTTTGAGTATTCTGTAGTTTTGGAAACTCAGTCACGGAATGTCGATCTAAAGCTATACGGCATGAGGTTTACGAGCTTACATCAGAATGGAGGGCTAGAGTGCTGCTGCTTATTGGAGGTTTAGTTGGGGTTTAGGGTGTTTTGGGTTCTGTACAAAATCGAGTATAGTTTGGTAAATAAATAGATAGACTAAAACATAAGCAAAAGAACTGAGGGGGCCAAATATTATGGGTGAATATTACAATGAGTCGCGCGATGCTTTGATGGGTGTTAAGGAGTTGCCAGTGGGCAAGCTAGCAATGCGTCAAGTTCTATTAGATAACGACCAAACTCGCATCAGTTTATTTGAGTTTGCTCCTGGTGATAATACGGGTTGGCATAAACATGAGTACCACTATGGTGCGCTATATTTAACGGATGCTAAGTTATTTCACACCCGAGTTGACGGTAGTCAATTTCATAGTGAACACCCCGCACAAGAATTCAAAACGCATCCGATTGGAGTAGAGCATAATGTGCGCAATGAAGCAGATTACATCGTCAAATTATTAGAAATTGAGTTTAAATCTTAATTCGATAAGGGCTCTTGAGCCTTTATCGAATTTGATGCTTTTCTAAAACTTGTTTACATCTTCGGGGCGCCAGGTTGTTTTAGCGGGTGCGACATGCCAATTGATGGAATTTCTAAAACACGGTCAACGATACGAATTAATGTTGGGCAATGGCTCAGATCCGCTTTAAAAATTCGTGCGCCCACCACATGGGACGCTAAGGCCAGGTCAGCTAGTGATAGGGTATCTCCTAAACAGAACTGACCATACAATTTTTCGCCCAACAGGCGTTCCTCAATAGCTAAGCTACCTAGATTTAACCAGTGTTGTGCCCAGGCGGTTTGGCCTGCTTCATCTTGATGATAGGTTTTACCTAAGAAATTTCTAACGCGTGGCACAACAAGAGGGTGTGTGTCTGCAATTGTTATTTGCGAAATCGAGCGCAGATAGGCTTGCTCATAGGGGTCTTTTGGCAGCAAAGGTTTTGTAGGCCAAACCTGATCGATGTATTCCAAGATGGCCAGAGATTGGGTTATTTTTTTCCCTTGATGTTCAAGAAGTGGGATAACGTGTTGGGGATTGAGCTCATGATAGCTTGCAGAAAATTGATCACCTTGACTCAGATCGATAATTTTTTCGGTAAAAGATACTTCTTTGTAATTCAGGGCCGCACGAACCCGAAATGCGGCTAGGGAGCGCCAGTAGCCATATAAAGTAGTTGTCATTTGTTTTTCTCCAAAAAAGGGGGGTAATTAAAATTGCATCATAACGATATTTTGTCACCGAATAATCAATTCAGTTTTGAAAATCTTTTAGCTTGTGTTGTGATTTATTGTATTTTGGGCATTGGATTGCTTATGAAAATAATCAATAGGAGTCCTTTTTGTTGCTGCCTTGCTCTGCCTCGGCTTGTTTTTTGAGGGCAACTGCCGCTTTTTTGATTGGGCCGAGATGCTTTAATATCGCAAAAAAAATCAAGCAAGATAGGATAATTTCCAGGCTAGCCAATAATGGGTTTAAGCCAGACTCAAAAAGTCTTGTCAAACCCTCAAAAAAATATAAAAGAATGATCATAGAGACAGCTTGCATTGAATAATTTTTACCTTGGTACAGACCAGGTAAAAACCATGCTATGGGCAATATCTTTAAGATCATCCAGGAGCCGTTTGGGCGAAGAGGCTCTAAGAACCACTCCCACGCGACACATAGTACGCACAATATAATGGTACTTATCAAGGTTAAGGCTTGATAAGAATTGAGATGATTGGGAAAAATGCGCATGCTAATGTGAAGTTTTTAAAATTAATTTTCAGGCGCAAATTTAATTTTTTTTGCTAATAGAGCTAGGCGTTTACCTTGGGCGATGGCTAGTGTTTTCTCATCAGCACTTAGGGCGATTGTGCCATTTGAACCCGCATAATGCGAAACCCCATAGGGCGTTCCTCCAGACTGTGTATGATGCAGGGATGACTCTGAATAGGGCAGTCCCATGAGTACCATTCCATGATGCATGAGGGGCAGCATCATCGATAAAAGGGTACTTTCTTGACCGCCATGAAGGCTACCTGAGCTAGTAAAGACGCAGGCGGGCTTGCCCTCTAAGGCACCACTGAGCCAAGAGGCAACAGTTGCGTCGAGGAAATATTTTAAGGGCGCTGCCATATTCCCAAAGCGGGTTGGTGATCCAAGTGCTAGCCCGTCGCAATTGGCAAGGTCGGCTTGCTCGACGTAGGGTGAGCCACTTGTTGGAACCGAACTTTCGGTAGCTTCACAAACGGTTGAGATTGCCGGAACAGTCCTTAGGATTGCGTTTGCTTGCGGAATTGTTTCGACGCCTTCGGCGATTAGTTCGGCGAGTTGGCGTGTAGCACCATTTCTCGAGTAATAAAGGATCAGTAGGTTAAGAGATTGCATAATACGTATGATATGGGTAAATTCAAAATAATGACAAAGCAATGTTAATAAATAATAAACGGCACCGAGTGCCAAGTTTAAAGGGAAGTTATTTCTTTTGGAAATCGAGCTTTGCAAGCGCCCAAATTAACCAAGTTGCAGCGAGCCTGGCATTTGCGACTGTTTTAGCAATTGTTCCAATGCTATCCATTGCAACGATTTTAATCGGCCAGTTGCCACAGTTTGTGAACTTTCGAGAGGGTATACAAGCTTGGATCAGTGTGACATTGATTCCGGGGGGGCTAAGTCAATCTGTTAGTACCTATTTGGATGAGTTTTCAACACACTCGAAAGGATTGACCTTATTTGGTGTAGTGGGATTAATATTTAGTGCATTTTTGACCTTGATGACGATCGAAAAGTCGTTTAATCAGGTTTGGCAAGTGAAGCGTCAGCGGCCTTTTGGGGTTCGTTTACTGATCTATGTGATTGTGACGGTGCTTGGGCCGATTTTGTTAGGGTTGAGTATTTATATCACTACTTTATTGATGAGTATGACGCAGGGCATTGATTTAGGAACACAGATCCATGTGGAGTTGCTCAATTTTATTTTAGCGTTTGTTTTTACGAGTTTACCATTTATTATTTTATACCGATTTGGCCCTAGCGCGCAAGTTACTTGGGTTGACGCTTTTATTGGCGGCGTGCTCGCGGCGATTTTTTTTGAGGCAGCTAAATATGGCTTTACCTTATTTATAGCGCAGGTTACTGTCTATAAAACCTTATATGGTGCATTTGCCATTTTGCCATTATTCTTACTATGGATTTACTTAACTTGGTGGGTTACATTAGCTGGGGCTGTGTTGACCGCTAGAATGCCAGAGATTCGTGCAAGTCTGAGATATAGAGTTTAATGATAAGGGGTAGTGTGGGTAATTTTATAGATAATGATTGAAGGAGAAATCATGCAAGTCAGTGATATTTTAAGATTAAAGGGGAATACGCTTTTTAAGGTATCTCCGACCAGTTTGGTGATGGAGGCAGTCAATATCATGGCTGACCATGACATTGGATCATTAGTTGTTCTAGATCAGGGTGCGCTTGTTGGGATGTTAACTTTTCGAGAAATCATCCAAAACTTAGCGAAGCATCAAGGGGTCTTAGACCAAGTTCAAGTCGGGGCTATTATGGAAAAGATGCCTTTAGTTTGTGAACCGCAGACCGAGTTAGATGAGGTTCGTAAAATGATGCTAGAGCGCCATGCACGGTATTTACCAGTTTTAGATGGGCAGATACTAATGGGTGTTATTTCTTTTTATGATGTAGCCAAGTCCGTTGTTGAGGCACAGGGCTTTGAGAACACGATGTTGAAGGCTTACATTCGGGATTGGCCAAGCGAAGCGAAGTAGGAATAAACTTCTGCAAATTTTAAGTATGAGACTGCGTAAGATGCCATAATATCGATTATGGCTGGAAGCTCTCTTGGAACTCTCTTTACAACGACCACCTTTGGTGAATCACATGGCCCTGCCATTGGTGCTATTGTCGATGGTTGCCCCCCTGGAATGGCACTTTGTGCCGCAGATTTGCAGCATGACTTAGATCGGCGTCGCCCAGGAACATCACGGCATGTTACCCAGCGTCAAGAAGCTGATCAAGTAGAGATTTTGTCAGGTGTTTATGAAGGTAAGACAACGGGTACGCCGATCGCATTAATCATTCGTAATACCGATCAGAGAAGCCAAGACTATAGCGATATTCTGAATACATTTAGGCCTGGTCATGCGGATTACACGTATCAGCAAAAATATGGCTTACGCGACCCTCGGGGAGGGGGGCGTTCTTCAGCCCGCTTAACTGCGCCGGTTGTCGCGGCTGCTGGCATTGCCAAAAAATGGTTAAAAGAACATTACGGGACTTACTTTGTGGCGTACATGACCCAACTTGGTGAAATCCCGATTCCATTCGAAAGTGTAGAGCATATTTCCAATAATCCTTTTTTTGCACCAAATCAGACGATGATTGCCGAATTAGAATCGTACATGGATGCTTTGCGCCGAGATGGCGACTCTTGCGGCGCTCGGATTACTGTGCAAGCTAAGAAGATGCCGATCGGTTTAGGTGATCCATTATTTGATAAATTAGATGCTGATATTGCGCACGCCATGATGGGGATCAATGCGGTCAAAGGGGTCGAGATTGGTAGTGGATTTCAATGCGTAACTGAGCGGGGCAGCTTTCATGGGGATGAGTTGTTCCCTGACGGTTTTGCGACAAATCATGCTGGGGGAGTTCTTGGAGGTATCAGTACTGGTCAGGATTTAGATATTTCGATTGCGATTAAGCCCACCTCGAGTATTTTGACTACAAAAAATTCGATTGATATGCATGGTCAGCCAATTCAGGTTCAAACCAAAGGCCGACATGATCCTTGTGTTGGAATACGAGCTGCGCCGATTGCTGAGGCGATGCTCGCCTTAGTGGTGATGGATCATGCTTTGCGTCACCGTGCTCAGTGTGGCGAGGTTGTCTACATAACGCCGGCCATTGCTGCGCAGCGGCCTTGAATTTTTATTCTAAGCAATAACCACAATCGTTGATTTTTTTAATCCCTTGATGTTTTTTATTCCTTGACCCTTTGATGTTTCAAATCAATAGTCAGTCTCGATTTGCCCTTTTTTTCTTTTTCTATTATGGGTATTTAGGGATAGTGAGTCCTTATTTGAGCTTGTATTTCGATGCCATTGGATTTACTGCGATACAGATTTCATTACTCATGTCCATGTTGCAAATCACCCGTATTATGGGGCCATTTGCTTGGGGTTGGTTAGCTGATTTTCGGCAAGACCGAATTGGGATCATGCGGGTCACCGCGGTTATTTCACTCATTTTGTTTACAGGGATATTTTATTTACAAAGTTTTTGGCCAATTTTGTTATGGATGTTTTTATTAAATACGTTTAGTAGTAGTTTGACGCCTTTAGGTGAGGCGGCCACTTTACATGCCTTACAAAAAGAGAACGCCTTTGAGAGTCGGTATGGCAAATTAAGGCTGTGGGGTTCGATTGGATTTATGTTAGCTGTATTTGCTGGGGGTTATTGGTTTGAAAGTCAGGGTATTTCATCGCTGACATGGGTGGGATGGATTTTATTAGCATGCGTGACCTTGTGCACCTGGATTTTATGGGAACCTCCGATGACAGGGCAGCCTCTAAGTAGCGGGCAGATGCGTCATATTATTAAAAGACCAGAAGTATTATGGTTTTTTTCGTCGACTTTTTGGATGATTTTTGCGCACGCAAGTTTATATGTTTTTTACTCCTTATATTTAGTCAAGTTGGGTTATGGTAAGGAGATGATTGGATTTTTCTGGTTGATTGGAGTTGGCGCTGAAGTAATTTATTTTTATTTTCAAAAGCGGGTATATTTAAAAATGACAGCCCGAAGAATCATTGAAATTTCCTTTTTAATTGGTATTGTGCGTTTTGCGGTAATTGCTTATGTACCGGCATTTTGGCCTTTATTGATTGTGCAGATATTTCATGCAGCGACTTTTGCAGCACACCACAGTGCAAGTATTCAATTAATGTTGACTTGGTTTCAAGGGCCTACGCAAGCTCGGGGGCAGGCTTTATATACGACTGTTGCCTATGGCTTAGGGGGAAGTATTGGAGGGGTTGTGGCCGGTTGGGTTTGGGATAGCTTTGGTCCTGCCCATGCCTTTGGGTTATCTGCAGTCGCTTGTATTTTTGGCTACTTTTCTATTCGGCAGTCATCTCGCATGGTATGGACTCCTGTAGCAACGACTTCTTCAGCAAGTGGGGTTCTAGACAAAAAGTAGCCTTTTACCACGCAATCAAGATTGCCCTAGATGGCCGTTTTACATACCAGAATAATTGGGTCCACCGCCACCTTCTGGGCTTACCCAGACAATGTTTTGACTTGGATCTTTGATATCACAGGTTTTACAATGAACACAGTTTTGGGCGTTGATTTGTAGATGTTCTATACCTTCTTTGTTCACAAACTCATAAACGCCTGCTGGACAATAGCGTTGCTCAGGGCCTGCATAGATTGGCAGATTGGTGTGCACTGGAATACTGCTATTTTTGAGGGTGAGATGTGCCGGTTGGTTTTCCTCATGATTTGTTCCTGATAAAAACACCGAAGAGAGTCGATCAAAGGTCAGTTCGCCATCCGGCTTTGGATAATGAATGACAGAGTGGAGCGCAGCAGGCTCAAGGCAAGCGTGATCAGCTTTTGTATTACGCATTGTCCAAGGTGCTTTACCGCCCAGTATCTTTTGTTCAAATCCAACGAGCATAGTTCCCATGAATAGTCCTTTAGACATGGCAGGCTTAAAGTTTCTAGCACGATGGAGTTCTTGATGAAGCCAGCTATTTGCGAAGGCTTCTGGATAGGCAGTTAATTCATCATGTTGACGTTGCTGAGCAAGCGCACTAGCTATCGCTTGGGCAGCTAGCATGCCAGATTTAATCGCAGCATGACTCCCTTTAATTCGCGAGGCATTGAGGTAGCCGGCATCACAACCGATTAAAGCTCCGCCTGGAAAGATAGTTTTGGGCAGACTAGAAAGTCCCCCAGCAGTAATTGCTCGTGCGCCGTAGCCTAGACGCTTACCATTTTTAAAAACTCCCCGAATTGCGGGATGTGTTTTATATTTTTGGAATTCATCAAAAGGTGAGAGGTAGGGATTTTTATAAGCTAGTCCAACAACTAGGCCAACTGCAACTTGATTATTTTCAAGGTGATAAAGAAATGATCCACCGTAGGTATCTGAACTTAATGGCCAGCCGGCGGTGTGCACCACGAGTCCCTCTTGGTGCTGATTGGCTGGGATTTCCCAGAGTTCTTTGATGCCGATTCCATAGCTTTGAGGGGTAGTATCTTGATCTAACTGGTATTTGGCGATGAGTTGTTTACCCAAATGCCCCCTCGCGCCCTCGGCAAAGAGTGTATATTTTGCCCGCAGTTCCATCCCAAGGGAAAAATTTTCGGTTGGTTTGCCATCTTTTCCAAGCCCTAGATGGCCGGTAGCAACCCCCACGACAGTTTCTTCATCCCAAAGGATTTCTGCTGCAGCAAAACCGGGAAATATCTCAACCCCAAGACTTTCTGCTTGCTCTGCGAGCCATCTGGTGAAATTCGACAAGCTAATTATGTAGTTGCCGTGGTTGGTAAAGCAACTCGGTAACAGCCACTGTGGTGTTTGAAAAGATTTTTTTTCGCTCAGGAATAAAAATCGATCCTCTTTGACAGGGGTATTGAGTGGTGCGCCAAGTTCTTGCCAATTCGGAAAAAGTTCATTCAGTGCAATCGGATCCATCACAGCACCGGACAGAATATGTGCCCCAACTTCAGAGCCTTTTTCTAAAACACAGACGGATATTTCTTCGGAATTTTTTTGAGCGAGTTGTTTGATGTGGATAGCAGCCGATAGGCCGGCAGGTCCACCACCCACAATCACAACATCATAATCCATGGATTCTCTAGGGCCAAAGTTTTGGAGGAGTTCTTGTTGGAGAGTTTCGTTTGGTTGCATGTTTGGGGGTATTTGCGAAGTTATATTGGATTTATATGGGCGAACTTGCTAGGTATTAGGTTTACTTTTTTCGTAGCTATTTTTCATTTAAAAATTGTTTTACGTGTTTAATTATGTCACGGCATAAAGATCTAACCCAAGGCTAGATAAACTGTATAGAATTACCTTTGCAGTCAATATTTTAAGATAACTCTTTTCTGGAGGTAGTATGGCGTATCAAATTGATTTAACTGGCAAAGTAGCGCTAGTTACTGGTGCGTCTAGTGGCCTTGGTCGACAATTTGCCTGTACTTTGGCAAGTGCGGGTGCCAAAGTGATTTTAGCAGCGCGTCGACTTGATAAATTGCAGGATTTACAAAATCAAATGCAGGCTAATGGTCAAGAGGCCATAGTTGTTCCGCTGGATGTGACTGATCAAAAGAGTATTGAAACAGCAGTGAGTATGGCATACGAGCAGGCTGGAGAAGTTGATATTTTAGTGAATAATTCGGGTGTTTCGAAAACGCAAAAAATACTTGATGTCCAACCAGAAGATTTTGATTACACCTTTGGTGCGAACACGAAGGGAGCCTTTTTTGTTGCCCAGGCCATTGGTCGCAGGATGTTATTGAGAGCGAAGGCTGCCCAAGATAGTAACCAAGTATTGCCGCAACAGCGTATTATCCAAGTAGCCTCGATTACTGGGTTACAAGCAATTGCGCAAATTTCTGTGTATTGCATGAGTAAGGCTGCGGTTGTGCAAATGACTAAGGCGATGGCACTTGAATGGGGGCGATATGGCATTAATGTCAATGCAATTTGTCCTGGGTATATTGAGACAGAGATGACTGCTGCGCACTGGCAGACTGAAGCTGGTCAGAAATTAATACAAAAACTTCCGCGTAAGCGGGTTGGTCAGACACAAGATTTGGAGGGGCTACTGATGTTACTAGCTAGTGATCAGTCTAGCTTTATGAATGGCTCCATTTTAGTTGCTGATGATGGTTTTTTGGTTCAATAGGGATGAATTGTTAAACTAGAGGTTGAGAAAATAGCGGTGAATAAACACAGAGCAAATTAAGGGGAAAAAATGAATAAAGTTTTTGGTTCCGCCAAAGAGGCATTAGCGGGTGTTTTAAAAGACAATGTCATGATTGGTGTTGGTGGTTTTGGTTTGTGTGGTATTCCGGAGGCACTGATTCAGGGAGTTAAAGACCACGGCGCGAAAAATTTGACAGTTGTATCGAATAACTGTGGCATTGACGGTTGGGGATTAGGGATTATTTTAGAGAACAAGCAACTTAAAAAAGTGATTTGTTCTTATATTGGCGGCAATGCTGAGTTTGAGCGGCAGTTCATTGCGAAAGAAATAGAGGTTGAACTAACACCTCAAGGAACTTTGGCTGAGAAGTTGCGTTCTGGGGGGTGCGGTATTCCGGCGTTTTACACCAAGACAGGTGTTGGCACCCTGATTGAAGAGGGTAAAGAGACGAAGACATTTGATGGACAGACTTATTTGCTTGAGCAGACTTTGACGCCAGACTTAGGCTTAGTGAAGGCTTGGAAGGCGGATCGTTCTGGTAATTTAGTGTACCGCTTGACAGCCAGAAACTTTAATCCAATGGTGGCGATGGCGGCAAAGTTAACCGTGGTTGAAGTTGAAGAGATTGTGGAGAATGGTCAATTAGATCCTGATCAGATTCACACGCCAGGTATTTTTGTGCACCGGATTGTTTTAAATCCTAATCCGGAAAAAAGGATTGAGCAACGAACAGTTCGACCGGGTTAATGCCTATGCAGAATGGCACATGCAGAATGAATCGTAATAGAAAAATGCAATAGAAAATAGTTATTATTTACATCATTTGAAATAAAGGGATTGATATGGCTTGGACAAGAGACGAGATGGCAGTTAGGGCAGCCCAAGAATTAGAGGACGGTTTTTATGTCAACCTAGGTATTGGCTTACCGACCATGGTAGCGAACCACGTTCCGTCGGGGATGGAGGTATGGTTGCAATCGGAGAATGGTTTGATGGGTATTGGGCAATTTCCGACGGAGAGTGAGATTGATGCTGACATGATTAATGCGGGTAAGCAAACGGTCACGACTTTACCTGGATCATCGATTTTTTCCTCAGCTGATTCTTTTGGGATGATTCGTGGTGGAAAAATTAATTTAGCGATCTTAGGCGCAATGCAAGTCAGTCAGATGGGTGACTTGGCGAATTACATGATTCCTGGCAAGATGGTAAAGGGCATGGGTGGAGCGATGGACTTAGTTGCGGGTGTAAAACGAGTCATTGTTTTAATGGATCATGTTGCCAAGAAAAAAGATGGCTCGATAGATTTAAAGATTCTCAAGGAGTGTTCTTTGCCACTCACAGGAGTGCGCGTTGTTAATCGAATCATTACGGATCTTGGGGTACTAGACGTTACTGAGCACGGTTTAAAGTTGGTTGAGTTAGCACCTGGTGTTACTGCGCAGGATGTCATCACAAATACTGGGGCGCCAATTGAGATTGCTATTTGAGTCAAATTGACCCCGGGGGGGGAATAGCGCCCAAGGTGCTAGACCACCACCATGGTGGGGTCTTATCCTCTTTGCACGAACATAAGCAGGGCGATTCGCTACATGCACACTTTAAAGATCGAACCAGTCAAACTGTCCTCACCGTTGCTTTAGTCCTCACTTTAGTTTTTGCTTTTGTAGAAGTATTTGCTGGCTTTTATGCGAACTCTTTAGCGTTGATTTCAGATGCTGGTCATATGGTGACTGACGCCGCTGGATTATTTTTAGCGGTTCTCGCGCAAGTGATTTCTAAAAGACCACCGTCTGCTAAGCTTTCCTTTGGCTTTGGCCGGGCTGAGGCTTTGGCGGCATTTGTCAATGGTATTGGGATGGTCGTTTTAATTGCTTGGATTAGTTTTGAAGCAATCTCACGACTAATTACGCCCCACGATGTCCGCGGTGAAACAGTCACAATTGTTGCTTTGCTTGGTTTAATTTTAAACATCTTCGTTGCTTGGATGTTGTCACGTCAGAACCATAGTATGAACTCGCGAGCAGCTTTATTGCATGTACTGGGTGATTTATTAGGCTCCTTAGCTGCAGTGATTGCGGGAGTCGTTATTTATTGGACTGGATGGATGCAGATTGACCCGCTTCTATCATTAGTTGTTTGTCTAATTTTAATCCGTTCAACAGTTTCGATCTTAAAAGAGTCTTACCATTTTTTAATGAAGGGTGTGCCTCACCACATTGACTATATTAAGGTCGGGCAGGACTTACGGGCTATTCCTGGGGTGTTAGGTATTCATGACTTACACATTTGGGAGATGAGTCCTGGTTTTCCCGCTTTAATTGGTCACGTTGAGGTGAGCGATTTATTGACTTGGCCGCAAACCATAGCGACTATTCGGCAAATTTTATTAGAACGACATGCTATTGATCATGTTACCTTACAGCCTGAGCTACCGATTCAATCATTCACGTAATCGTCACCTTAATTTTTTCGTATTTTTAACATTTTCAATGAGGTAATCGTTGTGGTTAAACAATCGTTCTTGCAAAAAATTCAAACATGGATACTGACCTTTTGGCGCGCCAGGCAGGCGAGTAATGACTTGGTAGTCCAAGAGCCTGAGGTGCGCTCAAATCAGGAAATAGTGTTGCCGAATCAGGCTAAATTACAAAGTCCCCAATTGAGTCAAGAATCAGATCAGGGTGTTTTAGAGTTTGTACAATGCGCTAGTTTAGTAGGCTTACACCGAATGGCTTACCGGTCATGGGGTGATCCGAGTAATCCAAAAGTACTTTTATGTGTACATGGATTAACGCGTAGGGGATCAGATTTTGATGTTCTAGCAAAGTGCATGTCTAAGGATTATCGGGTCGTATGTCCTGACGTTGTGGGGCGGGGTGATTCCGATTATTTATCGAATCCGATGTTGTATGGTGTGCCGCAATATGTCAGTGATATGGTGACTTTGATTGCACGTTTAAATCCTGGCGAATTACACTGGTTTGGCACCTCGATGGGTGGCTTAATTGGGATGGTTTTAGCAGGCTTAAAAAATCAACCCATTGAACGCTTGCTGTTAAATGATGTTGGGCCTCGCATTGAAGTATCTTTCCTTGGGCGCTTATTGACTTATTTGGGTAAGCCTATCGACTTTGCCACACAGGAAGAAGCGATTACTTATGCTAACAGCCTAACGGTGACTTTCGGTAGGCATAGCCAAGAGCAGTTAAGGGCATTAAATAGCCCACAAGTGATTAATAAAGATGGCCGTTGGGTCATGCACTATGACCCACAAATAGCTGTTCCTTTTGCTGCGCAAAATCCGCTGACGATCGCTGCAGGCGAACAGGCATTATGGCAAAGTTTTGAGCAGATTCGGATTAAAACTCTGGTTGTTCGTGGGGTCGAATCGGATTTATTGTCGGCCAGTACCGTGACGCAGATGTGTGAGCGAAACCCGCTTGTATCCAGTATTGAGGTACCTGAGGCGGGTCATGCTCCGGCATTTATATTGCCGAGTCAAATTCAAATTGCGCAAGATTTTTTTAGAGCTTCCTAAAGGATTTACAAAAAAGATTTGTTTTGGGTATGATTCGTTAGATGGCAAAACCACCGATTCCAACAGAGGCAAACCGTTCCTTGGGAGCATTGCAAATTGATCCAGATAATTGGTTTGGGGAGTCTACGCTAGAGCACCAAAGCGGCATGCTAGGAATTGCGCAAATGCTTGAGTTAGATGAAGTGACTCAGATTGCGATTCGTCATTTGGATCTAGAGGAGAGTTCTAGCAAATTAACGAATCGTTTAGGCGCTGAAGTTACTCAGTTGATATTAGGATTTAAGGCTTTGGAATTAACCAGAGAGAAGGCTGCGCATGGACAGGTAGAGTCGATTCGTAAGATGTTGTTAGCTTTCTCGCAAGATTTGCGGGTAGTTTTTATTTATTTAGCTTCTCGCCTACAAACACTGCGATGGGTTACCCAAAAAGAAATTATTCCAGAAATTGCATGGGCGCAAGAGATTTTAGAGATAGACGCGGCCCTAGCCAATCGTTTAGGTATTTGGCAGATGAAGTGGGAATTAGAAGATTTAGCTTTTCGGATTGTTAATGCGGCACAATATCAAGAGATTGCGAGCTTACTAGATAACAAGCGTAGTCAGAGACAGTCATTCATTACTGAGATGGTGAGTATTTTGGAGGCCCAGTTAGTTGCCTCTGGGGTTCTTGGCAGTGTCTATGGCAGGCCCAAGCATATTTACAGCATTTGGCGCAAGATGGCGGGCAAATCTTTAACTTTTGCTAATTTATATGATGTTAGTGCTTTACGTGTTTTGGTAGCTGATGTGAAAGATTGTTATGCTGTTTTAGGTCTTGTGCATCATATTTGGCGGCCTGTGCCGCGCGAGTTCGACGATTATATTGCTAGGCCCAAGCCGAACGGATACCAGTCATTACATACGGTTGTAATGAACGCCGACGATATACCTTTAGAGATTCAGATTCGGACTCAAGAGATGCATCAGCAAGCCGAGTATGGAGTGGCGGCGCATTGGCGTTATAAAGAAGCGGCGCCAAGTACCGCCTCGAGTGCGGCTAAGCAATATGAAGAGCGCATTGCCTGGGCTAGGCAGTTGATCGCATGGAAGGAAGATGCTTGGGAGCAATTAAAGAGCCAAAAAATTGATGAGCAAGTCTATGTGATGACGCCGCTTGGCAGGGTAGTTGCCTTAGAGAAGGGCTCTACGCCACTGGATTTTGCTTACGCGGTGCATACGAATTTAGGACATCGCTGTCGGGGAGCGCGCGTGGATGGTGCGATGGTTACGCTAGATACGCGCCTACAAAATGGTCAGACTGTTGAGGTGATTGCGGTTAAAGAGGGGGGGCCATCAAGAGACTGGCTAATGCCTGAGAAATCCTATTTAGTTTCGCACCGGGCGCGCTCAAAAGTTAGGGCTTGGTTTAATGCGCAGGATGCCGAATTAGAGCCTATTAAAGAACTCAGGCCACTCAAGGAGGACCTGAAGGAGGATTTACCAGAGCCCGCTTTTTTACTCAAGCCAAGTAAGCGAAAGACAGATGCGGGCGATATTTTGGTGGTGGGGGTCGACTCCTTAATGACACAACTCTCTAAATGTTGTCGACCGGTTCCTCCCGATGAGATTAGTGGATTTATTACTCGTGGCAGGGGGGTATCGATTCATCGGCGGGACTGCTCAACGCTCAAGCAGTTAGCGCAGCGAGCCGGTGAGCGCATTATTCGCACGAACTGGGGGCAGTCAAGTGACTCCAAGGCCTTATTTTCTGCAGAAATTCAACTTGAAGCACTCGACAGGCAGGGGTTATTGCGAGATATATCAGAAGTTTTTGCGAAGTTAAAGATCAACGTGATTGGCGTTAAAACGCTTAGCTCAAAAGGGCTTGCTAGTATGCAGTTTTCTGTTGAGGTGCCGCATATTTCCCAAATTAAATTAGCTTTGACAGCATTAGAGGATGTGAAAGGGGTGACAGGGGCGCGTCGCAAGTGATAGAATATTAACCTTAGGCTCGTAGCTCAGTTGGTTAGAGCACTACCTTGACATGGTAGGGGTCGCTGATTCGAATTCAGTCGAGCCTACCAATTTTTTGCAAGTATTTTTTTCTGAATTAAATATCTTGCTTCCCAAAGCGATACAAAGCCCGAAAAAGGCGATGGTCAGTTTTGATATTGAAGTAGCAAAACAGAGTCAGTTCCATTTGATGTCGTCTTCTCCACTCTCATCGGTAGATGGGGTGTACATCACTTACGATCTTATTCTCAGCTTATTCTGTTATCGTTTTTGTGCAAAAACAACCAAATATTAAGTATTTTTATCATTTTTTATTGTTTTTATGCATAATGAATACATGACAAAAGAAAATTTCATAGGTGGAGCATGGTTGGCAGCCAATTACGGCATAGAGCCGGTTATGCCACTTCAAACACTTAGTCGCATTGGAAGCCGACGCACAACACAAGTTTTAGATGGAATTACGACAGAGAGTTATGTTGAAAGCATGCGTCCCACTAGGACTTTGCGTGGACATTTGACTTTTCATCTCAAGCACGAGGCTCCTCACCTTGAGCTCCTATCTATGCTGTTCAGAAAAATTGATTCAATCGATTTGGAGAGCTGGTTGGCAGATGAACCATCCGGTCAGTATGCTAAGCGAGCTGGTTTTCTTTATGAGTTCCTGACTGGTAAAGAACTTGCGATTAGCGCAGAAATTACTGGTGCTTATATTGATGTCCTCGATGGGTTAAAACTAGTGGTTGCTACACCAGAACATTCAATCCCTAATCGACGTTGGCGGGTGCGCGACAACTTACCTGGAACGCCTAATTTTTGCCCCATTATCCGAAAAAACAAAGATTCAATTCAAGCCATGAGTTTGGATGTCTCAGAGTTAATTAACGACTTGGCAATCGAATTTGGTGATGAGTTATTAATGCGCTCGGCGGTCTGGATGACCTTGCGAGAGAGTAAGTCGAGTTTTGCAATTGAGGGTGAAGCTGATCAATTGGATCGTATTCAACGATTTGCTAATGTACTATCTCGCCGCACTGGCCAAGGATCATTTCCATTGAATCAGGCAGCACTTTCCGAATTGCAATCTGAAATTCTCGGAAAACGTACAACATTAGAGCAATTTGGTATTCGCCAATCCCCGGTATTCGTTGGGGAAGTTGCAAGATATCAAGATATTGTTCATTACATCGCACCACCAGCTGCAGATGTCCATGCAATGCTTGAAGGTGTGGTCACCTTTTTGGAGCGTACAAAAGGACAGTCCCCAGTAATGCGCAGTGCTGTTGCTGCCTTTGGGTTTATTTACATCCATCCGTTAGCTGATGGCAATGGACGCGTTCATCGTTTTCTAATTAACGATATTTTAAGACGCGATGATGCTGTCAAAGCTCCAATGATCCTTCCGGTATCATCTCTAATTTCCAGTGATCCTGCTGAGCGTCATATGTATGATCGCATCCTTGATGAAGTTTCACGACCATTGATGCAATCATTGGCTGGTCTTTATGAGTTTGAAGCCACCCACACCACCTATGCAGATGGCATTCGTTCAAATTTTGTATTTCATGGCGATGACAATGCCAGGCATACATGGCGACTGCTCGATCTGACCAAGCAGGTGATTTACTTAGCGCATGTGTTGGCTCGAACAATCCGCGAGGATATGCGAGAGGAATCACTTTATATACGCAGCCACGCACAAGCCAGAAAGGCAATTAAAGAAATTGTTGAAATGCCGGATATGCAAATTGATAGAGTCATTCGATCTGTAGAGTCTAACCAGGGCAAACTCTCCAATATGTTGAGTAAGGAAATCCCAATCCTTCAAGAAACTTTTATTTGGGATGCGATTGTGAAAGCAATTGAAAATGCTTTTCGAGATGGGCCTGAAATGAATGTTGTAAGTAAGTACGCAAGCAGAAATCGAACGTAGTTTTATTCATCTAATTTATTGAGCTTTGAAGTGTTTGATGGTAATTTTCACATTTAGTAAACAAATCGTGTGTGGAGTTAGGTGATGAATCTAATATTTTTATGTGGTCAATCGATATTAACAACATATTAAAACTCTGTACAATAGTCATTTAGTGTAGAAGCATATCGTGAATGAAAGTGTTTTAACCCTTGACCTGGTAGGGGTTGTTGGCACGAATCTAAGCGAGCCTACCAAGGAACATGATTGCTGTTGCTCAGAACTCAGTATGCGTTAAGATGTTAGGAAATGCGCAGTAAAAAGTAATAAAATTTGGATGGATTTCAAAGGAGTCTATCCTGTATGAATTAGTCAAGTGAGTTGCTGTAATCGTTTTTAAGTTTTAAGAAGATGCATCAAAAGAAGATGAATAAAAGCTAAAACGATTTCTTGATTGAATGAACCCATTGAACAGCGCCAAGAACTTAAAGTGAGCGATTTGCGAACTAGCAGTTAGTGCGTCTTTTTTGTCGTATTTTGGAGTAATTATGCCAGTAGTGACTTTGCCTGACGGCTCTCAACGCGAATACCCAGCACCACTCACAATTGCTGCTGTGGCAAGCAGTATTGGGGCAGGCTTAGCGAAAGCAGCTTTAGCGGGAAAAGTGGATGATACGCTCGTTGATTTGAGTTATTTGATTGAGCGGGATATTCATCTAGCCATCGTGACTGATAAGGACCCAGAGGCTTTAGAAGTAATAAGGCACTCCTGCGCGCATTTATTAGCGTATGCAGTTAAAGAGTTATATCCTCAAGCGCAGGTAACAATTGGGCCTGTTGTCGAAAATGGGTTTTATTACGACTTTGCATATACCAAGTCCTTTACACCAGAAGATTTGATTCTGATTGAAAAGAAGATGCATGAACTTGCCAAACTAGATGAGCCGGTTGTACGTTCGGTCATGCCCAGAGAGTCTGCAATTACTTACTTTGAGGGACTTGGAGAGCACTATAAGGCTGAGTTGATTACCAGCATTGCGCAGGGTGAAGAAGTTTCTTTATATGCTCAGGGACGGTTTACTGACTTATGTCGTGGACCACACATACCCTCAACTGGCAAATTAAAAGTATTTAAGTTAATGAAGTTAGCTGGTGCTTATTGGCGCGGTGATAGTAAAAACGCGATGTTACAGAGAATTTACGGTACAGCTTGGATAAAGAAAGAAGATCAAGAAGCGCATTTACATATGTTGGCAGAAGCTGAAAAGCGCGACCATCGTAAGTTAGGAAAGCAGTTAGACCTGTTTCATTTTCAGGAAGAGGCGCCAGGACTCATATTTTGGCATCCGAAAGGTTGGAGTATTTGGCAGCAAGTTGAGCAGTACATGCGCAAAATCTACCAAGACCATGGTTATCAAGAAGTCAAGGCACCTCAGATCTTAGATCGTTCCTTATGGGAAAAGTCTGGTCACTGGGAAAACTACCAGGAGCATATGTTTACGACGGAGTCGGAGAATCGGACTTATGCCTTAAAGCCGATGAATTGTCCAGGTCATGTTTTGATCTTTAACTCGGGGTTGCATAGTTATCGTGATTTGCCACTACGTTTTGGTGAGTTTGGGCAGTGCGTTCGGAATGAGCCCTCAGGTGCTCTGCACGGTTTGATGCGGGTTCGTGGCTTTACCCAAGATGATGGGCATATCTTTTGTACTGAAAATCAGATACAAGCTGAGGTGGCCGCATTTGACCGGGTAGTTAGATCGGTTTATCAGGATTTTGGTTTTACAGAAGTAATGGTAAAGCTAGCCTTGCGACCCGAAAAAAGGGTTGGAGCCGACCTTGTTTGGGATAAAGCCGAGGAGGCTTTGCGTTCAGCTATGCTGTTGTCGGGAGAGCCTTGGGAGGAGTTGCCTGGTGAGGGTGCTTTTTATGGGCCAAAGATTGAATATCATTTAAAAGACTCGATTGGGCGGTCCTGGCAATGCGGTACGATTCAGGTGGATTTCTCGATGCCGACCCGTTTAGGGGCTGAATATGTCGCAGATGACAATACGCGGAAGGCGCCGGTAATGCTGCACCGTGCCATTGTGGGCTCTTTAGAGCGTTTTATTGGTATTTTGATAGAAAATCACGCTGGCGCTATGCCGGTATGGTTAGCCCCTAGCCAAGCAATCGTGATGAATATTTCTGAAAATTCTGCAGCATATGCGCAACAAGTTGCTCAAATCCTGAAAAAACAAGGATTTAGAGTGAGTGCTGATTTGCGTAATGAAAAAATAACGTATAAAATAAGAGACCATGCTTTACAAAAAATTCCTTATTTAGTGGTGGTTGGTGATAAGGAACGGGATAGTAACTTAGTTGCTGTTCGAGCCCGTGGCGGAGCTGATCTAGGTACTATGTCTATTGAAGCTTTCGAGAAAAGACTCCAAGAAGAAGTTTCTAATAAGGTCTCTAGCTCTAGTCATGGTTCGGCGGTTGTTGAATAAATAGATAAAGAGGTAGGGATATCGCTACAGACAAACTGCATCGTCTTAATCGGGAAATAAACGCCCCAGACGTTCGATTAATAGGTTCACAGGGACAGGCTTTAGGTGTATTTAAAATCATCGATGCCTTAAAATTAGCTGAAGAGCAAGAAACTGACTTAGTAGAAATAGCACCAACTGCTGAGCCGCCTGTATGTAAGTTGATGGATTATGGGAAATTTAAGTACCAAGAGGCAAAAAAAGCCCATGAGGCGAAGTTAAAGCAGAAGGTAATCCAGGTAAAGGAAGTCAAGTTTAGGCCTGGTACCGATGATGGCGATTATGGCGTGAAGCTGAGGAATTTGATTCGATTTTTAGTAGAAGGCGATAAAACAAAGATTACTTTGCGCTTTCGAGGACGTGAAATGGCCCACCAAGAAATTGGTGTACGAATGTTGGAGCGATTGAAAGCTGATTTAGAGCCATTTGGACAAGTAGAGCAGTTCCCCAAAATGGAGGGACGGCAGATGGTGATGGTGTTATCACCTTCTAAAAAGAAGTAGTAGGTAGTTAAGAGCTTTAGCTCATATAAGTGTGGCTGGGTTTTAAAAGTGTGATTTTCAAAAATCACCACCTGAGCAACACCAATTAGTGAAAAGGGAGCAGTGATGCCCAAAATGAAGAGTAAAAGCGGTGCAGCCAAGCGCTTTAAGGTTCGCGGTAGCGGATCGATTAAGCGTGGACAGGCATTTAAGCGCCATATCCTAACCAAGAAGACAACTAAGAGTAAGCGTCAATTGCGCGGAGCTACAGAGGTTCATGCCTCTGATGTGAAGTCAGTGCGCGCCATGTTGCCTTACGCTTAATGATCGAATAGGAGAATCTTATGCCAAGAGTTAAACGCGGCGTCACAGCACGTGCCCGCCACCAAAAAGTTACCGACGCAGCCAAGGGTTACCGAGGTCGTCGAAGTAATGTATTTAGGATTGCTAAAGAAGCGGTTATGCGAGCTGGGCAGTACGCCTATCGCGACCGTCGCAATAAAAAACGCGTCTTTAGAGCTTTGTGGATTGCCCGAATTAATGCGGCTGCCCGTGAACATGAGGTTAGTTACAGCGTGTTCATGAATGGTCTCAAGAGAGCGGAAATCGATTTAGACCGTAAAGTCTTATCTGATATGGCTATCCACGATAAGCCTGCCTTCGCTGCTTTAGTTGCGAAGATTAAATCGATGACAGCAGCTTAAAGCTTTCTTCCATGGTAGATCTCGACCAACTTGTCGAGCATGCAAAGCAGGATTTTGCGCAAGCGAAAGATCCTGCTGCCCTTGAGGATGTAAAAGCAAAATATTTCGGGAAATCGGGTATTTTGACGGAGATGCTCAAAGGCTTAGGCAAGCTTGACCCTGAGTTACGTAAAACTGAGGGTGCCCGTATCAACCATGCGAAGTCGGCGATTGAGCATGCCTTGCAAGAACAGCGTCAGCTGTTTAGTGAGCAACTCTTACAAACCCGTTTGTCGGCTGAATCGATTGACGTGTCATTGCCAGGGCGGGGTGTGGGCTCTGGAAGCTTGCATCCGGTTATGCGGACTTGGGAGCGGGTTGAAGAGATATTTCATTCGCTTGGTTTTGATGTGGCTCAGGGCCCTGAAATCGAAAATGATTGGTTTAACTTTACAGCACTCAATAGTCCCGAAAATCATCCAGCGCGGTCGATGCAAGATACTTTTTATGTCGATGGTAAAGACGCAACGGGTAAGCAATTACTTTTACGCACACACACCAGTCCAATGCAAATCCGTTATGCAAGTCATGCGGTCGCGCGTCACTTAAAAGAGTATGGCGATTTAACCTCTTTGGAGGATATTCGGGTAATTGCACCGGGGCGAACTTATCGGGTAGATAGTGATGCGACGCACTCCCCGATGTTTCATCAGGTGGAAGGATTATGGATTGGTCGTAATGTTTCTTTTGCGGCGT
>CAIQHU010000117.1 GCA_903871735.1 uncultured beta proteobacterium | reverse complement strand
TAACAAAATCCCCTTTGCCTTACCAAACTTTTCCTTTTTTAACGGTAGTATCGGGCGGTCAATAACTTGTATCAAAGGTGTTTCTTTGCGCAAAGTAACCTTGGCTAATTCTGATTGTTGAACCAACACTGTCAAGATTGCCGTGTTAGCCTGCACATCTACCTGACGTCGGGCAGAAGGCACTCGCTGTAGATTCAAAGCTGAATTAAGACCAAAGGTGTTGTCATTGGCAACCGCAACTCCAGTAATCGCTCCATTCAACTCTTGCCTGATAGAATCTGTCTGTCTTTGCAATATTGACATGTTCATATTGGCTTTTTTGCTCTTAGTCTGCACATAAAAATCAGATACTTCCTTGGCAATAGCCTCCGTAAAAGATTGAGCAAAAAGCTCATCCATTGATTTTACCTCTACACTTATAATAGAAATCTTTTTATCCTTTTGTCCAACCGTTAATCCGTTATTAGATAAATCCCCATACATTACCCCCATAATACTGTCCTGTTCTCTTGTAAAGTTAGTCCTGTCGGCATTGGGTAAAAACTGAATATTTTGAAACCCCTCCTTCTGCGCCCAAGACTTACGCCATTGAGCATTTTGAATATACCATTCTGCATAGGAAATTGTTTTTCCGTCTACTGAAACCGGCTTCAATAAGGTTTGCTCCACCATTCGGCGAGACTTAAACAACTCTAATAAATTAGATCCTGTAAAAATACCCCCAGCATTTCCTCCCATATCAATTCCAAACTGACTGGCTAGTCCCAATGCGCCACTCATTCCACCTCCTCCCGATTTATCATCCTCTAATACAAAAGACAAGGTAGCGGTATAAATAGGCTTATCATTTAGTGCGTACGCCAAGCCAATGCTTGCGCCGATCATACCCGCTAGTCCAATAACCATCCATTTAGATAATAGATAGGTATACCATTCTTTTAATTTGATGATAAGTTCTTTTAGGCTGATTTCATCCTCAGCAGCTATAGGAGATATGTTGGGGTCAGTCATTTTTATTTATGATTTATATGTCTGATTTATATGTCTGATGTATGATGTCTGATGTGTGATTTTTTATGTCTGATGTCTGATTTTTTGATGTCTGATTTGTTTATGGACAACCATTATTCTTTTTCTGAAATATTATGCGAATTTGAATGATAACATTTAAGCTTGTGGTTATCAATTATCATTATAGATAAGTGGATGGCCTTAAAGTATAAAAAAATCAGACATCAGACATCAGACATTCAAGTAACGTGTAAATTATAAATTAACCAACTACAGTTTCAATATCGCAATCACCACCCCCGCCAAACTTACCAAACCACTCGTTAGGCCGACTATTTCAGCTGTGCTCGATGTTTTCTTATCGGAGGCCTTCGGTACCACAATTTCACTGCCCGGCTTTACTTTTGGATAAGACCTTACAAAGAAATAAGTACGCGTTCTTGCCGCTCTTCCATTGGCATAAACGATATAGGCCCTTTTTCTTAGGGCCGAAGGACTATAGCCTCCTGCAGCACCAATATAATTTATAAAGCTTTTCCCTTCTTCATAGGGTACTTGAGTGGACAATAATACTTCTCCACTGATTTTAATTTGACCTTCAAACTTTGGAATATACAATTCGTCTTTAGGATGCAATATCAAATCATTCACTCCGCCCGGATTTTTTATAATTTTTGCTAGATCAATCGAAACCTTATCAAATTCTTGCAAAATTTCTTCGGTGATATTATCCGTTCCAGTTGAATCCTTCACCGCCTTCTTTAACTTTTTTGCAGTCTCCTGCGCTTTTAATTTTTCTTGATCCGTTTTATATCTTTTAATAAATGCTCCTTCTGCATAAGCATCCGGCGTTAAGCCTCCTGCCCTTTTTAATAAGTCACTCACTCTTTCATTGCGATTACTTAATACATAAGGGCCTGCATATTGCACCTGACCTGAAATGCTTACCGACTCAGGTAAAACATATCCCGCCTTGCGCCTAACCGTAATTACATCAAATGGTTGTAAAACAATATTGTTAGCAGCAGCTGAATTAAGCTCGCCTTGTCCATCAATGCTTGCAATAAGGATCAAACTAGCCCCATTATCTCCCAACTTGATAGAATCCCTTTTTATCAAACGTGCAATCTCAACCGTTTTGTAAGCTGCATCAGAAAAGCCTCCTGCTTGTACTATCAAATCTTTTACAGATAACTTGTCTACAAAGTCATATTGTCCAGGCATCCTTACCTCTCCCTGAATCGTTACCTTAAATGTATCGCGCATATCTAGTACCGAACTTATCAATACCTCATCTTCTCTTTGCAATACACTATTATTAACTGCATCACCCGCCAAAGCCTTGCGAACATCAAAAGAAATAATAGAGCGTGTTAAGTCTTCCTGCAAACGAATAATCTGTCCCCTTCCCGTAAACGCATCTTCTTTTAATCCGTCTGCCTTGCGAATCAGTTCAGCTACAGTCAGACCCTGACTCAATCCATACACATCGGGTCTAAATACTGCCCCTGTAATGCGTACCCGATTAGCAAAACGATTTAATATTTTAGAAGCCACTACTACATCCCCCGTTTGTGGTTGGTACTTAGTATAATCCATTGCCTCCAAGTCGGCTACCTTGCGCTCCTTATCATTGCGCTGAAATATTTTTACTGAAGATTGATACGCTGTATCCGTAAAGCCTGAGGCAAAATCTAGCATGCTAGCAAAACTTTCCCCTGGCAAAATCTCAAATATTCCCGGCCGCTTTACCTGCCCCTGTAATTCCATTCTCTTTTTATAAGCCGGCACTCTGATCACATCATTGTCCTGCAATCCGATATTATCCGTCTGATCGCCATGCATTAAAAAACGATACAAATCAATCGTCTTAAACACCTTATTATTTCTCACCAATTCTATTTCACGAAAACTACCAAATGCTGACGGTCCACCTGCTACATACAAAGCATTAAAAACTGTACTCAAAGATGATAAATTATAATTGCCTGGATGATTGGTGCCAATAACCGTAACCTTGATACTGCGAATCTTACTTAGTGTAACCGACAATTTAGATCCGCCTGTTCGCAAGTAAGAATAAACACTATTCCCCATAATGGATTTCAACTTTTGAGTAGCCGCTTCAATCGTTAGTCCTGCAACTTTAATTTGTCCAACGTTGGGTACTAAAATATTTCCCTCTGCAGACACCAATAATTCTCCATTGTATTCTTGCACCCCATAAACCGAAACCTGAATCTGATCATCAGGTCCTAATACATAATTCAATGGTGTAGCCAATTTCATATTGGGCTCAAAATTGGGTGCAACAGCCGTAAATAATTCTGACCCAAAAATCAGTGGATCAATCAAAGGTTTTACCTTTTTTTCCTCATCATAATTACCCGTATCGAGTGAGTCGCTGCTATTGTTGGTTTTTAAAGTATTGGTAGGCGGTTTATTAATGGGCGTTTTCAATTTGCCAGTCCCGGTTGCTTCTGCAGTGGCTTCTAATCTAAGTTTCAATTTGGCAAATTCTGCTTTCGACATTCCTTTTGCAATAGCGGCCTGTTCGGCTTGCTCAATGGGCATACCTGAACTAGTCAATTGAGATTTCAGTTTGGCAATATCGCCATCGCTCATTTGATCTACCTTAACCTGGCTGAGGTCTTTACCTTTTAGAATGTCTTGCGCATGTGTGGAGCTCGCTAGAGATAGAAAAATTAGAATTATGAGGGTAGATAGAATTTTTTTCATGCTATATAAAATAAGGTATTTTGTAAAGGTCTGACTTATTTGAGATGTTTTTAAATTAAGGGTAATGTTTTTGTGAATGGGCAAAATGCGAGCAGTTTACCC
>CAIQHU010000116.1 GCA_903871735.1 uncultured beta proteobacterium | reverse complement strand
ATTAAACAACAGTGTAATTTTGTCATATTCTCAAAATTTCTGATTTTATTTTAAAAAAATCCTTATATATTATTGATTTATATATATTTTAGCACGAGTCCTCAATTACTAAAAACCACCAAAATAGCTTCTTAGCATGACTCACTACTACTCTTTAGCACGATTACCGAAGCATTTCCTCGAACAGAATTAGCCTTTTTAAAACATCGACTAATTTACTTTAAAGAGGATAAAAATAAATAAAAAACCAACTGATTTAGCCTTCGGGCAAAGGATCATTGTGATAAAAGGAACAGGGTAAAATAATGTTTTGGCCAAATTTATCGAATTAGGATGACATATTCGCTATCATTAGAGATTCATTAGAGATCTTTTGATCATTTTAAATCGCATCACTATCAACTAAGGAGCCCCCCATGGGAAAATCACCACTTCGCATTGCCGTTACCGGAGCCGCAGGTCAAATTGGCTATTCACTACTATTTCGCATTGCCAATGGTGATATGCTCGGCAAGGATCAGCCAGTTATTTTGCAATTGCTTGAAATTCCAGATGAAAAAGCTCAAAACGCGCTCAAAGGCGTCATGATGGAACTCGATGACTGTGCCTTCCCGCTACTCCATCAGATGTCAGCTCATAGTGATCCAATGACAGCATTTAAAGATTTAGATTTTGCCGTGCTAGTTGGTGCAAGGCCTCGTGGCCCCGGTATGGAAAGAAAAGATCTCCTATCAGCAAATGCACAAATATTTACCGCTCAAGGCAAAGCCCTCAATGCAGTTGCTAAAAGAACAGTCAAAACACTTGTAGTTGGTAATCCAGCAAATACCAATGCCTATATCGCGATGAAATCTGCACCTGAGTTACCATCTAAAAACTTTACAGCAATGCTTCGCCTTGACCACAACCGCGCACTGTCACAATTAGCAACCAAAGCACAGGTTGCAGTCGCTGATATTGAAAAATTAGCAGTCTGGGGTAACCATAGCCCAACTATGTACCCAGATTACCGGTTTGCAACAGTCAATGGCAAATCAATTAAAGAAATGATTGCTGACGAAGAATGGAATAAAAATACCTTCTTACCAACAGTTGGTAAACGCGGCGCAGCAATTATTGATGCACGCGGCCTCTCATCGGCTGCTTCAGCAGCTAATGCAGCAATCGATCATATGCACGATTGGCACCTCGGTACGAATGGTAAGTGGGTTACTATGGGTATACCCTCTGATGGCTCGTATGGAATCCCAAAAGATACCATGTACGGCGTGCCAGTGACCTGCGCAAATGGCGAGTATCACATTGTGGCTGGGCTTGAAATTGACGCTTTCTCGAGAGAGAGAATGGACTTTACGCTCAATGAACTCATGGAAGAGCGAGACGGAGTAAAGCACCTCCTATAACGGCCAAAACTAACTTTTATGAGGCCATCGGAGGTTCTATTTGACGGGCAGGCGCCTTTGGCGCTTGCCGTTTGCGACCATTACTGTGGCACAGAGCCTAGAATGCGCAAAGCTTTGCAGCTGCAAAAAGAATTGGGGCCTTGCTTTGATATTACTTTTGACTGTGAAGATGGCGCACCAATTGGACAAGAGCTGGCACATGCCCAATTGGTCTGCGAACTCCTGACTAGTCCTGAAAATCTCTATCAACAAGTGGGCGTAAGAGTTCATGATCCACTGAGCCCTTTTTTTGATTCAGATATCGATTGCATTATTCATGGAGCTGGCCAGCAACTAGCCTATATCACTATTCCCAAAGTAAGCAATGCAATCCAAGTGAGTCAATTAATCCAAAAAATTAATCATAAAGCAACGCAGTACGGCATCTCTAAACGCCTACCAATCCATGTCCTCATCGAAACCAATGAGTCTCTTGCAGATGTTTTTGCGATCGCAGCTCTGCCTCAAGTTGCCTGCCTTAGTTTTGGACTAATGGATTTTGTTTCCGGTTTTTACGGAGCGATACCTAGCAGTGCGATGCATATCGATCAGTTCAGTCATCCATTAACCCGTCGTGCAATGACTGAGATAGCTGTGGCATGCCATACCTTTGGCAAAACTCCAGCCCATAATGTGTGTACTGAAACAAAGGATCTACAAGTCGTCCAAACCGATACCTTGATGGCTAAAAATGCCTTTGCCTACACCCGTAAATGGAGTATTCACCCAAACCAAATTCCTATCATTGTGACCGCGTTGGGACCAACAGATTCCGAAATAATGCAGTCTATTGCAATTTTAAGCCAAGCTATCACTGCCCAGTGGGGGCCCATTCAGCATGAGGGTAAACTTCATGATCGGGCAAGTTATCGCTATTACTGGACAATCGCTCAAAAAGCCTATACCCTCGGAAAAATGCGCGCACAATTTGACCAACTTGGTTGGTTTAGGGATCGTTGATTGATGAATATGCTAATTTCTGTAACAATCCCCCAAAAATTTTTTAGGTCATTAGGCATTTTTATCAGTAGCATTTTTCTCTTCATGCAAACTCCCCAAACTTTCGCGCAAAATAGCCCCTCACCCGCTACTGTCAAAAAACAAACTACCCGCCCAAGCGCCAAGCAACTAACTGATGACCAACAGTTTGAACAACGAAAAATTTCTGAAGTGCATCTTTGGACGTGCGAAAACCAAGTCAGTTTAAAAACAGCGCAATCTGAGAAGGGCTTGATGCTCTTATGGAATAAAAAACTGTATCAGTTCTCGGAAGTTGATGCTTTAACAGGTGCCACAAAATTTATTGATCTAAACAACCAACTCCACTGGCTTGTAATCCCAGAAAAAGCCATGTTATTGAACTCTAAATTAGGCCAACGCTTACTTGACCATTGCAAGAGTCCAGCACTCAGTAATCTCGTTAGCGTATCCCCTCAATAGTGGATAGTCTTCGCAAGTATAGTGAAGATTCTTGTTAAATATTGTTAGTGAAACAATAATTGCTGTGCCGGGGTATCCAAAGGCATCTCTGCATGCACAACTTCCGCGGAGCGATTTGGAAATAAAGGTACGCCACAATCCTCGCAAGACTCCGGGGTAAATAGCATCGCATGCTTAAAGACATCAACTACCCCTGCCTCATGCAAAGTGTCGGCAATTAAACGGATCGTTGAATTACGCCCACTACCCCCATCGATGTCCTCAGGGTCAATTGACTCCCGATCATATAAAGGCCAAACCACGCCATAAATAATGTCGGGATGCCCTTTAATTGAAAATGATATCCTGAACTCGTCGGCAACTTCAGCGCCAAAAGCAGCTACTACACAAGATAATTCCGCAGGACTGAGTTCTAGCGTGGTCTCTAAATAATTAATGGCAGCCCTCAAGCTTAAAGGCCGAATTCGCTTATCAGCCTCCCGACAATTGGTAAAAAAAGCGTCAGGCAACATCACTTCGAATTCACAACCAGGTAATAAACGAACAAAGTTTGAATGTGTAGCCTGCTGCCATTGTTTGAGCACACTACTTCGCTCTACGCGAACACCATCCTCAGCCTGCCATAAAAACATTGGATGTCCTAGCAAAGCAGTAATCGTACAAATAATAAATCGGGGATCAGCCAGCACTGCAATTGTCTCTGGCATATTTTTTAATTCATAACGCAGATCCGATTGCTCAATTGCCGACTTTGCCATCTGCTGCAACAACTGCCGGGTTTGAATATGCGTTTGTGGAATTTGATCAATACTATATAACCACGGCACAATACTCATCCGCGTTTTTTCACAAAACACAAACTCATTCAGATAATCAACTATTTGGGCTGCTTCATCTTGCAGAATCGGACCCGATGGAATCGAATATTTAGTCTGGGCAATGATTGGAATGGCAATTAATAAGGCTTGATAGGTCTCATCTTGGTGTTGATAAATAATTGATTCAGAACTCGTCTCTATGGCATCCGCTAATATTTCAAATGCTTCAGTCTGACTCTTAAATGTTAGATCTAAAGCCAAGTCTAAGACAGCTTGATGTTGACTATTCAGAAGACGATCCAAACGCTCAGTTAATTTCTTCTCCCAAAAGAAATCTTCCAATTGACTACCCGAAGCGCACAGAGATAAAACGTCAGCAACGAGTTTCTCTACCTCTTGAGAGTTTCTTAAATGATGATGGACTCGAGTTTTTGCCATAGGAGAAAATATTAAAAGTTAAACTAGGGTTTGCGCTGAAAAACTGGCCGCTCAAGTGTTGAGACTTGCGCGTTATATCGGTAACCCTCTGCTCGGAATGCCTTTAATTCGCCGGGGTTATCAATCTGATTTTCAAGCACAAAACGCGTCATTAAGCCACGGGCTCTTTTGGCATAAAAAGAAATAATTTTCATCTTGCCATCTTTTTCATCCTGAAATACCGGAGATACGATTGGCTGAGAAAGCACCTTTGGAGATATCACCTTGAAATATTCATCAGAGGCTAAATTTAATAACACTGGGGTTTTGTGAGTAGCTAACTCCCGCCCAATTTGCAAAGTAATTTGATCTCCCCAAAAAGCATACAAATCCTTGCCCTTCGCAGTTTTTAAAGGGGTCCCCATCTCTAAACGGTAAGCTTGCATTAAATCGAGGGGACGTAAAACACCATATAAACCAGATAAAATCCGGAGGTGTTGCTGAGCATACTCCAAATCCTGCACTTGCAGTGAACTGGCATCTAAGCCTTCATAAACATCTCCATTAAAAGCCAACAAGGCATGCTTACTATTTTTTAAAGTGAACTTTTTAGACCAAGCTTCATAGCGTGTCATATTCAGAGCAACTAACTTATCTGACAAGGACATCATCTGGGCAATCTCAACCGGTGAGCGCTTGCGTAACTCTGTAATCAAACTAGCAGATTCGGAAATGAAATTCGGTTGCGTAAACGCAATTGATGGCGCAGGTGATTCAAAATCCAAAGTTTTAGCAGGAGATAAGACAATTAACATAGTTTAATGATCACCACATATAAAGATGATTTACAGTTATACCAAGGTTTATCAATTCTAAAGAATTTATTTGCCATAATCTAGCTTCTAGATCAGTTTACAATGAAGAAACAAATCAAAGGAGTTCTCGTGGATTTTACCTATTCACCCAAAGTAATCGAGCTACGTGCCCGCTTATCAACTTTTATGGATGAACATATTTATCCCAATGAGCACCGTTTTTACGAAGAAGTTGCTCAGAATCGTCAAAAGGGTAATCCTTGGATACCTACCCAAATCATCGCAGATCTTAAACCAAAAGCTCAGGTAGCAGGGTTATGGAACTTGTTCCTACCAAAATCCACGAGAGCGCCGCAAGGACTAAGCAACCTCGAGTATGCCCCTCTTTGCGAAATGATGGGGCGCTCGCATATTGCTCCTGAAGTTTTCAATTGCAATGCACCCGATACAGGCAATATGGAAACCATCGAGCGATACGGTTCGGAAGAACAAAAAAAACGGTGGCTAGAACCGTTACTCGCTGGAGAAATTCGTTCAACATTTTTAATGACAGAACCTGAGGTAGCTTCTAGTGACGCCACCAATATTCAATGCAAAATTGAAAGAGATGGGGAAGAATACGTTATCAATGGCCACAAATGGTGGTCCTCAGGTGCAGGAGATCCGCGCTGCGCTGTTTATATTCTGATGGGCAAAACTAATCCCGACGCCCCAAAACATCAACAGCAATCGATGATTTTGGTACCTGCCAACGCACCTGGTATTACTGTGCACCGTCCCTTGACAATTTTTGGTTATGATGACGCCCCGCATGGACATATGGAAATCACTTTAAAAAATGTACGTGTTCCATGCTCTAATCTTCTTTTAGGCGAAGGTCGGGGCTTTGAGATTGCGCAAGGCCGACTCGGCCCAGGCAGGATTCACCACTGTATGCGCTCGATAGGAGCTGCTGAACGCGCCCTTGAGTCTATGTGTAAACGTCTTCAAAATCGTATTGCTTTTGGTAAGCCACTGGCAGAGCAAGGCGTCTGGCTAGAGCGAATCGCTGAGTCAAGATGTCTGATTGATCAAGCTAGACTTCTTACTCTTAAAGCAGCTGCAACCATGGATACCGATGGGAATAAAGTCGCTCGTAAAGAAATTTCGATGATTAAAGTTGTGGCACCTAATATGGCTCTCAAAATTATTGATTGGGCTATTCAGGCACACGGCGGTGCAGGAGTGAGCCAAGATTTTGAATTAGCATATCAATACGCTTGGCAACGGATTCTTCGTATCGCCGATGGCCCTGATGAAGTCCACCACGCTGCAATTGCAAAGTTGGAACTCAAGCAATATCTTTAAGCCAATCGAAAGGGGTCCTATCGGCTCAGAACAATCTCTCGGTTCGAACTACGCATATTACTGAAAGATTACCGTACTTTTACCGTTCACAAAAATACGTTGCTCAGCATGCCACCGAACTGCTTTTGATAATGCTAAGCACTCGGCATCTCGACCTGCAGCCGCTAATTGGTCAGGACTCATCGCATGATTGACGCGCAGGACTTCCTGTTCAATAATTGGCCCCTCATCTAAATCAGTCGTCACATAATGCGCCGTTGCGCCAATTAACTTCACACCACGCTGATGAGCTTGAAAATATGGCTTAGCGCCTTTAAAGCTCGGCAAAAACGAATGATGAATATTAATTACCCGGCCAGCTAATTGCTGACATACCTTATCAGAAAGAATTTGCATATAGCGTGCCAACACAATTAGATCAATTTTTTCTTGCTCAATTAAGCTGAGTAAAATCTCTTCCTGCTGGGCCTTTTTTGAGTCTGTGGAAGACTTAATATCTAAAAAATGAAATGGCACATCATAACTCTTGGCTAATTGTAAAAAATCATGATGATTGGATACAATCCCCGCAATCTCAATCGGTAATAAATCACTCTTAGTCCGAAATAGTAAATCATTTAAACAGTGGCCGTAACTTGAAACCATCACTAAAACTCGTGGTTTTTTTAAGGCATCATAAAAATTCCATACCATCTGAAAACGGCGCCCAATAAGATCAAAACTATTTTGAAGTTGGTCTTGTGACACAGTAGCAGGATCCACCACGAAATGAATCCGCATAAAAAAGCGTCCAGTAACAGTGTCACTATATTGCGCAGAGTCTAGAATATTTGCCCCTTTTTCGAATAAAAATTGACTAACCGCATGGACAATACCAGGCCGATCGGGGCATGTAATCGTTAAAATAAAACCTACTTGGTTATTGATACTAGTATGATTAGATAATGTGTTCATATACTTATTATCGTAGATTTTTTTATTTCTTTTTTTTTGCAAATCGGACTAGTTAAGCCCTAAAAAAATAAGAAGACCGATGACCGCTCATCCAATCCCTTTAAAATGGCCTCAAATTCCGCTTGCAGAAGCAATGAGGCCTCAGCGCTTAAGCCATGTTGTTGGACAAACTCACCTCCTAGGAGCGGGCAAACCCCTAGCGCATGTGCTCAACTCCAAGCAAGCGCACTCGATGATTTTATGGGGTCCACCGGGTGTTGGTAAAACCACATTAGCCAGATTAATAGCCCATGAAGTCGAAGGTGATTTGATCGCTCTATCAGCCGTACTCGCTGGAGTCAAAGATATTCGACAAGCTGTCGACCAGGCTCAAAATGCTCTCACCCACCATGGCAAACGCAGTTTGCTCTTTGTCGATGAAATTCATCGCTTTAATAAAAGCCAACAAGATGCGCTTCTTCCTTTTGTAGAGTCTGGACTGCTCACTTTTATAGGTGCAACGACAGAAAATCCCTCTTTTGAAGTGAATTCTGCATTATTATCTCGCGCCCAAACGTATGTTCTTAAAACTTTAGAACCTCAAGATATGTATCAATTACTGGAACGAGTTAAGCAGATCATTACTCAACCATTTGTGCTTGATGCAAATGCGCAAGAGATCCTCATTCATTACGCGGATGGCGATGCAAGACGATTCTTAAATGCGACTGAGCAGGTTATTCAAGCCAGTTTTTTTGAGGAAAAAACCACGATCGATGCAGGCTTTGTACAAAATATTTTAGCGCAAAACCGACGACGATTTGATAAGGGCGGGGAACAATTCTATGATCAAATATCCGCCCTTCATAAAGCCGTGCGTGGCTCACATCCGGATGCCGCTCTTTACTGGCTTTGCCGGATGCTTGACGGGGGTGTAGATCCCCTATACCTAGCCAGAAGAATCGTACGCATGGCATGGGAGGATATTGGCTTGGCTGATCCAAGAGCAATCCAAATTGCCCTTGACGCAACCGCTACCTTTGAACGACTTGGGTCACCTGAGGGTGAACTAGCCTTGGGCGAGGCTGTGATCTATCTTGCTCTGGCAGCTAAAAGTAACGCAGCTTACCAAGCGTATCAACAGGCTAAAAATTTTGTTGCAAAAGATCAATCTCAAGAGGTGCCATTGCATCTTCGAAATGCACCCACGCAACTCATGAAGAACTTGGATTATGGAGCAAGCTATCGGTATGCCCACGATGAACCGCACGGCTATGCTGCCGCAGAATCCTACCTCCCTTTGCATATGCCAGAACCTGGCTGGTATCAACCATCAGATCGGGGGCTAGAAATCCAAATTAAAGAAAAAATGGCCTTTCTTAAAAAGCTAGATCAAGCCCATAAAAAAAATCCCAAGCCGTAAATTAACTTCAGAATTACTCGACCCGCTCAATAATGATCGCAATTCCTTGACCAACCCCAATACACATCGTACAAAGGGCGTAGCGGGCCTGCAACTGCTCTAACTGATATAAAGCCGTGGTAACTAACCGAGCGCCACTCATTCCTAAAGGATGACCCAGTGCAATTGCTCCACCATTTGGATTGACCCGAGGATCGTCGTCAGCGACCCCAAGTTCTCTCAAAGTGGCTAAACCTTGGGCAGCAAAAGCTTCATTGAGTTCAATCACTGCCATTTGTGTAATATCTAAATTTAAGTGCGCTAGTAATTTTTTACTGGCTGGGGCTGGACCAATACCCATAACACGCGGTGCTACACCGGCAGTAGCCAAACCTAATATCTTGGCACGTGGCTTTAACTGGTGCATTGCAAGCGCCTCCTGCGAGGCGATTAACAGGGCACAGGCTCCATCGTTAACACCTGAGGCATTACCAGCTGTAACACTCCCATCAGGACGCACAATCGGCTTGAGCTTTTGTAGACTTTCTAAAGTGGTTGCACGCGGATGCTCGTCCATAAGAACGATTGTTGGCTCACCTTTTTTATTCGGAATACTTACTGGAGTGATTTCTTGGGCAAGTCGGCTATTAGCCTGTGCTGCAAGTGCTTTTTGCTGACTTCGCAAGGCAAATTTGTCTTGATCGTCCCTTGAAATTTGCCAATCATCAGCAACGTTTTGTGCAGTCTCCGGCATGGAATCAACGCCATATAACTGACGCATCAATGGATTAATAAAACGCCAACCAATCGTTGTATCAAAAACTGTGTTCGATCGAGAAAATGCGCTTTCAGCTTTCGGCATTACAAAAGGTGCTCGGCTCATACTCTCCACACCACCGGCAATTCCTAAATGAATTTGACCCGATGCAATTGCTCTAGCAATCACACCAACAGCGTCCATACCTGATCCACATAAGCGATTAATCGTGGCTCCAGGCACAGCCATGGGCAAACCGGCTAAAAGACTACTCATCCGAGCAACATTGCGGTTATCTTCCCCGGCTTGATTAGCATTACCATACACCACCTCATCCACTTGATCCCACTGCACCTGAGGATTACGCTCCATTAATGATTTAATCGGAATCGCACCTAAGTCATCTGTACGTATTGCTGACAAGACCCCGCCGTAGCGACCAATAGGAGTTCGAATCGCATCACAAATATAAGCAACTGGTTTATTCATTTATTTCTCTTCTAAGTTAAGGATACGTATGCAGAACAACCGGCGTAACTGCTTGTACTTGTACTAAAGACATCCCGTTAAAAAGCTCAACAACAAAAAACCCTTCTGGTAAGATTTCAAAAATACCGAGGTCAGTAAAGACCATTGAAACGCAACCAATCCCGGTTAATGGATAGGTACATTGAGCGACAAGCTTGCTTTTGCCATCCTTCGTTAAATGCTCCATCATGACATATGTTTTTTTAGCTCCTACGGCTAAATCCATCGCACCACCAACGGCTGGTACAGCGTCCACTTCCCCGGTGTGCCAGTTAGCTAAGTCGCCAGTTTGCGATACCTGAAAACCGCCCAACACGGAAATGTCAATATGGCCGCCTCGCATCATTGCAAAGGAGTCCGCCTGATGAAAATAGCTGCCACCGCTTAACAAAGTTACCGGTTGTTTACCAGCATTAATTAAATCCCAGTCAATATCAGCATCCTGAGGCGCAGGCCCCATCCCCAAAATACCATTCTCAGAATGCAAAAAAATTTCTTTATCAGGCGGAAGATAATTAGCTACTAAGGTTGGCATACCAATACCTAAATTAACATAGGCTCCCTCAACAATGTAAGAAGCAATCTTTTGGGCCATTTCATTTCGAGAAATGGGCTTTAGAGTAAGTCCTACTCCAGATGGTTGATTCATATTGGTTCTCCGACATGGATAACATGTTGCACAAAAATACCCGGCGTAATAATTTGCTCCGGGTCTAAGACTCCAAGCTCAACCACTTCTTGTACTTGGGCAATGGTTGTTTTAGCAGCCATCGCCATAATAGGCCCAAAATTTCTAGAGGCTTTACGGTAGACCAAGTTTCCCCAACGATCTCCTTTAAAGCCCTTAATGAGAGCAAAATCAGCCGCTAATGGAGACTCAAAAACGTAGTTCTTGCCGTTAATTAAACGCGTCTCTTTACCCTGTGCCAAGAGAGTCCCAAAGGCAGTTTCAGTAAAAAAACCACCGATACCCGCGCCTTGCGCACGAATACGTTCAGCCAAATTTCCTTGGGGCGTTAATTCAAGTTCAATCTCTTTAGAGCGGTATAAAGTTTCAAAAATATGCGAGTTTGCCATCCTTGGGTAGGAACAAATGATTTTCCTGACGCGACGCGATTTTAGAAGCGCAGCAATCCCCGTTTCACCGCTGCCAGCATTATTTGTAATTATGACTAAGTCTTTGGCATTTTGAGCGACTAAGCCTTCGATCAACTCATGCGGAATACCAGAGCCACCAAAACCACCGATCATTACTACTGCGCCATCTTGGATGCCAGAAAAGGCCTGCGCTAAACTATCTGTAACTTTATTAATCATATAAAACAAATACTCCTCGAAAAAATTACAAGAATGGATATTAACTGATGATTCTTTGAAATTTTAACTCCGAACACTGAACAGTCCTACTAGATGACTTTTTAAATGCTAAAGGGCTAGGCAATCATCTTCCCAATGAGGAACTATTTCTTACCGGAGCTATGCCCGACCAGTGTGGCGATTTTTGAGTTCCTTTTTTTGAGTTTTTTTATTCAGGATCTCTTTTAGGAAGACTATCATCGTTCCCAGTTAAGGGCTTTGAACTGTTTTCGATCACTCGCTGATCATTCGACTCGAGGTTCGAGTTGGGTGATACAGCAGACAATGGCTTAGGGCTTAAGGGTACTTCTTTTAAAATAATAACCCGCTGACCAACTTGAATTGGCAAAACACGCCAACCCTGAAAATAGGCACTGATTAAGGATAAGTCTTGCGCAATTAATGTAAATGGAGATGCCCCATACACGATATTATTTTGGCCAGGTTTAACTTCAATCAATTGCTGTACACCCTTGGCATCAACGATACAAACTGACTGAAGAGTTTTACTCGCCAAAGCGAGCACATTACCCTTAAAACTCGCGTTAGGGGCAGAAAAAGCAGGTGTCTTCACGAGCAACTCTGCCGGAATAAAGCATGGATCAGGCAACGGTGGCTCTTCAGGGACTTGTACAACAGTACTTTCTTTTTCGGGCGGGACTTCGGGTATGTTTTGTGCAGGGGTTAAATACGTTTCTTGATAAAGCGTCTTCAAAGGCTCACGGGTATACCAATACAAAACAGCGATTAAAAGAGTGATCAAAATAATCGAACTACTCAGTCCTAACATCGTATTTTGAATGAAGCCGCTTGACAAAATCGGCTCTTGTTCGAGTGACTTGGCTTTTTGAATCGGCGCAGACTTGACAGAAAAATCCACCTCCTCTAAAAATGCCTCTTCATTGGGTAAATCAATCAGAGCAGCTAATTTTCGAGCAGTTTGTACCTTGAGCAGTTGTGAATAAAAAACACTATCCCCACCCTCTTCGATTTGTAAAATATGCTTTGCAGTGATACAGAGTTTCTGGGCTAATTCCTCACGAGAAAGTCCAAGGTCTTGCCTTTTTCGAAGAAAAGCAGATCCATCGATACTCGGTACGAATTCTAATTTTTTTACCATATAGTTTTGACTGTAATCCCAAGTCTGACTTCAAAAAATCCCCGCAAGAAAAACTAAAACGACACCACACAAACCGAAAGCATACTCAAACTACTATTTTGACATGTTTTTACAAGTCATACCTTGAAAGAACTATTACTATTTAGAATAATTCACGATCTACTACTTCATCAACAACCTTCTAGATCAAGACTTCTAACATGGTTGAAATTGATTGAGGCATCTCAGGAAGGGTATGATAAACAGATCAATCTTTTTTTCCCAATTGATTCAATCAACAACTCCGTCCTAAAATATGCCTACATTTGCCGCCAATCTTTCTTTTATGTACCAAGAAGTAGAATTCTTAGACCGCTTTGAATTAGCCGCCCAAGACGGCTTTCAATGGATCGAGTTCTTGTACCCCTATAATTACAAAGCAGATGAAATTATGCGGCGACTCAACCAATATCAGCTGCGTCAGCATCTTTTTAATATCTCTCCTGGAGATGAATCAAAAGGTGAAAAAGGACTCTCGATCTTTGAAAATCGCCAAGCGGACTTTACCCAGAATCTAGAAAATGCCCTAACCTATGCAAAAGCTCTTCAAGTATCTCGGCTGCATTTAATGGCCGGTATTCTTCCTAGTGGCGCCGATCAATTATCAGCAAGAAAAACTTACCTACAACGAATTCGACAAGCGGCAAATGCTGCTCAAGCTCTTGGAATTGATATTGTCATTGAGCCGATAAATACGCGTAATGCTCCAGGTTACTTTTTAAATTACCAAAAAGATGCCGTACAAATTATTACTGAACTAGCAATCCCTAATGTGAAACTCATGATGGATTTATTCCATGCACAAATTATGGAAGGTGACTTAGAAAAAAAACTGCAGCAATTTATTCAACATATTGGGCATATTCAAATTGCAGGAGTGCCAGATCGACACGAGCCCGATACCGGAGAAGTCAATTATGAACACCTTTTTTCAGTCATTGACGCCCTCAATTATCAAGGACTAATCGGTTGCGAGTATTTTCCTAAAAATAATACTTCTGTAGGGCTTGGTTGGCTGAAACCTTACCTCTAAATAAGGCTATTTATAGTCACTATCTGGACTTGTATGAATCGAAAGTTGCCTCTCAATGAGTTCTGCCATCGAGTCTAATTTCTGGACCTCCTGACTGGCAATTGAACTGGCCTCACTCGAACTACCATTCTTCATCTGGGGTTGATCAGTTGGATAAGCTTGACAAATTGATTTGTCATTAATCACATTTAAAACTTGACAATCTTGGCCGGTTATCCCCGAAACCACATGATCAGAAACTCCTTTGCCAGTAGCTACATAAGAGACACCGGTAATAGCAGTACTTTGAACCAGAGAAATACTAGTCAAATAACTGACCGTCGTAGCAACAGGAGCAATAAAACACCCCGTAAGAATGCCTAGGCATCCTAACAGGAATAAATGCTTAGAAAAACCTAATACTAAGCACGTAAATTTCATCAAGTATTCTAGTTAAGTACGCGATATCCCCGCCCATTCAAGCAGCGCCGAATAACCATTTCTTTCTCTTTAGTTCCACTATATGCACCAGAAGCTCCACCAATTACGCCGCCAATCCCGGCAGTTTGGGCAATACCCGTCTTGTTACCGCCACCCACAAGCCCTAATAATGCACCAACAGCAGCGCCACCTGCGGCTTGTGTGGCAGCCGTCTTACTAGTTGTACCAGTTTCTTGAGAGAGGCCCTGACATTCTAATAAATCACGCTGATAGGCCATCTCATCTAAACCTTTTTTATCCACAATGGGCGAAAACCCAGACCCTGAATGAGCGCAAGCTTGCAAAAAAATAATACCGATGCAAATTAGACTTAATCGATTCACACGCAAAATAAGCTCCTTCAATAAAATATTCATACAATGCGTATTAGCATAATACCTCTATCTTCGATTGTCATCCTATGTCATGAAAAATACTTTTTTAATTTGCGCTATGTGCGGTAATCCTCGTCGATTATTAGAGAAAATCTGCCCATTTTGTGGTGAAAAAGACGTCCTTCATGAACAAAAAAACCATTGGGACTATTTCACCATCAATTTAGAGAGTGGCTTACCGCGAGTCGAAGAGGCTATGCAGCGCTTTGAAAACCAACTCGAGCAGCTCACAGGCTCAAGCATTCGTATGTTGCATGTCATACATGGCCAAGGCTCACAAGGCGAGGGCAGAATAAAAAAAGCGTTTCGAGAAGCGATGCAGCATGGGCGTTGGCATCAAATAATTAGCGCTTATTATTTTGGAGAACATCTCAAAGCGAGCCACACCACCTACCAATTTTTAATCAAACAGTACCCAGCGATTAAAAGTGTTCTCAAGCCGGAAATGATGGGTAACCCCGGCATCACCATATTGATCCTACATGCGAAAATCACCCATTAATTACTGTAAATGAACAACCATCCGACCAACCACATCCCCTGCCATGAATGACTTAGAGCGCTCAATCGCCTCTTCAAGCTGAATATCTTCGATCATCTGCTCTAATTTACTGCTGTCCAGATCTTGCGCTAAACGCGCCCAAGCAAGTTGACGCCGGGCAATTGGAGCCATCACAGAGTCAATCCCAATCAACCGCACTCCACGAAGAATAAATGGCATAACCGTCAACGGTAAATCAGCACCCTGTGCCAATCCACAAACAGCTACAGTACTTCGATATTGCATCTGGGCACAAATATTCGCTAAAGTAAAAGATCCAACTGTATCGATCGCACCCGCCCATCTTTCTTTTTGTAACGGTTTACCTGCCAGAGATAATTCCCGGCGATCCATGACTTGACTCGCTCCTAAGGACTTTAAATAATCAAAAGAACTTGTCTTGGCGCTCACTGCCACAACTTCATGTCCTAAACGACTGAGTAATGCAATAGCAATACTCCCAACTCCGCCTGTTGCGCCAGTCACAACTATCTCGCCATTACCAGGCTTTAGCCCCTGCTCTTCCAAAGCTAAAACACTTAACATAGCGGTATATCCAGCAGTGCCAATCCCCATCGCTTGCCGAGTGGTCAACTGGCTGGGCAACCGCACTAGACGGTTTGCTTCACACGCAGCAAGTTGCGAAAGACATCCCCACTGCGTTTCACCATATCCCCAACCGTTATGTATTACCAAATCACCAACTTGCCAATCTGGACTGGCTGACTCAAGAACAACCCCAGCACCATCGATACCTGCAACCATTGGCCATTTTCTAACTACCGGACCACTGTTGGTGATAGCTAAGCCATCTTTATAGTTCAGCGTCGAATACGCGACAGATACTAAAGTATCTGTCTTTGCCAATTGCGACCGATCTAAGAGCTCAATTTGGGCTGAAAATTCAGGGTCTTTTTTTAGGGTTAAGGCTTTAAACATAAAAACTTCCTAACATGAAAAATGTAGGCTTAGTTGGGTCACTCGTTGGGTCACTCGTTGGGTCAATCAAGGCTATTTGCCCATCCACAAGCGCTATTCAAAACTAATATTATTCTCTTTAATAATGCGCTTCCATCGCAAACTATCAGTCCTAACAAAGTTTAACGCCTCCTCAGGAGACTTACTCGTTACTGCTGGTAAATTGGCTTTCGTAAATGACTCTTTTACTTTAGGTTGCTGGATCGATTTAATAATTGCCGCAAACAATATGTCAATAACCGGCCTAGGAGTCTTGGCAGGAGCAAATATAGCATTCCAATTATCACTTCCAATACCTGGATAACCACTTTCTACTAAAGTAGGAAGATTTGGAAACGCCGCCAGACGATTCGCTGAAGTGGTCGCGTAAGCTTTCATTCGACCACTCTTTACATGCTCTGTCACAGTCGCAGCATTTAATATCGAAAAGTGGATCTCGCCACTAATAATTGAAGTCTGCGAAGATCCAGCACCCTTCGATGGAATATTAACCATCGACATACCAGCCTGGCGGTTAAAGTCCAACATGTCCAAATGCGAATAACCACCCAGGGGAGATGAAAAATTCAATTGCCCAGGTCGCTGTTTCGTATAGGCAATCAATTCTTTTAAATCATTCGGTGGAAAATTAGGCCCAGACACTAATAGGTTTGGAATCGAGGCAACCATACTAATCGGCACCAAATCTTCCGAAGGTATAATTTTTAATTGCTTGGCGAATACTGTCTCATTAATCGCATTCGTTGATACATTTCCCATCAGTAAAGTGTAGCCATCAGCCGCAGACTGGGCAACATAGGTCATACCGATATTACCTGCCGCACCCGTCTTATTTTCAATATAAAAACTCTGTCCTAAAGTCTCAGTTAACGCAGCAGCCAAAAGACGCGCAGCAATATCCGTTCCGCCGCCGGCTCCTAATGGCACGACAATTTTGACGGGCTTGTTGGGATATGGTCCGGGTTGGGCCTGCGCTACAGATCCTAGAAAAAAAATAGCGCTCAATACCACTGTGAATTTTATTCTATTTGACAACATGCTCTCCTTTTGGTTATTTTTATGACTCACTATTAGACTTGATTGAATAAACTCTAAGATAACACGACACACCTAAAATACAAATTCGTCAAAACCCTAATCAATCTGCTGGTACGGTAGGTAAGAATCGGACTGATCAGAAAAAATTCGGAGATGCGCAGACGCCATTTCAAAAAACTGCGTAACCTGCTCAACCGTTTTAACACGATGAAGTAAACGATGGTCTGATAACTGCTGACGCCATAAGCGAGATCCACCAAGACCATGCGCAAACCCCAAAATATGTCGTGTTATACCGGCTAGCTGAAACCGCTCTGGTCGACCACTTTCTTGACAAGCTAATAGCCAGTTTTGCGTATACTCAACGCACTGTTCTTGCACTCGTCGCCAGGTTTGCTCATTTAAAAAGTAACCATAATCTTGACCATTCGTCTCTATCATGCGGTCCCATGCTAATAAAATAGCTGGTGTGTGATAGGCAGCTCTACCAATCATAAAGCCATCAAAATCATTCCAATGCGCAAATATCTCTGAATTACTGCTAAGTCCCCCGTTCAATAAAACCTGCACGTGGGGATAATGTTTCTGCACATCTACCCGCAGTTGCTTGGCAATCTCATACCGCAGGGGTGGAATCGTGCGATTTTCTTTGGGGGATAAACCTTTTAAGACCGCATTACGAGCATGCACGCTTAATTGGGTCGCACCCGCATCACAGATTCCCAACATAAAATCTAAAACATACTGATAATCATTCTGAGACTGGGCAGGATTCATGGCATCTAGCCCCAAGCGGTGCTTCACAGAAACCGGTAAATCAACTGCCTCTAAAATTGCCTGCACGCAACTCGAGACTAACTTGGGCTCGGCCATTAAACAAGCCCCAAAAGAGCCCCTTTGGACCCGTTCAGATGGACAACCACAATTGATATCGATTTGACTGTAGCCCCATCGCTGACCAATCTGCGCTGCTTGGGCTAAATCAAGTGGCTCAGAACCACCCAATTGCAAAACGAGCGGCTTTTCAATCATATCAAAGTCTAAGTGCCTGGCCTGATCACCAAACAAGATAGCTCCCGCATGCACCATCTCGGTATATAACAGAGCATTCTTGGATAGCATCCGGTGAAATGCCCGACAATGGCGATCGGTCCAATCCATCATTGGTGCAACAGCTAAAATTTTCTTCATTAAACGACAACACTCATGAATTACCAATCATCCTCAATGATCAACTAAATGAAACAACTGCACCTGACCTTGGCTCCAATGCAAAACCTTCGACTCATCGACAGCAGTCCAATGCTCCTCATCATCATCAAAAGGCTCAGAAGCAATTGTGTTAATCGTTTTTTTATCATGCCCACTAATCGCATGAATATCGGGCGAGCCGTAAAAAAGACTCGGGGACTGGTGATCACTTGAATAGCGGTACGCCCAAATCGATTGGCCATCACTCAATGCGGCAGAGATTCGAGTCTGATCTCCTTCTGGACTTTTACCAATAATGCGCATAATGCAATGAATCGTATCGCGCATTGCCTGTACCGGATCAATCATCAAACCCATTGTTAGAGCTAGTAAAAAAAGTGCCTCACTATCTGTTGTGCCGTAACGATAGGCATATAAATCGTTAGAGATTAATGATTCAATTTCTCGGCGATGGATTTCCCAATCAGCAATATGCCCAT
>CAIQHU010000115.1 GCA_903871735.1 uncultured beta proteobacterium | reverse complement strand
GACTACCCCATTAACAGACGATTTTTGGTCTACGATCGGCAGCATCCTTGTCACAACCTGCTAATAAAGACGAGTCGAGTTGCCCTTTGGTTTGAAGAGTATCCCTTGTGTGCATTGCTGGGTTAACCAACTATTCCCAATATCTCAATTCGTAATGTAAGCGGGGGCCTGAACTCCTCCCAGTGTTTCCAAGGGTAGCAATGAGCTGCCCCTCTTGCACCCAATCCCTTTATATTACAGTAAAACTATCTAGGTGAGAATAACTGCTGACATAGCTACTATCATGGTCAATTTCTAGTAAACAACCTAAATTGGCTTGTTGGCTTGTCTTACAAACTCAGCCCTTTGCAGGAGCCAATATGGGAATGCTTTTTTTCTGGCAATATCCACACCTTGGTGCAACGCCCACTTTCCGGTAATTGGATCAACTCGCCAACCAAATGGGCCAGTAATACGAAAACTCTCCGTGGTCTGCTTTTTGCCTTCCGTAAGTGTATTTTTTTCCTGAATAATTTTACACTTGGTGGATTACTTTGTTTGGGCGCCCCCCTATTGATAACTGAACTCAAAAGTAGAGTAAGTTAAGCAGCCATGAGCAACCGCTCTTTCGGGGTAATACCGCCCAAGGCCATGTTTAGACGTTGATGATTGTATTTATACATCCATTGTGTTGCAAACATCTGAACTTCGTCAATACTTTGCCAATAATGCTGAGATAACCATTCATATCGTACCGTGCGATTAAATCGTTCCACATAGGCATTTTGTTGAGGCTTACCTGGTTGGATATGTTGGATGTGGATTTGATGCTTTGCTGCCCACTCCATTAACCTACTACTAACAAGTTCAGGTCCGTTATCCGCTCGTATCACGCAAGGTTTGCCACGCCAAGCAATGATTTGATCCAAGCTGCGAACGACTCGCTCAGAGGGTAAAGAGAAGTCTACTTCAATCCCTAAAGCCTCCCGATTAAAGTCATCAATGACATTAAACAACCGGATGCTGCGACCATCCTCTAATTGGTCATGCATAAAATCCATTGACCATACTTGGTTCATGGCTAGTGGAACAGTTAAAGTTTCAGGCTTGTCACGTACCAGACGTTTACGTGGCTTGATCCGTAGGTTCAGCTCTAATTCCTTATAAATACGATAGATCCGTTTATGATTCCAGGTAAAGTTCTTCATGTTACGCAGATACAAATAGCAAAGGCCAAAGCCCCAACTGCGGTTGTTATCTGTTAAACGGATCAACCAGTTAGCAATGATCTCATTTTCGGCATTGTTCTTGGCTTGGTAGCGATAACAAGACTCGCTAACCCTAAAGGCTTCACACGCCAAACGAATGGGGATTGCTTTATCTCTTACTGCTCGCTGGGCCATCTCACTTCTGTGAGACGGCCTCACCACTTTTTTGCGAGAGCTTCGGTCACGATCTCCGCTTTGAGTTTCTCCTCGATGTACATCTTCTTTAAGCGGGCGTTCTCAGCCTCAAGCTCCTTCATGCGAGCTATCATCGATGTATCCATACCACCATACTTCGCACGCCATTTATAAAAAGTAGCTGTGCTAATACCCAACTCTCGACAAATTTCTGGAACTGCTAAACCAGCATCGACCCTTTTTAGGGCTTCCATAATCTGACTATCTGTAAATTTTGAACGCTTCATGTAGAACTCCTCTCAATGAGAAAATTCTACTTCTAAATCCAGTTATCCTCAGGGAGGATTACCGGCTGATGAAAAGACGTTGGCTGGCCAAACTTCTTAAACCTACGGGAGGTAAAACATTCGTGACCCTGG
>CAIQHU010000114.1 GCA_903871735.1 uncultured beta proteobacterium | reverse complement strand
TGATAATTGCTTTAATCCCAATGGGGTTACTGGTACCAAGCGCTGTGTATGTATTACAGCAAAAGTAACGAAATTCCCTAAGGTTTGGTCATATAGGTGGGCATCATCCACGCCGCACTATCTGTTGTGGTACTGGTCACGAACGAGCCTGAAGATTTACCTGTTGACACATAAGCCCACCATATTTCAGGAGTAGCACTACTACCCGCTACATCACCAACATTGTACAATCCCACCCAATCGTAAGCCGATGATTTCGAAGGATTATACCATCTTCCAGAAATGTATGACCCTGGTACAACCGCAGTTGTTGAAGTAATATTCAGTGCGCCACCTTAATTACAGGAATAGGCTTATGATTAACAAATAACCAATAGCACTAACTTTGAAAAATACTTACGGAAAGGTGTTGGTTTCGAAGTTGGCATGGCTGTGACCGTAGGCGCCGCAGCAATGCGATAGACATTCGTATAATAAGAGCCTGCGGTTAGTCCGCAAGCATTAACTCCGTATTTCAAAAGTATATATCCTTTCGACTGAGCCGTACTTGAACCTTTATTATCCACACCCCAATTTGTACCCCATTGGTTTCGGACCTGAAGAATTACGCAAATATAACAAATAGATGCGAACATTTAAAAATAAATATTAAGAACTTACAATCCAATATCCGTTTATCGTATCAACTCCATTAACACTAACGGCATGATCTATGCTTGTTCCACAACTTGCCAAGATACCACCAGTATAAGTACTCCACGTACTGGCGTCGACAACCATAGTCATTGGACCTGTATTCAGCACGTAATTTGCAATAAGTGTCTCGGTAGATAGTTGGGTGTACGAGGTCAGCCCAATTACTGTTTTAGATTTAGAGTACAGACATGTTTCAGATTTTCCTGATGTTCCTGACTTGTATGCATAATCTGTTAGAAGTTCAATTCCAGCGCTCTTAACATAATCAAAAGCGCTAGATGGCCACCCACCGTTGCAACCTCCATCCATCTTATCACAACTAATAATTTGTTGGGGTGATAGATAAACGTTTGTAGACATATTCAGTTAATACCAGTCCAATCTTTTGCTGTAACCCCAGTGGATACCAATTTTCTTTCCTCGACATTCTCATCAGTGGAAGACTCTAGATCGGGAGGTATGATCAGTCCTGACAAGAGTTTTGCTCTGAATTCCTCTTGGCTCAGATCAGAAAACTTCGTAACTCCATGAACTGCAGTGCCTCCAGCAGCAAGTTCCATTTTATTACGTTCGTCACAAACTTTAAGGTTTTCAACAAAAGCATTGCGTCGCCTGAGGTGTTCCTCTTCGGATTCATATGATTTTTCATATGTTTCTAAAAATTGAAGAAACATAACATCGTGATCCGCATCCACTAATTTATCTACCGCAGTACCGCAGGCTAACCAGAAATTTAAAAACAATGCACCAAATACCAACGCTACCATGAAAGTTAATTATGGATGGCAAGGAGACGATCAACGAATATTGAAGTAGCAGAGGAATTGCGAATTCCCCTCTGAGGGAAAATGGGGTTCTTGTTGTAGGCTGGTGTCGAGAAGCTCCATGACCCAGTAAGGTAATTTCCCTTAGCTACAACACTATTGGTGATAATTGCTTTAATCCCAATGGGGTTACTGGTACCAAGCGCTGTG
>CAIQHU010000113.1 GCA_903871735.1 uncultured beta proteobacterium | reverse complement strand
TGGTACGCAAAGATACTTTCTTTATCTGCTCAAAGTGAGCTCACGTTGTATTTGTCAAAAGCACTTTCCTACTCCTATCAATATAAAACACTCGCCCCATTAAAATTGTATTTACGAAATCTCATCAAGAATGAGTCGATTCACAAATAAAAAATTACCCCCATTAGGGAGTGCAAGTGCACAGCGGGTCACTGCTCTGGATTATTTCGTACCGTTACTTCTTGGCATAGCAAGTTTTTATTTGGCTGTAGGACCGCTACCACTTTTACCTAATAATGTACTGTGGCTTAATGGCAGTATTGATCCCACCACACATTACCTTGGGTGGGCATTTTTTAGAGAGGGGCCGTGGCAATTTCCTCTAGGACTGAATCCACAATATGGCTTAGAAATCAGTTCGTCCATCGTTTATAGCGACTCCATTCCGTTTTTTGCAATAATCTTTAAGGGCCTACATACTTGGCTGCCGACTCCATTTCAATATTTTGGAATTTGGTACTTAACTTGTTTTATTGGTCAAGCTTGGTTTAGCTTCAAACTATTAAGCCTCATCACGCCAAAGCTAATATTACGCACGCTAGGTGCGGGTTTATTTTTATTTGCACCAATCATGCTATTTCGGGTTGGCCTGCATGCTGCATTGACAGCTCATTTCCTTATATTGGCTGCTCTATATTTGAACTTATGCCCCGATCAGAAGGTTTCCACTAGGAAATGGGCTTGCCTTCTTGGGTTGACGACTGGGATACATTTTTATTTATTAGTAATGATTTGTGCTTTATGGGTCGCAAGTATTTTTGATCGCATGCTTGCACACTTGATGAAATTGCGCCAAGTAGCTCAAGAGGTTTTCTTGGGCTTGCTCTCCATCTTTTTAGTAGCCTGGCTTACAGGATATCTATTGCCCTCATCAGGAGATCTTAAAGCTGAAGGTTATGGCGTCTATAAACTTCACTTAGCCTCTCTATTTGACTCTAATGGCTGGTCTTATCTCTTAAATGATCTACCTAATGGTTTTGATGCAGGGGAAGGGTTTGCTTTTCTAGGACTTGGAGTCTTATTGCTACTGCCATTAGCGCTATTTGCATTCGCCCAACACGCACAGCAAATCTATAACATAGCGAAAAAATTTCCTTTTTTATTGCTCACACTATTAATCCTATGCCTGTTTGCTTTATCTAATTCTATCTCTTTTGGCAGCTGGACATTTCAATATGACTTACCAAATCAACTCATCTCGCTAGCAAGCATTTTACGATCCTCGGGAAGGATGTTTTGGCCAGTCTTTTACATTACTTACTTTGTCATTTTATTTTTAGTCATACGCTATTTACCTCGATTTGCAGTACCTCTAATATGCGCTGCTCTTCTCATTCAAATCATCGATACTAGTTCGGGTTGGCTACCCAATAGAAATGTCATGAAAACAGCCAGCTTGCATGCACCTATTGAAACGCTCAAAAATCCTCTGTGGAACGATTTAGCAAGCTGCTACACACAAGTGATACGCTACCCTATTGGCAACTCATTAGCTGATTGGAGCGTCATCGCTGACTATGCACAAAAACATCGATTAGCAACCAACTCTGTATTTATGGCCAGAATTGAAGGAAAAATTCCTAAGGCCAATCAAACCCTGCTTTTAGCCCTTAAAGAGGGTCAACTTAATCCCAGTGCCTTTTATATCATCGGCGATAAGGAATTACTCTCTTTGCTCGAGATTGCTCAAAATCAAGGCTACCGAATTGGTCGAATAGATGGGTACAACGTATTACTTCCCAACCAAACCATTTGCAAGCAGCCTGTCGTCTTTCCGCCTGAAATAGTCATTTCCGAAAAAACAATTGCTCCACATTTGCGAGAAAAAATCTACTTTTCGCGCACGTCTCAAGGAGCCTTTAGTTATTTACTGTCTGGGTGGGCCTATCCTGAGGCTTGGGGTACTTGGTCCGAAGGAGGCGAGGCAAAATTGATATTGCCAATGCCGGCCCAAAAAACTACTGCCTTACGATTGCACTTTAATATCTTTATTGAACCCGCC
>CAIQHU010000112.1 GCA_903871735.1 uncultured beta proteobacterium | reverse complement strand
TCATTAATATTCCTCACTGAGATCTTCAAGGGCTAATAAATTTGTAGTTTTGGGGTTCGTTAATAATGCTAGACGGGCACCAAGAATATTCCACGCCTCTTTTTTTTCACTCTCGAAAGTGTGCTTTATATAGATACGTCTCATTTTGTTTTCCTCGGTATGATTTAAACATCTATCAGCTATATCCGGCATTACCTTTAACGAGACCATAAGAGTTGCAGCTGTTCTTCTTAGGTCATGTGTATTCCATCTGCCATTCTTTAAGGCTAAAGCGTTAGTATTTTTCGTTCGACCTTCAAGCTTAGCAATATTTTCTCTTTGTCTGTCGGCTATCTGCTTAGTAATAGTCTTTGTATTTAGGTGGCAAGTATTCGTTCTATTTGGATAAACCCAGACCGACTTTGGCTGAATCTGCTTGAGTTTTTCAATACTTGATAGAGCAAAGTCAGAAAGATATACCTTCATAGCTTTTCCGTTTTTACTATTTTCAGGGACAATGGTCCATGTTTTTTCATTAAAGTCTATATCAGACCATTTAGCCTTTACCAATTCCCCGATACGACAACCAGTTGCTATTTGAATCCAAATTGCGAGCTCAGAAGCTTTGGAGAGTCCTGCATCTGGCAACTTCTTTTTTAACTCTATAATTTCCGAATCTTCTAGATAACGTTCACGCTCGCGTGATTTTTTACCGATATCATTCTTACTTAGAGATGCTGTAGGATTTATTTTCACTATATCTTTTGACTCAGCAAACCTAAACATTTGACGAAGCAATGAAAAGATTACCTTAGCCATTCGATCAGACCCACGTTCAAGGCAGGCATCAGTAATTTTAGCTATATCGGATTTAGAGACTTCTTCAGCTGGGATTAGACCTATAACTGGTAAAACGTCTTTTTCAAAACTTCTTTTAACTTCTAGACCGCCATCCTTACGTTTATAGATATTTAAACTAAACCATCTTTTAAATAGCTCATTGGTTGTGGTTCGTGCATTTAGCCTGACTTTTTCATCTTCTATGGCTTTTTGTTCATTCGCGGATACCTCAAGTTTTTTAGCTCTTACATCGTAAGGGTCTTGATGATTTCTTCTATTTGCTTTCTCCTGGTGTGCTTTAAGTCTTGCTTCAGCAAGTGTCATAGCGGGGTAGATTCCTAAAAAGAACCATTTTTGTTCGCCATTAAATAGATATCTGTAACGCCACTCCTTTTTTCCGGAAGGGTAAACACGAAGATATAGGCCATTGCCATCGAGTTTGAATTGATTTTTACCGTTGCCCTTAATTAGCTTGATTTCTCTATCTGTCAGTTTCATATTAGATATCCAGGTTATCGATCTAACAGTGACGTATACGGTGACGTTTTTGTAAGATCTTCAGTGATATGTTACCAATGATTACTCCTTATTACAATCATTTATTACCAGTATTTATATGGGTAAGAAGACTTTTATGAGAAGTGATGATCATTGGTAATAAATATAAGTACTTGCATGGGGTGCAAGGGGTCGTGTGTTCGAATCACACCGTCCCGACCAATCAATTAAAGGCTTTAGTCTAATTCCGTAATGGAATTTTGTTTTAATTTTCACCCCATCCATCTTGGTCATTGATAAAGCCTTTGACTTAGCTAAGTTATGCCGTTCAAGCTGGTACAAACTGAGGAAAAATGATCAGCAAGAATGTTTGCGCATGCGGATTCAGGAGAACGCTAATGATCGGCCTAGTTTTGGTTGCGAGCGGATCCATGTGACGTTCCGGCGTGAAGGTTGGTAACATTCCCCTTCAAGCGAGTTGATTGCCTGTATTGCCTAGAAGGATTGCAAGTGCGGATACGCCGGCGGGCCAAGAAGTACATGTCTTTGCATCCTGGCATGCCACCATCAGCAAGCGGTCTCAATCAGCGCTGGAGCATGGATTTTGTCCACGATAAGCTGAGCAATGGTTTGACATTTCGGGACGGACAATTTAAGGAATCCTTTACCAGCTTGTCTCCCACTTGAATCGCTTCTTTTGTTACGGGGTGTAGTCCCGTAACAAGTTTCATTAAGGAGGATTTACCACAACCAAAGTGACTAACGACCACAACAACTTTTTCTTTTTTAACTTGAATATTAAGACCACTTAAGGCCCATGAAGAAGCATCCCTAACATATTGTAGGCTGACATTTTTTACTCAACAAACTGATCGTTCATCTTATAAAGATGTAATGTTACTAAGAATTATTTTTTTAACAAAATAGTTTTAGGAAACATCGCATGTACTCCTTTAACATTGTTAACAGTCTGAGTAACATGTAGATCACAGGCAAAACTGCATAAAGCATACGCCTCATCTTTATGAATACCTGTTATGTCGATAATCCAAGAAATCATTTCTTTTAAAGCTTGTCGTGCAGCGTCATCAAGATCAGGGTCTAATCCAAAAGTAATATAGTGTGTTGGAGTTTCGGCATGCGGCATTTTCCAATGTAAGTCTTTGCGAACTTTGAAGCAAAATCTGCCGCTTAATGACGTTTCAATGGCAGTTCCATTCACTTCGCCATCACCTTGAGCAGCGTGACCATCTCCAGTGGAAAAAAGAGCGCCATCGTTCCATACAGGTAAATAAATCTTGCTGCCCGCGACCATTTCTTTGCAATCTAAATTGCCACCAAATTCACGCGGCTCTTTACTATTTTGGCGACCAAATTCTGGGCTAGGAGCCACTGCTAATTGTCCAAAAAAAGGTGCTAAAGGAACCTTGAATCCTGAAGCGGTAGTAGCTATTTTATTTTTTAAATCTAATGGAACATGAATGAGTTTGGAATATGGGTAGTTTTCAGGGATTGTACCCATATAACCTCTAAAAACATTCCAGCCCCAATTTTGTCGAATATTGATTTCTTGAATGTCTACTTCAAGAACGTTACCAACTTCTGCGCCTTTTACAAATATTGGGCCAGTAAAGATGTGCGCACCAGTACCTTTTTTGACCTTATCATGAATCTCTACCATCTCTGGCAATATATCAAATCCCCTACCAGGTTCGGGCATCAACGGCTTATCAGCTGTTACACATTCAATAAAAACAGTCTCCCCATCCTCAATCGTTAACACTGGTGGAATGGACGAATCTAAATAGCCCCAATGAACCGTGCTTGGTGATGCTTTAAGAACTTTCATATATAACTCTCTATTTTTTAAATTAATATTTACTACCGGGATGAGACTTTATGAGACTAGTGTATTAGCCCCTATTTCCATCGGACATAGTTTTTAAAGAAAAAGACTAGGCGCAAGCCTAGTCGTATGACTATGCTCTGAGATATTACAGAAAATGGTTCCCTTCATTATGATCGTGTCCTCAAAGTAAAGATAGTATATTTATCCCTAATAACTCGCTAAGGAATTATTATCGGGTTTTAAAAATTTGGGTTGAATTTAAATATCTATTGGAAATTACGTTAAAAGTTGAGCAATTTAAGTTAGAATAAAAGTGATATTTTAAATCTCAGTTATCAAAATCTCTTTATATTGGAGTTTATTCATGCAAATCATAAGAAACAGTTCAAAGTTTTTATATATGAAAATTAAAGTAAAAAACTTAATAAAACTCTTTTTTCTTTTTATGGGCAATGGGATTTTACTTTTAAGTTTTACACCAGCACAAGCACAGAACCGTTTTCCTGATAAGCCAATCAATATTATTGTTCCTTTTGCTCCAGGTGGGGGGAATGATTTGGTTTCAAGGTTAATTTCGGAGCCGCTAGGAGAAATTCTCAAGCAATCCGTAATTGTGGTAAATAAAGCTGGTGCAGGCGGTTCTATTGGCACTTCATATGTCGCCAAGGCGGCACCGGATGGTTATAACTTAGTCATGGCAAATAACTCGAATGTTACATATCCTGATATAGAAAAATTGACTGCTAAAAAGCCGTCTTATGAGATGAGTCAGCTTGAGCCTCTGGCAATGCTTTCTAATGACCCTCTTTTTTTAGTTGTCAGATCTGACTCACCTTTTAAAACTGCCGCAGAATTAGTGAAAGCCGCGCAGGCAAAGCCTAATTCAATTGACTATGCATCATCCGGTAATTTGGGCCCGATCCATGTGCAATTTGAATTAATTGGTGACGCGGTGAAAGCTTCGTTTAATCAGATTCAATACAAAGGTGTTGGTCCAGGTGTTCTGGCTCTTTTGGGCGGTGAGGTACAAACAACCACTGTTAATCCAGGGACGTTGAGTGGGCAGTTAGGCTCGGGTAAGATCCGTGTTTTAGCAGTAACTGGCGATAAACGTCACACACTAGTCCCGGACGCCCCAACATTAAACGAGTTGGGTATCGATGTGAGATATAGCTTGTGGTTTGGCTTATTCGTTACAGCTGGTACTCCTAGCGATGTGGTTTTGCGACTTCGAGGAGCTATTCAAGAGGTGAGTAAGTCAGAAAAATTTATAACTGGGCTACAAAAAGCCGGATTTCAGTTAGATTATCGAGACGCACCAGATTTTAAAAAATACTACACTGAAGATTCTGGAAAAGTAATGAAGGTTTTGCAAAAAGTAGTTAAACCAGAGCCTGTTAAGAATTAAAAAAGTGATCTGGCCTGAATTAGAGGCATTACTTTCCTTTTTAATAGTCCCCGTTAAGCGAGCTACACAAACAAACTGATAAATTGATCACTTGTCAGGGCGGAACGAAGCCTAGAAGCGTTCTTGCACGGGGTGCGTAAGGGGTCGCGTGTTCGAATCATGCCGTCCCGACCAATAAATTTCCCTTAATGGGCCCCGGTTTTACCTATACACTGAGATCTCTTAAAGGTTTAATAATTCTTAGTAATTAAGGGCTATATCCGCTTATGTCAGGATAGCTAGTATGGTGGGATCAATAATAAATTTATTGTTTATATATCGAATTTGTAAACGATCTTGGAAGTGTTCTCCACACATAATGGAACGCACTCTTTAAAGATTTCTTTACGAATTTCTGTAAAATGATTTTCATTGTGTTTATCGTTGATAAACATGTTCATAGTTACCGGTACAGAATATGTCAAGAATAAATATTGGAGAGTTGTCTTTAAATTATCATGAAGTTGGCTCTGGAGAGCCAATCTTATTTATACCCGGAATGATGGGTTTGTTAGAAGCATGGAAATTTCAGATGGAATATTTCTCGAATCGTTATCGCTGCATTAGTTTTGATCATCGAGGCACCGGAGAGAGTGATAAACCACCAAACGCATACTCGACTGATTTAGTTGCTAAAGATGCGATTTCGTTGTTAGATGCTCTGGGGATTGAAAGAGCCCATGTTATTGGTACGTCTACTGGGGGTTGTATTTTGCAAGTGATGGCTATTGAGTACCCAGAGCGTCTTTTATCAGCCACTTTTAATAATACTTGGACAACTGCTGATGCCTACATTCGACGAGTTCAGACTTTTCGTCAAAAGATTGCAAAGAGTTATGGTCCAGAAGAGTATGTTGAATTTAGCTCCTTATGGACCTGTGGACCACTGCAATTTCGCTATGGTTGGCAAGAGTTGGAGCAACTTGAGGCGCGTCAGAAAAAAACTATTGCCCCTGTAGATGTTTTAGTTGGCAGACTTCAGATGTCTATTGATCACAACCGCGTTTCAGATTTACATAAAATTACTACGCCGTCTTTAATTATTGGAACAAAAGATGATTCCACTGTACCAGCTTATCTATCAGAGGATTTGGCTAAGGCTATTACTAATTCAGAATTGGTTTTATTAAATGAGGGAGGGCACTATTCTTATAGGTATAACCCAATGGGCTTTAATGATGCATTTGAGCCTTTTTTAATAAAAAACGCAATCAATGGTAAATAACTTACTCTACTTTTGAGTTCAGTTATTAATGGGGGGATTACCTCACCAGATCAAACTTTATTTTCATTTTTCGTTATACCCCCTTATTGATTTTTCCTAGACCAAGCCCCATCCACCGCCCCCCGATTTCGGTTGATGTGGCCCGGTTGCAACCATACACTTAGATCTACTTAAAAGAGGAGTAATTTAGTAAATCCACACCAAATTTATACGATCATTCATTGTGAATTTGAATTCGAATGCAGCCTTGATTGGAAAAATTTAAATCCAACTGGCGACCCAATGGTAAGGTACTGCGAAGAGTGTAAAAAGAATGTTTTATGGTGTTTAGATAACGAACAGATTGACCATGTTTGGGAGAATGGGCTTTGTATAGCTCATCCGTTGTATACGGAAAAAGGATTAAAACAAATTAAAGATTTTGAAGCTGGTATTAGTGAAAATCCATTTTTTGTAGAAATACCAATGGGCTTGCCCTCTTCACGTTAAGCTGGGAGTAGGCGCTACAAAGATGGCAGATTCAAGTAATTTGTTGATGTATTTTTGGGCAAAAACACTTTATACTAATCTAAGGTTCAGTCAATTTACGATAGTTTATTCATAGCCACTAAAAAATTCTCAATTAGTCTTTTTTCAATCAAGACTAAATTCGATGCCACTACTACAAAAATCCGATAACTTGTCTAAGCCTTGGTTAAAAAATTATCCCAAAGGCGTTTCCCATGAATTAGGTGAGTTGAAATACAACTCTTTAGTAGAGATGTTTGAAGAGTCGTTTCAGAGATTCGCAAGGCGGGATGCGCTTAAGTATTTTGGTAAGTATTTTACATATGGGATCCTTGACCAACTTTCTCAGCAATTTGCCAGTTATTTGCAAACGCTTCATCTTCAGCAAGGCACCCGAATTGCAATTATGATGCCCAATGTTCCTCAGTTTCAGATATCGATGTTGGGGATCTTGCGCGCTGGTTATGTCGTCGTTAATGTTAATCCACTTTATACCGCGCGGGAGCTTGAGTTTCAGTTAAAAGATAGTGGAGCGTCTGTATTAATTATTTTAGAGAATTTTGCACACGTTTATCAGCAAATTTCTACCCAAGCTCCCCTGAAAAAAGTGATTGTTACTAGCTTGGGAGAACTCATTGGTGCGAAAGGTCTATTAATCAACTTTGTTGTCCGAAAAGTAAAAAAAGTTGTTCCCCCATGGCATTTACCCGGTTATGTCGGCTATAAAGACGCAATAGACATTGGATCGAATAATCTTTTTATTAAACCAACAATAACCCCGAACGATATTGCATTCTTACAATATACCGGCGGTACAACTGGGCTTTCTAAGGGGGCTGTCTTATTACACCGAAATATTTTGTCAAATGTATTACAAATGGATTTTTGGCTAGAGCCAGCTCTGAAGCGTCAACATACTGAGCAATTAGTATTTTTATGCGCCTTACCTTTGTATCATATTTTTGCTCTAACAGCGTGTGCGATTTTAGGTATGCGTAAGGGTGGGTTATTAATCTTAGTTCCAAACCCACGAGACTTTGATAGTTTTATTAAATTGATTCTTAAGCATCCGGAGATTAATATTTTTCCTGGTGTGAGCACACTTTTTAAGGCCTTACTCAATCGTCCACGTTTTAAGAAGGTGCAATTTCGTAATTTATTACTAACGATTGGTGGTGGTATGGCAGTTCAAAAAAGTGTAGCAGATCAGTGGCAGTTATTGACCGGGTCGCCTATTGTTGAGGGATACGGATTATCTGAAACTTCCCCTGTGGCTTGTGCTAATAGTCCGGTAATTGATCAATTTACTGGTCATATTGGCTTACCCTTGCCCAGTACAGAGATTGCGATTTTGGATGATGCGGGTGAAGTGATGCCATATGGAGATTTGGGAGAAATAGCTATTCGAGGACCGCAATTGATGGCGGGATATTGGAATAGTCCTGAAGAAACAAAGCAAGTGATGACGACAGATGGGTTTTTTAGAACTGGTGATATTGGCGTGATGAGCAGTGATGGATACGTCAAAATCATTGACCGCAAAAAAGATATGATTAATGTTTCTGGATTTAATGTATATCCAAACGAAGTTGAAGAAATTTTATCTTTGATACCAGGTGTCCTAGAGTGTGCAGTGGTAGGGATAGCGGATGAAAATACGGGTGAAGTAGTAAAAGCATTTATTGTTCGAGAAAACGAACAGTTAACAAAGACGCAAATCCATGCATTTTGTCAAGAACAATTGACGAACTATAAGCGCCCCAAGCAAATTGAATTTTTGCCAAGTTTGCCAAAAACGAATGTTGGAAAAATATTACGTCGAGAGTTAAAAAACTGATCCAAAAAAATGTAGTTGGTTCATGTTCAATACGTTCAGTTTATGATTAGGTTTGGTTTACAGATTCGGCGAATCCTCATTCGCACTTGAGGGGCATCGTTGCAAATTTATTCTATGGATAACTCAAAGGTTCATCACATGCCATTAGTACTGTCTGAGATTCGAGATTCAATTTTATTGATCACCTTAAATAGTCCCCCAGTAAATGGACTTGGACTTGATCTGCGTCAACAAATTGTAGATGCGATTAGTTATGCGCAAAATGATCCTCATATTTTAGCGATTGTAATTACGGGCTCGGATAAGGCCTATTCGGGCGGGGCTGATATCAAAGAGTTTGGCACGATCAAGGCCGTTGCAGAGCCGCACCTGCTGACAGTTATAAAGACTATTGAAGCAAGTAAAAAACCTGTTATTGCAGCGATACAGGGAGTTTGTATGGGTGGCGGCCTTGAATTAGCACTTGGCTGTCACTACCGTGTGGCACATCCAAAAGCATTGTTAGCTCTACCTGAGATTAAATTGGGTTTGATTCCTGGCGCTGGTGGGACGCAGCGTCTGCCACGGATGATTGGTGTAGAAAAAGCCCTGAATTTTATTCTATCGGGTGATCCACTGCCGGCGATTGATTTTAAAGAAAGTGCTCTCATTGATGCCTATTTCGAAGGTTCTTTTATAGAACAGGCAATTGCTTATGCCAAGCAGGTTGTGCTAGATCGAAAGCCCCTCAAGCGAGTTCGAGATAGTCATATTGATTACCCAAATCACGAGGGGTTCTTACAGTTTTCTCGTAATACGGTAAAAACTGTTGCTGCTCCCTATCCTGCCGCCTTAAGAGTAGTAGATGCCATGTCAGCTGCGATTACTCTACCATTTGAACAGGGTCTTATAAAAGAGCGCGAATACTTTATGGAGCTCATGAATACACCCGTATCTCGGGCGATGCGTTATGCATTTTTTGCCCAGCGTGCCACTACTAAAATTGCAGATATTCCAAAAGATACACCTGTAAGAGCCATTCAAAAAGTTGGCATTATTGGTGCAGGTACGATGGGTAGTGGCATTGCTATGAACTTCATCAATATTGGATTACCTGTCATTATTTTAGAAACCGCGCAAGCCAAATTAGATCAAGGCATCGCTTTGATTACAGCGAATTATCAAAGTAGTGTCAAAAAAGGTAAGCTCTCGCCACAAAAGTTGGCAGAACGATTAGCCTTAATAGAAACAACCTTGGATTATGAGAAATTAAAAGACGTTGATTTAGTCATAGAGGCTGTTTTTGAGGATTTACGTGTTAAGGAGTCGGTCTTTAGGGAGTTAGACAGGGTCATGAAAACAGGGGCAATACTGGCAAGTAATACATCTACCCTGGATGTGAACAAAATAGCGGGCTTTACTAATCGGCCGCAAGATGTTTTAGGGATGCATTTTTTTAGCCCGGCCAATGTCATGCAGTTATTAGAAATTGTGCGTGGAGAGCATACCTCGAAAGAGGTCATAGCGACAGTGATGAAGTTAGCACAATTGATTAAAAAAACTCCAGTTGTTTGTGGTGTTTGTGACGGTTTTATTGGTAACCGGATGGTTGAGAAGTATCTCTGTATAGCCGGATTTTTATTAGAGCAAGGTGCTACACCTTGGCAAATAGATCAAGCTCTTGAGAGTTTTGGGATGGTCATGGGGCCATTTAGAATGTGTGATTTAGCTGGCAATGATATCGGTTACGCTATTCGTAAACGACGTCTCATTGAGCAGCCCAATTTGAAGTATTCAAAATTTACTGATGTGATTTGTGAAGCTGGAAGATTTGGTCAAAAGACTGGGAAGGGTTGGTATTTATATGAGCCTGGGCAACGTCAAGCAATTCCTGATCCTGAGATAGAAGCGATGTTGATGCAGTTTAGAGTAGACAACGGCATACAAAGCCGAATAATTTCTAACCAAGAAATCATTGAATTTTGTATCTATGCGCTGATTAATGAAGGTTGCCGCATCTTGGAGGAAGGGATTGCCCAGCGTGCTTCAGATATTGATATTGTGTATTTGACTGGTTATGGATTTCCACCATATCGTGGAGGGCCTTTGAAATATGCGGATGAAATTGGTTTATATCAGGTAGTTCAAAAATTGGAGCAATTTTATCATTTGACACAAGATGAATTTTGGCAGCCTGCCAAGCTTTTACAAGATTATCTGTTACAAGCAAGAACGATTACAAGTTCTTAATTGAATCGTAGAAATACAAGGGAGTATTATGACTGACGCTGTCATCGTATCAACAGCAAGAACTGCACTGACAAAATCGTGGCGTGGAAGTTTTAATATGACCCACGGTGCTACTTTAGGGGGGCATGTCGTTGCGCAGGCTCTAAGTAGGGCCAAAATTGATCCAGCAGAAGTTGAAGATGTCATTATTGGCTGTGCCAATCCTGAAGGGGCAACAGGACTTAATATTGCTAGACAGATTGCTCTTAAAGCGGGCTTACCTGTTTCAGTAAGTGGTGTGACGGTGAACCGATTTTGTTCTTCTGGGTTACAGGCAATTGCTATGGCAGCCCAACGCGTGATTGTGGACCAGGTCCCTGTCATCATTGGTGGTGGCGTTGAGTCTATTTCTTGTGTTCAACAAGAAATGAATCAACATATGTTGATTGAGCCTGATTTACAACAAGTAAAGCCAGAGCTGTATTGGAATATGTTGCAAACTGCAGAGCAGGTTGCAAGGCGCTATAGCATTAGCAAAGACCTACAAGATGAATACGGCGTAAGAAGTCAGTTAAGGGCTGCAGCTGCTAGGGATGCGGGTTTATTCAAAGGCGAAATTACGCCAATCCAAGTAACTATGGGGTGGGCTGATCCACAGACTAAGCAACTAAGTACGCGAGAAGTCACTGTTACAGAGGATGAGGGAATTCGAGCCGATACGAATAGAGTGGGGGTTAGTAAAATACGTTCTGCCTTACCTGGTGGAGTAATAACAGCTGGTAATGCAAGTCAATTTTCAGATGGTGCAAGTGCTGTTGTTGTGATGAATGGTAAGCTAGCGCAGCAAAGAGGTATTGAGCCATTAGGTATCTTCAGAGGATTTGCTGTGGCTGGATGTGAGCCTGATGAAATGGGGATTGGGCCTATTTTTGCAGTACCACGATTACTAGAGCGCACTGGTGTGAAAATGTCTGAAATTGGTTTATGGGAGCTCAATGAGGCCTTTGCCGTGCAAGTCCTTTATTGCCGTGATCAATTGGGAATACCTGACGAGATTTTAAACGTCAATGGCGGTGCTATTGCGCTAGGTCATCCTTATGGTGTTTCAGGTGCTAGGATGGTTGGGCATGCACTGATTGAAGGTAAGCGTCGTCAAGTGAAATATGTGATTGTCACCATGTGTGTTGGTGGTGGCCAGGGAGCTGCTGGATTATTTGAAGTATGTTAGATTGACTATGAAGAGTTGTTCATAAATTGGCTTTTATTAAATCCACTTTGATTATTCAGAAGAGAATTTGTATGGATGATTGAAACCTTGTTGTGGAGTTGTGCCAAGCCGCTACATTTTCTGTAAATCCATGGATAAAAATGATGGTTTTCGGATTAGTCCAAGGATCACTATGATTATCAACTTGGTAAAAGATTCCTAAATCGGCTGTTTGTTCAAGATGTGGCATTAAATTTGCTTATACTCTGCTTATACTCTATTAGATAATATAATGATCTTACAAATGAACCATTAGAGTAATTAGATAGAGGGATTACGATAAAGATATTACGATAGAGTCATGAAGATAGAGTATTTAAAATTTTTTGTAGGCTTATTTTGAAGTAAATAATGTTAGCCCCTAATTTTTAACAAATTTTGTGTACTCTGGCAGTAATTAAAAAAAGTAATTAAATAACTAAACTATGACTCCAAAAGTATGCATACCTTTAAATGAGGTTTGCGGAAGTAGTAATGAATCGATAAATAGTTTTTTCTTGATCGTAAAAGAATTATCTTGAGTGTTTGATTTTTAGTGAAATATCTTAAAAATGGTTATTCGGAAGTTGTTAATTATTCATTTAGTAAGTAAGAATTTTTTTTACTTAGGACTTATTTCATTCGGACTCTTTCTAAACAGTCTAGGATTTGCGCAAACTCCAAGTAACGGTCAAGTTTCTGCGGGAAGTGCGAGTATTTCTCAGCAGGCCAATCAAACCACGATTAATCAAACCAGTTCGAAAGCGATTATTGATTGGCGATCTTTTTCAATTGGGGCAGATAACCGAGTAGTTTTTGTTCAGCCGAACTCTTCAGCGATCACCTTAAATAGAGTTACCGGTAAAGAGGCCAGTGTGATTAATGGTTCATTACTAGCGAATGGCCATGTTTGGCTCCTTAACTCCAATGGAATTTTGATTGGCAAAACGGGACAAGTTTCTGTTGGAAGTTTTTTAGGATCTACTCAGTCTTTGACGAATGAAAAATTTTTAGTGGGAGATTACCGTTTTAGTCCTAATCCAAATTCTGGATCGCTGATTAGCAACCAAGGGAAAATCATCGTTAAGGATGGTGGATATGCAGTATTGTCTGGGGAAGCCGTCAGGAATGACGGCTATATTCAAGCCAATTTAGGTCAAGTTGTTTTAGCTGGTTCGAAATCTTTTGCCATTGATTTGAGTGGTGATCGAATGATATCTTTTGCAGTTACTGAGCCTCTTGAGATGATTCCAGCGGATGGTCGAGCTGTTGTAGATAATACCGGCATATTACGTGCTGATGGTGGCCAGGTTTTATTAACAGCTAGAAGTGCTGCTCAGTTAATTGGTCAGGTAATTAACACTTCAGGACTGATTAGCGCGGCTTCGGCTTCATTAGTTAACGGTTCGATTGTATTAGACGGTGGCACAAATGGTAGTGTAACTGTTTCGGGAAACTTAGATGCAAGCGGTAAGAATGCGCAAGAGAAAGGTGGTGCTATTGATGTCATGGGTCAGCATTTGAGTTTGACTTCTTCGGCGGTACTTGACGTTTCTGGAGATTTGGGTGGAGGAATTATTCAGATTGGTGGTTCATGGCAGGGTGCTGCCAATCAATACAGTCCGGCAGTCACGAACACTATTGCTTCAGGGGCTGTTCTAAATGCTTCAGCAGTTACCAAGGGTGACGGTGGATCTATTGTGGCTTGGTCTGATATCTCGAATCCACTTTCAGTTACACAAGTCGGAGGAAATTTATCAGCTAATGGAGGCATGTTAGGAGGTAATGGCGGTGCCATTGAGACTTCGGGCCGCCTTTTGGACATTAACGGAATTAGGGTCAGTACTAAATCACCTTTAGGTAAGACTGGAAACTGGTTGATTGATCCAGTAGATACCGTGATTCAATCACTCTCGCAGCCTAATACTGCATCAACGACATATATATCATCTAGCGAATTATTAAGTAATCTGGCCACCACTAACTACACCCTTTCTTCATCAGATGGTGGGAATATCAATGTCAATGCTGATTTAACGAGTGTTTCTACGAATACGATGACTTTAAATGCGAGTGGGTTATTAAATATCAATAAGAACCTCGACATGGCAGGAAATGTTGTGCTTAGTTCTACTAGTGGTGGTGTCAGTTTGGGAACGGGTACTACAACTACCATTAATAATTTGACGATTAATGGTAGTTTAACTGGCTCTGGGAATATTGCGTTTCGTAGTGGTGTGAATGGTGACTTGTTGATTAGTCAAACCTTTGTAACTCCGACTACTTACTCAGGAAATATAACTGGTAATGGCAAACTAACCAAGTCAGGTTTGGGTTCTTTAAATTTGACTGGTAGTAATACCTTTACAGGTGGTATGACAATTTCTGACGGGACTTTGATCGGAAATACCCAGTCTCTGCTTGGTAATGTTGTTAATAATAGTAATTTAATCTTTAATCAATCGAATGTAGGTACCTTTGCTGGAAATATTTCTGGTACTGGTTATGTTGGTAAGGATGGCCTAGGAGTTCTGACTTTATCCGGAGTTAATAGTTATAGTAATGGTACGCAGATTGCTAATGGAACTATTGTGGGAAACACGCAGTCATTATTTGGAAATATTATTAATAATGCTGCTTTAATATTTGACCAATCTGGTACTGGCCAATTTGCTGGAAATATTTCTGGGAGTGGCTCGGTCACAAAATTAGGCCAAGGCAATCTTACCTTGACTGGAACGAATAGTTACACTGGTGGAACAACTGTTTCTACTGCGAGCCTTATAGGTAATACCCAATCTTTAACTGGCAATATTGTTGATAATGCCACCGTCATATTTGATCAATCCACGAATGGTACTTTCGCTGGGAATATTTCTGGTACTGGCGCGCTTTTAAAACTAGGTGCGGGATCGTTGACTCTTTCTGGCAGAAATAGTTATACCGGTGGAACGACGATAACAACTGGCACTTTAATTGGTAATTCGCAGTCTTTAACTGGCAATATTATCGATAATGCTTTTTTAACATTCGACCAATCTAACACCGCAGTAATTCAATCTACCGATGCGGTGTTTGCTGGTCGGATTTCTGGAACGGGAGCATTCACCAAACAAGGCTCTAGTTCATTGACTTTGACTGGCGAAAACAATTATCAAGGTGGCACCACTATTTCTGCCGGTACCCTTATTGGTAATTCACAGTCCTTAACGGGCAATATTTTGAATAATGCAGCTTTGACTTTTGACCAATCTGGTACTGGCCAATTTGCTGCAAATATTTCTGGGTCTGGATCATTCGCTAAATTAGGCCAGGGCAATCTTACCTTATCTGGTATGAATAGTTACACTGGTGGCACGACTATTTCTGCGGGAACACTCACTGGGAATGCGCAGTCCTTAACCGGTAATATGTTGAATAATGCTAGTTTGACTTTTGACCAATCTGGCACTGGCCAATTTGCTGGAAATATTTCTGGGTCCGGTTCATTCATTAAATTAGGCCAAGGCAATCTTACCTTAACTGGAACGAATAGTTACACTGGTGGCACGACTGTTTCTTCGGGAAGTCTAATCGGAAGCACACAATCTTTAACAGGCAATATTGTTGATAATGCCAGTGTCATATTTGATCAATCCACGAATGGTATTTTTGCTGGGAATATTTCTGGTACTGGCACACTTTTAAAACTAGGTGCGGGATCGTTGACTCTTTCTGGCAGAAATAGTTATGCTGGTGGAACGACGATAACAACGGGTACTATAATAGGTAATTCGCTGTCTTTAACTGGCAATATTATCGATAATGCCTTTTTAACATTTGACCAATCGACCGATGCGGTGTTTGCGGGTCGGATTTCTGGATCTGGTGCGTTAACAAAACAAGGCTCTGGCTCATTGACTCTGAGCGGTGAAAACAATTATCAAGGTGGCACCACTATTTCTGCTGGAATACTTATTGGTAACACGCAATCCTTAACCGGTAATATCGTTGATAACGCAACATTGATATTTGATCAATCAAATACAGGAACCTTTGCGGGAAATATTTCTGGGTCTGGCTCAGTACAATCGCGTGGTCAAGGAAACTTAACATTATCCGGAGTCAATACTTATCGGGGTGGGACGACTATTTCTGCGGGAACACTCATTGGTAACACACAGTCTTTAACAGGCAATATTGTTGATAATGCAACGTTAATATTTGATCAATCAACTACTGGTACCTTTGCGGGTAATATTTCTGGTGTGGGCTCAGTTCAGTCGCGTGGCCAAGCGAGTCTTACCTTAGCGGGCGTTAATAATTACACAGGTGGTACCACTATTTCTGCCGGCACCCTGATTGGTAATACCCAGTCGTTAACGGGTAATCTTATCGATAATGCTGCATTGATATTTGACCAATCAATTAATGGCACCTTTGCGGGAAGTATTTCTGGGTCTGGTTCATTGCAGTCACGTGGTCAAGGGAGCTTAACCCTATTGGGAACAAATAACTATCGAGGAGGAACCTTAATTTCTGGGGGCTCATTAGTTGGTAATACGCAGTCCTTAACAGGCAATATTGTTAATAACGCGTCTTTAATTTTTGATCAGGCCACTGACGCCACTTTTAATGGAAATATTTCTGGAAGTGGCAATGTGATAAAAAATAATGCCGGTAAATTAATTTTGGCAGGGATAAACAATTTTACCGGAGGTACCATCACGAATGCTGGTCAATTGCAATTAGGACTGAGTTCGACGTCGGATAGTACTACACCGACCACGAAATTGGTGAGTCCAGTACCGACTAATTTTAATCCTGCTGCGTTAAACTTCAAACCCCCTCCGCCCATGCAGTTTGCGCCGCCTCCAACAACAAGCTTTGTAGGCCCCAGTGGTCCTCAGATATTAAATCCAAATAGTGCTGGATTACCACCACAAGGACCAGGATCTAGGTCAGCTGGACCTGGCCCCAGTGGGGTTTCAGATGTTGGTGGTACCCCGCCACCTCCACCAGGTGGTGGCCAAGGGCCTGCAGGTGGACAAGGTGTCGCTGGAAATCCGGGACCTGGTCCTGGCGGCGGTCCTGTCCCAGCTGGCTCAAATCCGTCGCCTAATCCTCCACCAGTCGGTGGTGCTTTTGTGGCTAATTTTATAGATGCAGGGCCACCCCCACCGCCATCGGGACCCAATCAGCCATCCACTACCGGTCAGGGACCTGTCGCACAGGGAGTGGAATCAGCTTCACCGGCAGCCCCACCTCCACCTCCGCCCCCATTAACGGCAAAGGCAACTCCGAGTGATACGCCTGCTGCAGGGGATGCTTCTCTGAAAGTAAGTGCGGTCGCTCCAACATATACGCCCCCCAAACAAAACGCTAGACTAAGCTCTCGGGTTTCAACGACTATTGTGGCAAATGGCTTAGCGCTTCAAAAAACACAAAATATTGCCTCGAGTATTACACCCGTATTAAATAACAACTTATCTATTCGAGGAAATTCTGCAAATTGGTAATTCGGATTAATTCTAAAAGCGTATTTATACAGCTTATTTTTTTGGCGGGATACTCCTTGAGTTACGCTCAAGGCATCCTGAATGCGCCCAATATTCCTATATTGCCTCCAACTTCTCCAGCAGACTCGATCATTCAGGATTTTAAGAGGATTACGGATGCCGACTTGACCAAGTCATCATCAAGTGGCGACAAAGTTTCTGGGGCAGTTAAAAAAAATCAGCTTGACACAAACTTATTGAATCAAGTTTCCTTAGGTAAGTCATTGATTGGTGAGGATTGTGAGATTTCAGCTGCAAAGGATATTGAGCAAACGACTCTCAACCAAGTTAGTAAAATTACTTGTAATGGGAAAGCTCTCGGTAATTTATTGGCGCAGTCTTCTTTACCCCAGCCTAATTCGACAAATTCAGAAGAGTTAATATTGGCTATTAAAAAGCAATATATTGCTTCTCAAGCTAGTCCAGTGATTAGTACAAAGATGCAATGTGCGCCTCTGAAGTGGTTAGAAATTGAACAAAAATTACTGGATTTTCAAGTTGCGGTAATGCCGTGTACGTTAAATAACGGCGGTTGGCCTCATCTTGTATTAATGCGTTCAGAAGAGAATCAATTATTTGTTACTGAGGGACCCCCAGCATTATTTCAGGTACTACTCGAATCTTTAAGGGTTCAGACTAGCAAGACTGAGCCGATCGTGATGAGCTCAAATCAGCAAGTGGCCATATTACAAAAAATTTGGGGTAAGCCAGTTCGGCTGGTATCTCCGAATGACACGGCCTTATTTGAACAAATACTTGCACAAGCTCGGGTTGCCAATGCGGCAGATAATTTTGATCAGAGTGAGACTTTATTTCGTAAAGCCTTAAAAATTCAAACACAACTGTTAGGTGAAGATTCGGAGGCCTTAATTGATTCTTTACTCAACCTTGCGCTCAGTGCAAGTAATAATGGACGCTTTGAGGAATCTGTTGGGCTTTTTACACGCGTCGAGACGCTCGTTCAAAGATCATCAGACAATAAATTCAAAGCACGTTACTTAACTTATTTAGGATATGACGCCGCTAATCGAAGAGAATATCTTGACGCCCTTAAATATGCTCATCAAGCCACTAGTGAATGGCGCGCTATTTTAGAGTTAGATAAGACCTTAGTTGATCAAGCGAATGAAGATGAAACTTTTGTAAAAATTGATTTAGGCGAATTAGCGTTAGCTTTAAATTTCGAAGCCAATATGTCACTACGCAATGCGGAGTTAGTTGGTGCACAAGCACAAACTCTAGAGGCATTTGAAATATTAGATAAGAAAAATAATTTTCCAGCCTACTGGCGCTCGGATGTTTTAGTAACAATGGGCGATGTCGCTATTGCTCAGGGCAGGGTGACAACCGCAGAGACCTATTATCAAGCTGCATTAGCAATTCAAAGACAGTTATATGGAGAGTCCAAGTCAACTGTAAAAATCCTGATGAAGATTGGGACAGCTAGACAAAAAGAAGGGTTATTCACGAATGCCATTATCACTTTTAGAGAGGCTATTCAAATTGCAAAAAAACTACCGAATGGGTATGCTGGTATTTTTACGCCTGATCAGTTAAGCTTTTATGCAGATGCGGCGATCGACTTATCTAAAAACCTACTAAGTGATTTAGACAAGCAAGGATTATTTGCTGAGGTATTCGATGCATTTCAGATGCAAAAGTCCAGTGCCGTAGAAAAAACGCTGCTGATGTCGTCGGTACGGATGATGTCAAGCAATCCCCAAATGAGAGATTTAGTCGAAAAGCTGCAATCTGCTGAGCGCATTCGGGATACAGATAAAACCCAATTAGCGGCTGAAACAGCGTTATTAGATGATCAACGAAGTAAGCTTGTCGAGGATCGATTAATTGCTCAGATTGAGCAAAAAAATCAAGAAATCTTGCGTTATCAGCAAGAATTGCAAGCTAATCATCCCAATTACTTGGAGCTAACAAAAACTAAACCAGTTTTGATTAATGAATTACAAAGTTTTTTAACCCCGAATGAAGCGATTGCCTTATTTTTACTAGGAACGCAGTCGAGTTATATTCAATTGATTACGCGCTCAGAAATTCAGCTAGCTAAAATTGAGCAAGGTGATCAAGCTATTCATGAAGACGTTAAAAGTTTACGAAAGGCTTTAGAAATTGAGGGTGGCAGTGTTAAAGAGTTTGATTTAAACAAGTCATACACAGTTTATAAGGCACTTTTTGGGCAGGTTGAAAAACAATTTAAAAATATTGATCATTTAATTGTCGTGCCGACTGGCCCGCTCGCTAGCTTACCATTTAGTATTTTAGTGACAAAGCCGATTGCAGGTGTCGATTACAGCAAGGCTGAGTGGTTAGTTAAGCAGTTAGCTATTACACATACGCCGTCATTAAAATCTTTTTTTGAGAAACGCTCAACTGTCCAGTTACAACAGGCCAGTAAAGCATTTCTTGGTTTTGGCAACCCAGTTCTAGCAAAGCTTCAGGAGTCAAGTCTTGGAAGTGGAACTCAAAATTTGGTTTCCTCAAAATTAAATCCCCAATCCCAGACCAAGCCGAATATGAAAAATACGGCGGTGATTTCAAAAAATACTCTGGTGACTAATTTACCAACTGCAGTAGCTAATGAAGAACCACAAGTTATTGAGGCTGGAAAGATTGTCTGTCGAGATGGAGGGCCGATTCCAGCCTCCATTTTAACGGCCATGCCCTCTTTACCTGATACTGCAAATGAGATTATTCAAGTCTCTAAATCGCTTGGTGGTAATGGCGTTACAGATATTTATTTGGGTGCACAGGCTAATGAAGTAAATTTTAGAAATCTGAACTTAACTGATTACCGTGTGATTTATTTTGCTACGCATGGATTGTTGCCCGGCGAATTAAAATGCCAATCTGAACCAGGGTTAGTATTAACACCGCCTGGGCAAGCCGCCAAAGATAAATTTGAAGATGGTGTTTTAGATGCCAGTGAAATCTCACAATTTAAATTAAATGCGAATTTAGTGGTTTTATCAGCTTGTAATACCGCTGGCGGTGGTGGCAAATTTGGCGGGGATTCCTTAACGGGATTAGTCGAAGCTTTTTTCTATGCCGGGGCACAAAATCTATTAGTTAGTCACTGGAGTGTTCCGTCGACGGCTACGATGCAATTAATGACGCAGGTATTTGCTAATTTAGGCTCGAATTTTTCTAATGGCAGTGCGGCGTCTTTACAAAAAGCGCAACAGCAAATGGTGCAAAATAGTTTAACTGCTCACCCAGTTTTTTGGGGAGCGTTTGTTTTGATTGGTGATGGTGCTGTTGAGGGTACGGGTTCAAAAAAGATGGTAAGTCAAGTGCAACCAATTAATGTTGTGCGTCATGTAGTTAGTCAAGTAACACTTCAACAATCCAACTAATTTCATGAAAAGCGCACACCAATTGCACTCATTTTCTTGGATATGGATGCGGGATCAAGTCCTTGCAAGCTTATGCACATTTCTTAAGCGCATGATTTGTTTGAGTGGGTTCATATTTTTTGTTGTTGGAGTCTACGCAGACCCTGTGATTGTGATGGATGTACGGGGAACAAAGCTCAAGCCAGGTGCTACGATTGATGGGGATAAGCCTCTAATTCTGGGAGAGGGGGAGCGAATCACTTTGATCAGAACCGATGGTGTTACGGTGACGCTTCGCGGACCTTTTGATGGCGTACCCATTTCAAAAAAATCTTTAACGAATGATCCAAAGCAAGCTTTGTCGGCATTAGTTGCCACTCGAGATGCCAGAACGAATTCTGTTGGATCGATTCGGGCAGCAGGGGATGCTAAGGAATTGCCTAGTCCTTGGTTAATTGATGTAACTCGGCCTGGAGTTCGCTGTTTACCCGAAGGGGATAGACCAATCTTTTGGCGGCCTGATGCGACTAACGAAGTGCAATTAACGGTAACTCCTTTAGACCGGTCTTATAAGGTGGAGTCAGTTTGGCGTAGTAAAAGCGCAGCGGTTTTTTTCCCTGAGTTAACTTTACCCGGTGAAAACAACTACTTAAAGGTTAACTATGATCAGCAAGAGTTTTCTATACAGGTCATACAAATACCCAAAACAATTCCAGAAGATTTAGTTTTATCGGCATGGTTATTAGAAAAAGGTTGTGTTCAGCAAGCGGATGCGCTGATTGTTCAATTAAGAGAGAAATATGAAATTAAGTAATTCCCATAAACAAATCATTACAGCTATTGGAGCGACTATTTTTGCTTCGGTTCTGGCCTATATGACGGTCCATTATTTAAGTTTTTTGAGAAACTTAGAAAATATTGCGACAGATATTCGGGTTGCGGCATTTCAGCCCAATCAACCGCAATCAAAAGAGGTTGTTGTGGTGGCGATTAATGAGGCCACCGTAACGCAATTTCAATATCGATCCCCAATAGACCGTGAATTCTTATCGAAGACCCTAAAAACTCTAGAAAAAAAAGGCGCTAAGGCGATTGGGCTAGACGTCATTATTGATCAACCAACGGAGATCTTCAAAGATAATTTACTGAAGAAAACTGTAGACGAACTCAAGACACCGCTATTTATTAGTTACTCTATCACTCCGTCGATTGTCAATGAAGATCAACTCGAGTATTTGAATCGTTTTGTACCAGAAAAGATGCGAGCGACTGCCAATATGGCCACTGATCCTTTTGACGGTTCAGTCAGGTGGATATATCCAGGGGAAGCGAGTGCTGATGAGCCCAAAGGTTTTGCTCGCAAGGGCTTAGAACTCGTGGGTAAAGAGACGTCCAAGCGCTTAGTTGAAATTGCTTGGCGAGCGAAGCCGGACATGGAGACCCCACCATTTCCAATTTATCCTGCCAATACGCTAGGCTTATTACCGGATATTTGGTTTAAGGACAAGATTGTTTTAATTGGCGCAGTTTTATCCATTACTGATCGACATAAAACACCTTTATCGGTGGTTCATGGTGAGGGTGATGATGGCATGATGCCCGGGGTTTTAATCCATGCACATAGTATTTCTCAGTTATTAGAAAACCGATCTGAGCCGGGGATTTCTCCTTATGCGAAGATCGTTATTATTTTTCTTGCAGGTTTACTTGGTATCTTGATTGGATTTTTAAAGAAAGGCATTATCTTTAATGTCACGATGGGGGTCGTATTAGTTGCAGGTTGGTGGGTTGGATCGATGCTCGGTTATCAATATGGATTTCCGCTTGTGCCACTTCTGGCACCGACAATTTCATTGGGGCTATCAATTTGGATGATGGATATTTTAATTGGTAAGGCTGAGCGTAAGCAACGACAATTTGTTCAGGGAGCTTTCTCTCGGTATGTTTCACCTGAAGTGGTGAAACAGTTAGTTGCCAATCCAGAGGCGTTGAGTATTTCAGGGAAAAGGACGGAATTATCATTTATTTTTACGGATATCGCTGGCTTTACGACACTATCTGAAAAGCTTTCTTCTGAAGCCTTATCGGCCGTCTTAAATGAATACTTAGACGGTGCGTGTCAAATTGTTTTGCGCTATGAGGGCACTGTAGATAAATTTATTGGTGATGCGATTATGTGTATTTTTAACGCACCGATTGCACAGGCGGATCATCCTGAAAGGGCCGTGAAGTGTGCTATTGAATTAGATCACTATGCAGAAGAATTTAGAAAGAGGCAGAACGCGTTAGATATCCCGATTGGGATCACTAGGATTGGGGTTCATACTGGGATTGCAACGATTGGGAATTTTGGCTCACAGACCCGAATGGATTTCACTGCTTTAGGCGATACAGTCAACACGGCAGCAAGGACGGAGGGCGTAAATAAGTATTTTGGAACAAGGATCTGTTGTACCCAAGATACTGTATCAAAAATTACGCATTTGTCTTTTCGGAAAATTGGTGATGTCGTATTAAAGGGCAAGATTGAGTCAGTTGGTTTATATACGCCGGTATTAGAGGAGGAGTTAAATAATGGTTTATATCAGGATTATTTAAAAACATATGACGCGATTACAAATGCCGAATCCGGAGTTTTAGAATTGGTAGAGCAGATGTGTCAAAAATATCCGCAGGACTCCTTATTCCAGTTTCATGTCAACCGAATTCGATCCGGTGTGATTAGTCCTTTGATTGTGATGGAAGATAAATAGGTTAACAATTGAAGAGATTTTTACTTTTATTCTGTATAACCTTAGTCTTTGGGGTTTTTCACCGATCGGCGTTATCTGCGCCATTAATTACTCCGGATATTAGTGATGTGATCCGTCAGTCGCAAAGTTTAATGGGACGACAACCACAATTACAGTTTCCGAAAACGCCCACGACGGATTTTAATTTTCAAATTCAGAGAACTGAGAAGACTGCGGTTAAGAAAGCGGCTGATGAATTAGAGTTTTTGATTTCGAAGGTAGAGATAATTGGTTCGAGTTATTTTCCAGATGATCAAATCAATGTAATCTTTGAAAAATATATCGGTAAATTAGTGACACTGTCAGACTTAAATGAAGGCGCTGAGCTGTTAGATGAAAAGTATCGTAAAGCAGGCTTTTTTTTAAGCAAGGTTTTTATTCCTCCTCAAAAAATTTCCAACGGTATTCTACAAGTACGGGTGGTTGAAGGATTTATTAGTAAGGTCTATGCAGATGGTGGCAGTAAAGAGTTGCAGCAAACCGTTTTAGACTTAATGAACTCTTTAGTTGATGTCAAGCCATTAAATTTGGCTGCAGTAGAGAGGAAGATTTTAGTTTTAAATAATTTTCCGGGTATTGCAGTCAATACAATACTTCGGCAGGGAGCGGAGTTAGGTGCTTCAGAAATGGTTGTGAACATTTATGAAATACCGAATAGTTACACTTTTTCGATGAATAACAATGCTTCCAAGCAATTAGGACCTTATACGGCGACACTTAATGCAACGGTTAATCGACTCTTAGCTAGAGACAATCAAGTGACATTAAGCTTATCTTCATCAGTTGATTTACAGAAGTATAAAACGATGACAATCAAATATGCCGAGCCAATTGGCTATAGTGGTCTGGTGGCGAGTTTGAGTTATACCCGAGCAAAAGCTAATCCTGGGGCTTCTTATGAAGAGTTGGATATAGAAAGTCAAAGTCAGATTATTTCTCCAAGACTGAGTTATCCCTTAATCAAGACGAGAAGTAATTCATTGAGCCTCGATTCTGGGCTCAATTTTACGCGTTCGGCCACAACTATTGCTGGGGCAGGATATACCTTTGATAAGATGATGAATACAGACTTGAGTATGACGTTTATTAATACGAATTTTTGGAATGGGTTAACTCTCATTAACGCCTCAGTAACCAAGGGCTTGCCTGGGAGGAACACCTTAGACTCAGATGCCTCGTCTCCCTCTGTGACGGGTTTTAACCCGAACTTTTCTAAAGTAAACTTTTTATTATTACGCTCGCAAACGATCACTCAGTCATGGAGCGCCCAGTTCGGAGTAAATGGTCAGATGACTAAAGATACTTTACTATCTGGCGATACAATTTCTTTTGGAGGGGCGACAGTTGGCCGAGGCTTTGATAATTCTGCCATTTATGGTGATAATGGTTTGGGTAGTTATTTAGAAATTCGCAATGATTTACCAATAACTAGTGCGTGGTTAACGAGGCCTATACAACTATTTGCCTTTGTTGATTCTGGCACTGTTCGAAACAATGACAATACGGTATCTGGGGTTAGTAATTATTCAAAATCCATTTTTTCAAAAGGCTTCGGTATCCGAACTACGGTAAGTAAAACTACCTTTTTAGAATTACAGTATGCTCGTGCGACGTCTTTAGTATCTGATACTGATCAACGGCAAAATCCTCGAATATTATTTTTAGGGACAGTGAATTTTTAACTAGACTGATAGTATTCATGCGGATGAATCTTCGATAAAATATTTTTTTCGCGCATGTCATTTACAGCAAATCAATAAAAACAATTAGAGGATATCAAGGATGGCTTTAAAGCCACAGTTAGATGAAGTTTGGATGGTATCTGTAAGTGGTATTTTGGGGTATAGATTTCCTGATTGCGGCTTTAGCGCTAGTCCGAGTGATCTTACTTTATAGTGACTTTTCTAGTCGATTATGCCGGGAAGGAAATATGGCATTTCCTTTTTCGTCATCAGATGTGGCGAGGGGTCTACCTTATGAATTTAGTATAAATGACATGTCAGAAATTTCTGTTTTATTAGTGCTTTTTCCAATTACCTATGAGGATGTATAAATGCCTTTATTAAAAATAGAAATTCCGCTTACTGAAAATATGTATGAAATGAGGAAATGATGTTTGGCGCTCCCCCAACTTTAAAGACCGAAGTATTTGCTGCATTACCAGTTAAGTTTAGGCAAGCTGGGAAGCTTTCTCAGGAGCGTATTCAGGCTGGGAAGGGGACTTTAAAAACGGACAGTTTTATTGAAGGCCCATCGTTTGATCAGTTTAGAAATTTATATATTGTCGATATTGCCTTTGGCGGGATAAACTAGCAAGATTTATATATTACTGAATCAGAAACAGGTTCGGTTTTAATCGCTCATTTACCATCCCCTGTATAAAGAGAATAACAAATTTCGTATTATTTTTTTAGTAAAAGTTCAAATGACAAAACAAGTAACCGGTATTGCCCCACACTCTTTGATCCAATTTGCTGCTGCGGCTTATCAAGATTTAGGGATGCCCTTTGATGATGCACTATTAGCAGCAGATAGTCTTGTTCAAGCAGATTTATGGGGCCATCAATCGCACGGCTTACTCAGGCTTGCATGGTATTGTGCTCGGCTTCGCTCTGGCGCTATGCAAGCAGTTACCAACACCGAGGTGATGGTTGATGCTGGCGCTATTTGCGTATTAGAGGGGCACGATGGTGTTGGACAAGTCATTGCAAAACAAGCGGTAGATGAATCTTGCAGAAGAGCTAAGGCGCATGGTGTAGGAATCGTTTCAGTAAGAAACTCCAATCATTTTGGTACTTGCATGTATTTTTCTAGAATGGGTGCTGCGCAAGGTTGCATAACGATGATTATGAGTAATGCCGGACCTAATATCGCGCCATGGGGCGGCAGACAAAAAAAGATTGGGACAAACCCCTGGTCGATTGCTGTACCTGGGGGCAAGTATGGCTCGGTGGTCATGGATATGGCTAATTCCGGAGTTGCGCGAGGAAAAATTTATCTAGCCCAAAAAAGACGAGAAGCGATACCAGAGGGCTGGGCGATTGATAAAGAGGGGCGACCAACAACCGATCCAGCTGCTGCGATTGAGGGCTTTATATTACCAATGGCTGGGCATAAAGGCTATGTGCTTGGAGTAATGATTGATATTTTATCGGGTGTCTTATCGGGGAGTTCTTTTTTAGATCAAGTGCATGGCCCATACGATCCAGTCAATAAAAGCGGTGCTGGCCATTTATTTATCTCCTTGAATGTGCAAGCATTTCAGCCATTAGAACTTTTTGAAAAGACGATTGAGGCTTATGTGCACTCGTTAAAAGATGTTCCGCTTGCAGCTGGTCATGATCAGATATATTACCCAGGCGAGATGGAGAATTTAGCAAATATCAAAAATCGGCAAGAAGGTTTAATATTACCGATTGATACTTTGGAAAGTTTAAAAGAGTTAGCAGTACAGGCAAATTTAACAAAAGCTTTACCTACAGAGTTACAAGATGAATGAGGTAATTAATAGTGTCGATTCGATTGGCTTATCCCCTGAAAAATTTGATAAAAGTTTTAGAGAAGAATTGGCTTTTTGGCAAATATTTATCAAAGAGAACAATATAAAGGTTGAGTAATATTGGCAAAACCTCCAATTATTTTGATAATGGAGAGGGCTCTGGGATCCGCACAAAGCCCTCCATGATTCGACGTGCGGTTCGACTCATGTTGACTTGAGTTACAACCCATTCCTTGTTTGTGCAGATTGCCTTGGCGCCCACTTCTAGGATCCCTGATGGATGTCCGAAGATGACCGAGTTGGATTGGGGCTGATTCATACACGCACTGACCAGATTTCCTGGAATGGCCGCGGCAGCTGCAATGGCTACTGCGCCAGTGCCAGTCATTGCATGGTGCATTACACCCATCGATATAACTCGAGCTAGTAAGTGGATTTGATGGGACTCGATTAGTTTACCGTCGGCGGATGTATAGTCGGCAGGTTTTGCAACAAAGCACAACTTCGGAGTATGTGGCCGACTGCTTGTTGCCTCTTCTGGAGTCTTCGCAAGTCCCATGACAACTGCTCCGTGGGAGCGAATAAGTTCAATGGTATGCAGTAGCTCAGGATTTAAGTTGACATCCGCTTGGAGCTCGGTTCCTTTTAAACCTAAGGCGCTTGCTTGCATAAAGATTGTTGGTAGGCCAGCGTTAATATAGCTCACTTCAAATTGACCTAAATGAGGCACTGATAGTAGGTCTTTAGGTTTACCGGTAGGCAGGATAGGCCCAGATTCTTGACCACTATCACCACCTGGGTCTAAAAATTCAAGACGCACCTCGGCTGCGGGGAAGGTTACTCCATCTAGGTTAAAGTCACCTAATTCCAGAACTTCTCCATCTTGCATGAGGACATGGGCAATAATTTGCTTTTGGATATTGGCTTGCCAAATCCGGACGGTTGCCAAACCATTGGGAGGGACTTTTATTAGTCCTTCGCTGATCGCAAAGGGGCCAACTGCAGAGCTCAGATTGCCACAGTTACCACTCCAATCGATGACGGCATTCGCGATAGAAACTTGTCCAAACAAGTAATCAACATCACAATTAGGTCGCGTAGACTTATTAATAATAACGACTTTACTGGTACTCGAACTTGCTCCTCCCATACCGTCGATTTGTTTACCATATGGGTCTGGGCTACCCATGACTCGGAGCAATATTTGATCACGTTCACTTGGCTGCATGGGCAGGTCATGGGCATGAAAAAAAACGCCTTTGCTAGTGCCGCCGCGCATGTAGACTGCTGGAATTCGTAATTGTTTCATGATTAATATTCTTTTGTGGTGATAGGGATCTATTTTTACAGAATGATGAACGTAGAATTTTTTACATGTAATAATTTTATCTACAAGCTACGATTTACAAATAAGTATTCTTTTTACTATTGACCTTCTGGTCAATAAGTATTATCTTATTGGTTCTATTCTGTAGATATTGGTATGAAATTTTCATAACAGATTGATCAAATTCATTGGAGACAAACATGCAAGCTTTGAAATCAGAAATTCGCGATGGCATGCGCATAGACTGGGATATGCCTATAAAGATGGATGATGGCCTCATTTTACGGGCGGATATCTTTAGACCAACTCATAACAAGAAATGTCCAGTTATCCTATCTTATGGGCCGTACGGCAAGGGATTGTCTTTTCAAGAGGGGTACAAGACTGCTTGGGAGATTATGGAGCGTGAGAATCCTGATGTGATTCGTGGCTCGTCGAATAAATATCAGAACTGGGAAGTGGTTGATCCTGAAAAATGGGTACCTGATGATTACATTTGTATACGGATTGACTCTCGTGGCGCTGGTCGCTCCCCAGGATTTATGGACCATAACAATGCGCGCGAGACCAAGGACATTCATTTGTGTATCGAGTGGGCAGCCAAGCAGTCCTGGTGTAATGGCAAAGTGGGGATGAACGGTATTTCTTACTACGCCAGTAATCAATGGCGCGCAGCTGCTTCAAAACCCAAGCATTTGGCAGCTATTTGTGTTTGGGAAGGGTGGAATGACAACTACCGTGAATCAAATCGGCACGGTGGTATAGCCTGTTCCTTCCGAAAAAATTGGTTAGAGATGCAGATTAAGACAGTGCAGCATGGCGTTGGTGACCGAGGCAAGCGTAGCCCCATTACTGGTGACACAGTTTGCGGTCCTGAGACACTCAGTCCTGAAGAGTTATTGAAAAATGTATCAGATATTTGGAAGATTGTGCTGGAGAATGAGTTTATTTCAGATTGGTATAAAGAGCGCAGTGCCAATTTAGATCGGGTCGATATTCCCGTTTTAAGTTCGGCGAACTGGGGCGGGCAGGGCCTGCATACAAGGGGTAACTTTGAAGGATTTGTACGCTCGAAGTCAAAACAGAAGTGGTTAGAAGTTCATGGCGGTTCCCATTGGGCGCCTTTTTACACGGATTACGGCGTTGCTTTACAAAAGCGTTTTTTTGATTATTATTTAAAAGGTAAGAAAAATGGCTGGAAAAAAACTCCACCCGTTAGCTTACTCGTGAGAAGTCCTGGAGAAAAGTTTGTACAGCGAGATGAAAAAGAGTGGCCATTGAAGAGAACTCAGTGGACCACATTGCATTTAAATCCACAGGGGATGACCTTCTCGCAAGATCCAATCAAAGAAAATGCTCAGATCACCTATGACATGATGGGTGATGGAGTGACATTTGCGTTTCCACCTCAAAAACAAGAGGTAGAGTTAACGGGCCCAATGGCTTTGAAGTTATTTATTTCTTCAACGACTGTTGATGCAGATATTTTTGCCGTGGTCCGGATTTATGACAAAGAAAATAAAGAGGTTTTATTTCATGGCGCATTAGATCCTAAAACACCGGTGGCTCAGGGATGGTTAAGAGCCTCGCATCGTAAATTAGACAAGAAGAAAAGCTTACCGTATCGCCCTTGGCACTCACACGACCAAAAGCAAGCATTAGTTCCTGGTCAAGTATATGAATTAGATGTAGAAATTTGGCCTACTTGCATAGTCGTACCGGTTGGTTACCGAATTGCTCTAACTATTCGGGGTAAGGATTACGAGCACGACGGCGCTGCTGCTGTTTTATCGAACATGAAAAATCCGATGAAAGGTTGTGGTCCTTTTGTGCATGATGATGAAGTAGATCGCCCACCGGCTATTTTTGGCGGTAAAGTGACGCTTCATATGGGGCCAAAACAAAAGGCTAATCTACTACTTCCAGTCATTCCTAAAAAGAAATAGAAAGGGTTTTATGAACTATCTTCGTTATCATTTGCGTCAAATACTCGGGTTATCTTTTTTATTTTTTGGGATGAGTCATGCCTTCTTAGTAATGGCTCAAACTAGTCCTTACCCGAATCGTCCAATTAAATTTATCATTCCTTTTCCGCCGGGTAATACGACGGATATTATGACGCGTTTAATTGCACCTAAATTACAAGAGCGCTTAGGCCAGTCAATCGTCGTAGAAAACAAAGCGGGTGCTTCAGGGATTATTGGGATGGATTTTGTAGCGAAGTCTAAACCAGATGGCTATACGATAGTTGCTTCGCAAGGTGGAACCTTAGTTTCTTTGCCGCATACTAATAAAGCGACAACATACGACCCGATCAAAGATTTTTCGCCAATTGCTTTATCGACGATGAATTATTTGGTCATTATTGGCAGTCACACTACCCCCTTTAAAACTTTCCCAGAAATGTTGGCTTGGGCGAAGGCAAACCCTGGTAAATTGACTGTTGCTACGAACGGTGAAGGTGGCTTTCCACACTTAACTTTTGAGCATTTAGCCAAGGCTGGAGGGATTAGTTTTACGCATATTCCTTACAAAGGTTCGGCTGCTATTGTGACTGACTTGGGTGGTGGGCAGGTGATGGTTGGTATTGATGGGATCAGTGGCCCAGCGCCACATATTCGTTCTGGTTTAATTAAGCTGTTAGCCGTTACCAATAAAACGAAAATCAGCACATGGCCTAATACTCCAACAGTTGCTGAGTCTATTCCGAATTGGGAGTCGAATGGTTGGTTCAGTTATTCTGCTCCTGCTGGAACACCAACTGATATTGTTAATAAATTAAATGCTGAAATTAACCGTGCCATGAAGTCTCCTGAAATCGTCGAGCAACTTGCGACCTATGGGTTAACGGTTGTAGCAGAGTCGCCAGAGTATTTCGCCCAAGAGTTACTTAAAGACTATAACAAGTACGGTAAATTAGTAAAAGATATCGGCTTCACACCAAGGTAGAATTTGTTTTTTTTTAAAACTCCTTAGTTATAAAGACCTTTTTTTACTTTCTTTTTTGCTACAAATGAATTGCATACAAAATGACCCAAAACACTCCTCCACGTTATGAACCCTTTGGCTGGCATCATTGGCCTGACCACTTCTTTATGTCTTACCAATTTCGTCGGGGTCTAGGCGAGACTCAGGAGGGTGGGGGATCTGTAAGTGAGTGTTTTCAGGCTGCTAGTAAGATGATTCCGGGTGATTTAGAAAGTTGGCACACTGAATGGATGCATGTCGCTAACCGTAATCTTCAACGTGGGGATGAAGCGCATCAACGGGGCCATATTCGTAGTGCGATGAATGCTTGGCTACGAGCGGTTGATTATTATCGTTCTGCTGAATTTTGGTTAGAGCATGATGATCCTAGGCGATTAGCAACTTTTACCTTGTGTGAGCAAGCTTCTGCGAAGTGGTTGCAATACTTGCCTGGTGAAGTTGTTGAAATCCCTTATGAAAATGGTAAAACTTTGCCGGCTTATTTTATTAAGTCACCAGTGGGTGGAGAGAAGCAACCTGTTCTGATTTCGTTTGGCGGTTTAGACTCCTTTAAAGATGAGTTATGGTTTATGACGGGTCGTGGCGCGGTGCAGCGCGGGATTGCTGTATTGTTAGTCGATGGCCCCGGACAGGGCGGCGCACTGCGTCGACAGGGGATTGTTTCCCGATATGATTATGAAGTACCGGTTGGTCGGTGCATTGACTGGTTAGAGGCTCGTTCGGATATTGATCCCCAAAGAATTGCTGTGAGTGGATCAAGTATGGGTGGTTATTACGCGGCGCGAGCAGGTTCCAAAGAGCATCGACTAGCAGCTTGTATTTCACACGGCGCAATTTGGGATATTGAAAAGCGTTTTGCAGATCGTGGGGAGAATCATCCCTTAGCTGTCCATATGAAATGGGTTTTAGGCGCTAAAACGATGGCTGAGGCTGTTGAAAAGGCCAAACCATTTAAGTTAGAGGGCGTCTTAGATGAAATGCGCTGTCCGTACTTGGTTTTACATGGTGGACATGACGTTTTGGGAGTAGATACCGTGAAATTAGTGCATGACTACGCCAAAGCCCGAGGGATTGATGTTACTTTACGGCTCACTTCGGAAGAGGAGACTGGGGCAGAGCATTGTCAGCACGATAATCCTACTTTAGGACAGGAGATCATTGCGGATTGGTTAGCAGATATTTTTAAGATTGATCAAACCCAATTAAGCTTTAATCCTTAATGAACGCGTGATTTAGCTAAGATGATCAGGCTTGAATACACCAACAAATCATTGTAGTTTTCAATACTAATTAGAGTAGTACTACCTATTCGTCAATATTGATAATTACACTATTTGTATCCGTGTAGTTGGGAGACTCTTGAGTGGTCACGTACTAGGGTTAACCTTAGTATTTACTGTTCTAACTTATATAAGAGCTTAAATACTTATTGAGATACTCTTTCATATTTCATTGGGTATAAATTGACGAATCTTCAGAAAGTTATTATCTTCATAGAAGTAATCGTTTTATACTGAGTGAAATAATAAATAAGGAGAAAAAATCAATGAGAAATCTTTTTTGTGGTTGCTCGAATCATAGTCTAAGAAATTCTGACACGCAGTCTTCTGAGCCTGATATTGCACACTCAAGGCGTGGTTTTTTAGCTGGGGGCGCTGCTTTAGGAGCGAGTATTTTGCTGCCTAGTTGTGCAAGTAATATGGCATCTAAAGCAAAGCCACATCGGATTGATATACACCACCATATAGTGCCACCTAGTTATGCGGCCTTTTTAGATAGTAAGGGTATAAGAGGTACACCAAAGTGGTCAGTCCAGATGTCCTTAGATGATATGGATAAAAGTGGTATTGCCACTTCTGTTGTTGCCCTCATGCAGCCTGGAGCTTTTTTTAAAGATATCACAACGGATCGACGCTTAGCTCGGGAGGCAAACGAGTATGCCGCCAAAATGACCAAAGATCATCCAGGAAGATTCGGGTCATTTGCAACGTTGCCTTTAATGGATACGGATGGTAGTTTAAATGAGATTGCTTATGCGATGGATGTTCTTAAAGCGGATGGTATTGGTTTAATGACAAGTTACGGAACAAAATATTTAGGCGATAAACAATTTTGGCCAATTTGGGAGGAATTAAATCGTCGCAAGGCAACTGTTTATGTGCATCCATTATTACCAGAGTGCTGCCGAAATCCAATTCCGGGATTACCTCCATCTGCTATTGAGTTTGCTACAGACACGACTAGAACAATTGCTAGTATGTTGTTTGGCGGCGCTGCTAATCGGTTCCCTAATATTAATTGGATTTGGTCGCATAGTGGAGGAACTATGCCATTTTTGTGGAGTCGGTTTACTCGGCAGGAAGTTGATATGAAAGAGGCAGCCAAAGCTGTTCTCCCGAATGGTGTGTTGGCAGAGGTCAAGCGTTTTTATTATGACACTGCGCAGGGTCATCATGAGGGTGCCATGCAAGCTTTGCGACAATTAATTCCTGTTTCGCAAATTATGCTTGGCAGTGACTACCCCTACCGAGTAGGTATGGAAGTAGTACAAGGATTGTCGGATAGAAGCTTTACTGCAGCAGAGCGCTTCGCTATTGATCGAGGCAATGCATTACGCATCATGCCCCACTTAAGAACAATATGAGGCTTAAATAGAAATATTAATCAATTGATTTGAAGTCAATCAATAAAGACTGTCGATTGACTTTTTTCTTATAAAATATGGTTTAAGATATTAAATGATTAAACCGTCTTATTGTGAAGCTATTTTTAATTTTAATTAGGAGAGTCTAAATGTTCGATCAATTAGATAAGTTACAAATGGTAGAGAAAATTGACTCATTACCACGACGTAAAGTAATTGCAAGCACAGTTGCTTCTATGCTATCAATTGGGCTTTTGGGTTCTTCAAGTAACTTACTAGCACAGGCCATTTCTAAACCTTTACCGAATTATGTTAATTGGAAAGAACCGAATAGTTTTATTGTGCACAGCAATACAACGATTGAAACCAAACGTAGTGTCTTCGGCACAAGCCTGATTACACCTGCTGAGCAACTTTTTATTCGTAATAATTTACCTGTTCCAGACAGTAGTATTGTGGCAGACAGAGACGCCTGGGAGGTGAGTGTCGATGGGGTCAAATCTCCCCGAAAACTGTCTTTAAGAGAACTCAAGTCGATGGGTATTGAAACTTTAGCGATGGTACTGCAATGCTCGGGTAATGGCCGAGGATTTTTTCCAAGTAAACCCAGTGGGACACCCTGGCAGGTTGGTGCTGCCGGCTGCGTTATCTGGAGTGGTGTGCCAGTTCGATCGGTTGCCCAGGCCTTAGGCGGCGTTTCTGGTGGTGCCAAGTTTATGACTGGGACTGGTGGTGAGAAATTACCAGCGGGGCTTGATCCTAAAACAGTTCTAGTAGAAAGATCTGTTCCTATTTCTGCGATGTCCGAAGCGCTCTTGGCTTGGGAAATGAATGGTCAGCCAATTCCTCTAGCGCATGGTGGACCGTTACGATTAATCGTACCAGGCTATACGGGTGTGAACAACATTAAATACATTAAACAGCTAGCATTTACGACTAAAGAATCTGATGCATTTATCATGTCCCACGGCTATCGCGTTTCACCACCAGGGGCTAAAGGTGATCCAAGTCAACCTTCAGTTCAGGACATGACGATTAAGTCTTGGATTAATTCACCCAGTCCTGATCGTGGAGTGGTGAAAGCTGGAAATGTACAAATTTTAGGAGTTGCCTTTGGTGGGTTAAATACGGTATCTAGGGTAGAAGTTTCGATTGATGGCGGAAAAACTTGGGAGTTTGCACGCTTTGTTGGCCCGGATTTAGGCAAGTATGCTTGGCGGCAATTTGTATTTAGTACCAAGTTATCCCCTGGTGAGTATGTATTAGCGAGTCGGGCTACTGATATTGCTTGGAATGTTCAGCCAGAAAATCGTATAGAAAATTCCGGAGGGTATAACAACACAAGTTGGTCGGATCATGCAGTGAAGGTCGTAGTCGTGTGAAGACATTGGTACAGATTTTATGCGGGTATGTTTTTTTGCTAGGTGCAATTCCTGCGCATGCTGCAGAAGACGCGGTGCAATTGCAGCTAGGAAAAACGTTGTTCACAAAAACTGCAGTACCTGCGTGTAGCTTATGCCATACCTTAAAAGATGCCAGTGCGGAGGGTGCGGTCGGTCCGGTTCTTGATGAGATCAAGCCGGACAAGTCGCGAATCATTAAAGCTTTGCAAAATGGTATTGGCCAGATGCCCTCATACAAAGCAAGTTTAAGTGATACCCAGATGCAGGCGATTGCAGATTATGTTGTTAAAGCCGTGTCAAATTAACGTTTAACTCCTGCAAATTCCTCTAGCAGAAGGCAAACCGCTGCAGTATCAAGTGACCCTTTACCTTGATTTTGACAAGCGGTATACAGTTGATGCGTTACATCAAATAGTGGTGTTGGACAGTGTAAGTCATTTGCAAATTCAGAAATAATACCTAAATCCTTCATAAATGTATCGATCGTTGCTGTCACTTGATCGTATTGATTGTTGACCATTAAAGGCCCGCGTATTGCGAACATTTTTGAGCCTCCCGCACTATCCTTTAAGACGTCATATACATCTGGGAGATGCATGCCGGCTTTGCCAGCAAGAGCGATTACTTCGCCGGCAGCTACGTTATGAATGCTAACCAATAAATTTGCTAGAAATTTCATTTTGGAGCCGTTACCACATTCTCCCAAATGATAATTGGCTTTAGACATTCCTGGAAAAATTCCTTTTACGATGTCGTAGGCATCTTGGTCGCCACTAGCAAAAACAATTAAATCACCGGTAGCTGCTTGCGCACCTGTACCACTGACTGGACAGTCCATAAAAGTTTTATTGTGGGTTTGCAGCGCGTGATGCATTTCTAATTTAAGTCTTAACGGCATGGTACTAAGCTCTAAAACTATATGATTATTCTTACTGCTACAGATCCCCTCCTTGCCAGTAATGACTTCTCGGATGACATTTTCTGTTGGTAAAGATGTGAAAATAATATTAGTTTGGTTTGCCACATCCATGGGAGAAGATGCTGTAACACCGCCATTTTTTTTGAATTGGTTGAGTGCCGTTTGAGAAATATCATAACCAATGACTTCTAAGCCCGACTTTAAGAGATTATTTGAAATTGCTGATCCCATGATTCCTAAACCTATAAACCCTATTTTTTTTGTATTCATCTTGTTGTTCTCCATGTGGTTGATAAATAATTATTTGATAAGATTATCCTAAAAATTGTACAGTCGTGGTTTTATTCAGGCTGATTCGCTTGAATTTTGAATGGGCGAAGACTCTTTTTAATGTAAATATATCTAAATAATTTCAGAAGCCATGATGTCGACTCATTTTTCGGATTTCTTGCTTGTAAGACTACTTCAAAAGAGCTTGTTTCCTAGCATATTGGAAATTAAAAGTGTTAACGATTATTGCCTTTACTGTCAAGGGTCAAATTTGATCCTGAATAACTGTATGTTTGCATGGTTTTTATAGGAATAAAAAAAGGATACCTATTGACATGGCTCTATATTTTATGGGTCGTAGTATTTTTGCGTTTGGCTATCAATGGTTCTTTGATCGGATGCTTAGGCCTATAAGATTGCGCTAATTAG
>CAIQHU010000111.1 GCA_903871735.1 uncultured beta proteobacterium | reverse complement strand
GTGCGAGCAGGGCTTTCGCCGAATGGCAGCGTGAAACAACCCTGCCGGAATCAGGTCTCAAGTCTAAGGGATGGGCAAGGGTAATGGCGGGTTTGAGGGTTTTGGGCGTGTTGGGCGGCGAAACCTCCGGATTTGTTTCAAGGGCTAATCACCTTCAGGTGATTAGCCCTTCTAGGTGCATATCCTGAGCGATAAAGCGCTATCCGAGTCCGAGGGTTTTAAAAATCTGATTGCGTAGTCTGTCTTTGTGGCTCAAGGCAGAGGCTTATTGACTTTGAGTGCTTCTACCTAACCAGTGTGATGGCAATATTCCACGGAGAAAATCACTGTAAAAAGAATTTCTTGTGAGGTACAACTGGGCTCGAATCATGAGCACAATGATCAATATAGGAGTTACAAAACTGGAAAGTGTCACAACAACTCCAATTTCCGAATAATTAATTTGAAAAAAATGTTTCGGTAAGAATGAGGCCATAAGCAAAATTATATTGGACCGAAATTCAAGAAATTGTGATCTCGCCCTATATAAAAGCCCAACCGATATAACCATTTGTGCAAGACGATACTCAGCTGAGATTTGAGGGTACATACACACAACCATTACAAGAAGGAAAAAGAAAACTAGGTTTAGGTCCTGCTTCAATGGAGAAACTTGATTTTGTTTAACAACTAAGGAATGTGAAGATAGATAGGAGATAAATGGAATTAAGACTAAAATTAGAGTTAGGATAACTATCGAGAATAAATGAACAACTACAACTTTATTTGAAAGTTGGCTTGCATATTCAACAGAATCTAGTTTGGTAATCATAAGCAAGTATGCGACTGACTTTTCTAAACCAAACAAACTCACGTTATAAAGTGTTCCACCATCTCCAATCACATAATCCTGAAAGTAATTTGCGACTATTCCATTGAAAACTCTTATTTGCTCGAATGTGCCCCATGGCCGATTGTTGAGTGGCAACAAAAAGACAAATACTGTTGTTAGGGCTTGAATAAGCAAACTCTTCATATCCTTGCGTAAAAGAAATATCAGACCAAATATAAGATATGGAAACTTAAGGGCTCCCATTAACCCAAAAACTATTGCTAAAGGTATCGGTTTCCAACGAAACATAAAAAATCCAGCTATGCAGGTTAAAATAATTACCCACATATCGGGGTTTCCTCGTGCAAAAACGAACAATATAGGGTGGAGCGTCATCAGAAAAAAAGTAACTAAATAGTTCCGGGTTAGAAACCAAAACAACACAATGAGAATAAAATAAGTCATTAGTAGTGATAAAAGTAATGCTGAGTCAGTTTTAACAAATAGTCGATAAATGTCCCACATGAAAATCATTGGCGGTGAAGCTACTTGTGAGAACCCTTTGATCTCTAATAACTGTGGTGAGAAGAAATAGTCATTCTGAACTATTCCATTCGCAAGATCGTCAAATTTGGCATCTCTGATGAACATAAAGTCAAATATTTTATTTCCGCCAACAAAATAACTGACAAAATAGAGAATAAGTTGAAATATTAGAGTTATGCATCCAACTTTGAGTAAGAATTTATCGGTAAGTTGGTTTTTCCAAGACGGATTGAAAGGTTTTGTGTGTTTAGCTCGCTTACTCAATCTTCCTGCTGACTTACCCATGCGAGAATAGTATTTGCTCTCAAGAATTAATCAAGTAACAAGGCCAGTAATTGGGCAGAGTCCAAAAATCTATGGGTATCTCAAAAATTTCTGAGCCCTACGGACGCTGTTTCGGCTAAAAATTAGCTAAAACCACATACTAATCACTCAATCAAAATTTGATTAGTTTGGTGATGAAAAACTTACCCTGGGAGTAATCTCTTCTAATATAGGGCTGAACTAAAGCTTGAAATTTCACGGTGTGGTATCAAAAGCCATAACTTCTAAACCAATTATTAAAAAGAGGGCCTGTAGCAGGAGACTCGTCTAATTTTCTCTCCACCTTATCTCTCCCTAATACGTAATACTTACTACCTCAGAATCGCAAGAATTTTTGGGTTGTTAGGTCGCCCAAGAGAAAAAGTATGTGGGCCCAGACGGGCTCGAACCGTCGACCCACGGATTAAAAGTCCGTTGCTCTACCGACTGAGCTATAGGCCCCACATTTGCCTTGAATTAATCATGCACAACTTTGCCAAGGCTCAGATTATGCCAATATTTGGCTATAAATACCATCTGATGGCTACAGCACCATTTAGTTACCCAAAGTACTTAAATTGCTTGGGAAATAGAGATCATATTCCCTAATTTAATAGGAACTTCGAAATTTGGAATTGCTCGAGCTACCTCCGGTGAAAATCCTAAAATGTCGGCCCCCATTCTTACGAAGTGTTTCAAGTGATACCAATTCGTAGATCTGCCTGAAGAAATAACTTTCCAACCTGCATTTCCCAGCATTACTCTAAGGGTATTTGGATTATAGAGTTGAGGATGTTGAAGGCAAAAAGGCGGCCACTTGGATTTTAGTAGACGTCTTAAGCTTGATTTTTCATTGTGCACAACAATGGCCAAATGTGCTCCAAGGTCAACCTTCTTACGTAGTTCCTCTAAATCCTTAAGTGGATTAAGTAAGTGATCGTAGACGTGTATACCGGCTACTAAAGTAAATTTTGACTCT
>CAIQHU010000110.1 GCA_903871735.1 uncultured beta proteobacterium | reverse complement strand
CTCCATACTTCGAGCGCCCATGAAGATAGCAATAACTGTCAAGAGTACAAAAATTAAAAATACAAAGTAAAGTAGTTGCATCAATTTTCTTTTTAGAAAGGCTTTTAGGGCCCATATCTGTATTTTATGTAGAAAACTCGCTAATTTGTCTAGGGAATTACTTAAATTTACTCTGTTTATTGATTTAAATCAACTATTTGAATAGCCATATCACAAGAGGATTGTAAATTGAGTCTCTCCGAAAAGAATTTACCCAGATGTGATTCATGTATAGTACTAGGATGATTAACCGAATCTTTTTTGAAAATAAAACACCCGCGAGATTACTCCTGGGAATTATTTTTTTAATCATCAGCATTTTAGGGACACACTGGGTTGGTCTTACGCATGCCATTGAGCATGCTGAATTTAACAAAGAACATTCGTGTCATGTTGGTCATCAAGAGGGCATGAACACTGCTGTCGATCTAGAAGAACACGCCAATTCTGTACTAACTGCAACTGAATCAGATTCTAATCCGCATACAAATTCAATTTGTACGATTTTTAATGCCATTAGTTTAGCTAGCTTTGTTAGTTGTTCAGATCTTCCAAGTAGTTATGTTCAATTTATACCTCAGGTATTTGATCAGGTTTCGTATTTCTTTGAACTACAGGTAGTTCACTCCCCATACCAGCCCCGAGCTCCCCCCTTTCATACTTTGTAAATAGATATTGCATTAGCCATTGGATTTTTTAATTCAAGGCTAATTTTTATTATTTTGTGGTCGATTACTCGGCCCTATTTATGGAGTCTATGATGCGTTATTTAAACGATTTAAAGATTGGTGTTGCCGTAATTTTGGCTGGTGTTAGTGAAATCGCCTCAGCTCAAAACCAGGCTAGTAATAGTTCAATGGAGATAGTTGTAAGTGGTCAGAGTGAAATCGGTAAAAGCATATTAAGCCCTAGTCATATTTTAAGTAGTGATGAATTACAAGTGAAGACTAAAAGTAGTTTGGGTGAGACTTTAGCAAACGAGTTGGGTGTTTCTAGTTCTGGGTTTAGCACTGGATCCTCAAGACCAGTTATTCGCGGATTAAGTGATCAACGAGTTCAGATCCTACAAAACGGGTTGTCAGTCAATGACTTATCTAGTTTATCCAACGATCACGGCGTTGCCAGTTCATTACAAAATGCTTCTCAGATCCAGATTCTTCGGGGTGCTGCTGCTTTAATGTATGGCTCAGGATCAAGCGGTGGTTTAGTCAATATAGTTAATGACCGTATTCCGACAGCACTACCCGAACAAGCTACAGGCGAATTCAATACTAGTTATGAGTCTAATAATCAGGGTAAAACCGGTTCAGCAATGCTAGAGACATCTAGTGGTCCACTGGCTTTTCATATAGATACATCCGTGCGTAATGCAAATGACTACAAAATCCCAGGATATAGAAAAAGTGGCGACAACAGTACTTCCTCAGGAAAATTACCTTACACTTTTCATTATCAAAATAATTTGGGTTTGGGGGCCTCTTACATTGGCAAGTCGGGTTACACAGGAGTTTCGGTAGAGCGACTTAATAGTCAGTATGGTGTTCCAAGTGAAAATGGTAGTTCAATCGAAATGTCGCAAAATCGTTATGACTTGCAACATCAAACGCGCTCACCTTTGAGTGGGTTTTCTGAGTTAAATCTTGGGATTTCACGAAATGCATATACGCACACTGAGTTTGAGAGTAGTGGTACAGCCGCATCTTTATGGAAGAACGATGGTTTAGATTTCAGAGCGACCATGGAGCATTTACCTTTAAAAGGTTTTAAAGGGCTGTTTGGGATTCAATCCTCGCAAAATAAGTTAAGTGCTACAGCAGTTGAAACGAATCAATCGGCAATTGTTCCTAAAACATCAACCACTTCTAATTCTCTTTTTTGGGTTGAAGAGGGGGTGTTGGGACAGTTTAGAAATAGTTTAGGCGCACGATATAACCTTGTAGCTCAAAATCCAGATGCCACGAGTCGTTTTTCTACAGACGGAAATATCGCCACAGCTCTTCCTAGCCTTAGTGCCAAGAACTTCAATTTACTATCATATGCTGTTGGTAGTAAGTGGGAGTTTATGCCAAATTATGACTTAGGTTTGTCATATACCCATTCGGAAAGGGCTCCTAATGCTCCTGAGTTATATGCTTATGGCGCGCATGAAGCGACAGCACAATTTATTATTGGTAACCCAAACTTGCAAAAAGAAAAATCAAATAACTTTGAGTTGAATCTTCAGAAAAAAATGGGTTTGGTTCAGGGGCGAATGAATTTATATTTGAATCGATTTACGAATTTCATTTATGGATCTAGTACGGGTGAATCAAGTGGCGATGGTGATTCTGTTTATTTATCAAGTCAAAAAGATGCTCAAATTAAGGGTGCTGAAGCTGAGTTGACTCATAAT
>CAIQHU010000109.1 GCA_903871735.1 uncultured beta proteobacterium | reverse complement strand
GCGGTATCCATAATTTTTTGGGTACCCGTATAAAAAGGGTGTGACTCTGAAGATGTTTCAATTTTCGCTAAGGGATATTCTTTGCCATCTTCCCACTTGATCGTTTCGCGGGTATTCATTGTCGAGCGTGTTTTAAAACTAAAGTTGTTGGAAACATCTAAAAAAACAACTTCTTTGTATTCAGGGTGAATATTTGGTTTCATCATTATTCCTTTAAAATTAAAGGGAGCCGTTACTGCATTGAAACACTTAATATGATCAAAGCGCATTTCCAAAGCAAGCAATACTTTCCTAACAAGAGTGAGATTATGCCATAAAATTACCGTACTTGGCTAGGTCAAATTCCAGAAAAATCAATTCTTTAGGGGATTTTTAGCCACCACGGCGCATTAAGTCAAAGAAATCCGAATTATTTTTAGTTGATTTGAGTTTGTCGACAATAAAGTTCATGGCTTCAATATCGTCCATATCTGCGAGTAATTTTCGTAGAATCCATACTTTTTGGAGGATATCTGGTTTGATGAGGAGTTCTTCTCGACGGGTACCGGACTTGTTGAGGTTAATTGCTGGGTAGACACGTCTTTCAGCCAAGCGTCTTTCGAGGTGGACTTCTAAATTGCCAGTTCCCTTAAATTCTTCGTAGATGAGATCGTCCATTCGGCTGCCTGTCTCAATTAGGGCGGTCGCAATGATCGTCAGTGAACCACCCTCTTCAATATTACGGGCCGCGCCAAAAAATCGTTTGGGTCTTTGTAGAGCATTCGCATCAACACCGCCAGATAAAACCTTACCTGAGGACGGGACGACTGTGTTGTAGGCTCTTGCTAGGCGAGTAATAGAGTCAAGCAAAATAATCACATCCTGCTTCATTTCTACGAGGCGCTTGGCTTTTTCTATGACCATTTCCGCAACTTGTACATGGCGAACTGCGGGCTCATCAAACGTAGAGGCCACAACTTCACCCCGCACGGAACGTTGCATCTCAGTGACTTCTTCTGGGCGCTCATCAACGAGTAGAACAATTAATACTGCATCAGGATGATTAGCGGATATCGCATGGGCGATATGTTGCATCATGACAGTTTTACCCGATTTAGGTGAGGCCACGATCAGGCCTCGTTGACCAAAACCAATCGGTGAGAGCATATCAATAATTCTTCCGGTCAAGTTTTCTTCAGCCTTAAAATCCCTCTCGAGGTGCATGGGGCGATCTGGGTGGAGTGGCGTCAGGTTCTCAAACATGATGCGGTTTTTAAGAGCCTCTGGCGCAATCCCGTTAATCTTATCAACCTTCACTAGGGCAAAGTAGCGCTCACCTTCTTTGGGTGTTCTCACTTCGCCTTCTACGCCATCACCGGTATGCAGATTAAACCGACGAATTTGAGCGGGTGAGATATAAATATCATCAGGTGAAGCTAGATAGGATGACTCTGGGGATCTTAAGAAGCCAAAGCCATCAGGTAGTACCTCGAGTACCCCATCGCCAAAAACAGTTTCGCCATTTTTGGCGCGGTTTTTTAGAATAGCGAACATGAGTTCTTGCTTACGCATGCGTTGCGTATTTTCTATTTCAAGAGAAGCCGCCATTTCTAATAATTGAGAAACGTGGAGAATTTTTAGTTCGGTGAGTTGCATAGGTTGGGTTTCAATTCAGGTTAAGTAGGAGTAGTTGAGAGGGGACTTAGCACTGACTGTGGCGTTTGGTGCTCAATAATCAGGTTGATCTTTCGATATGGGTAGATTTGATGAATGGAGTAATCAGTCATTGATCGGATTAATGGAAGTGGAGTAACAAAATATGGTTTTTGAATGACTAGGCGGATTGACTTTGATATAGAGTTTTATGGATAGACGGTTCGGGGTTTGAGGAGATTGAAAAGGCTTGATGAAATTTGATCGATTAGTCAATTTTGTTCTACGAAGCTTTTTTAGTTAAGGGGGGTAGCGGCAATGAATTAGGTAAATAGAAGAGAGAAGTGGGGGCAATGAGGATGGTATGTTGGGAAGAACAGCTCGAAAATAGAATTTGAGTGAACTAGTGCTTAGTAGTTTTATTTAGAGGGTTTATGTGGTGACTTTTTTGGACTTTAAGGGGGTCAATACAAAGGGGGGCAATATTCACACAGTGTCTGTTGATCGGGTTTAGTTTTATTAACTAGGTACTGCTGATTGGTTATTGTAGTCTTTGTTGTCAAGGTAAGGAGTCATACTGTTTAAGGAAAATGTGGGCACAAATATTAGGGCTTTAGCAAAACTGTCTCAGGAGTTTCACTCAATATTTAACTAGGCAATTTACTGAAGAAGTTTACAAAAACTTCACCAAAGATCACACCAAGAGTTACTTGGAGATAAGCGAATTATTTTTTTCGTCTAAACGAATTGTCCACACTTTGTCACTTTTATACTAGTAAAACATCAAACCCCCACCAAAAAAACAACAGTGGGGCCAATCTTAGATATTCGAGTCAATAAAGGCTGTAAGTTGGGATTTGGCAAGGGCACCAACTTTTTGAGCAGCCACCTCACCATTTTTAAAGAGGATCAGAGTTGGTATACCCCGAATACCAAATTTCGCTGGAATTGCTTGATTTTCATCAACATTCATTTTGGCAATTTGGATTTTATCCCCATAATCTTTAGCAACTTCTTCCAGGATCGGACCAATCATCTTACAAGGGCCGCACCATTCAGCCCAAAAGTCGAGCAGAACGGGTTTTGTGGATTGCACGACATCTGCTTCAAAAGAACTATCTGTAATATGTTTGATACCTTCGCTCATATAGGGATTCCTTAGTGAAAATAATAAGTAAAACTTGTAAGATGTAGATTCGATGATTCCGAAAAATTTCTTAGTTTGCCTATTTTACCTTGCTTGATGATCTCTTTGAAAAAAATGTGCAATGCGAATTGAACGCTTGATATTACCCAATGCGCAAGCATTAGATGAGATAGCTAAAGCAATTTGGCAGTTCGCACAAGAAACCGAGCAACGCCCACAAGTTGTATTATCGACTTCCGGCCCAGCGAATGCCTTGCGCCGAGCTATGGAAAGATTACGTCCAAAGAATTTACCTAAAGAGATTGTATTTTTACCAAAGATATTAGGTTTAGCAAAATGGCTTGAACAAACGCCTAGTTTGATGGATTATCCCGCAGTATTAAGTACCTTGGAGCGCTGGGAAAAAGTTCAACAAGCTTTAATCAAGTACCCATTGATTCAGAAAAACTTTGGAGTGATTGGAGAAAAGGGCATTTGGTCCTTAACCAAGTCGATTGTGCAAGCCTGTGACCATTTGTCACAAGCGCATTTAAATATAGACCCGTCTTTAGGGACCGTGTTTGAGTATGATCAGGCCAAAAAGATATTTGATAAAGCTTTAGCCGCAGCATATCCACTGCAGCAGAATGATTTTATCCAAGAAGAAAGCGCATTAATTATGGCTTTTTGGAAGAATTTGAGTTCATTACAAGATCCGGTGATTAGACGACAATGCAGTTTGATGTTACGCACACAGATGATTACACAGGTAGCTCATTTAGAACCATTGGTTTGGATAGAGATGGGAGAGGTTCGTGGTTCGCAACAGTTGACTGAGGAACATTTTCTGGATCGTTATGCAGATAGACAGTCTGTTTTAAAGATTGGTCTTGACTGGGAGCGGGCAGCTTTATGGCCAGAATGTTTAACCAGTTCTGGTGAGCGCCCAGAAAAACATCTCCAGATACAGAAAAACCGCCAAGATGCTAATACCGAGCATATTCGGATCATTGCCTTACCCAATTTTGAAAAGATGGCTTGGGGCGCTTTAGCGTGTATCCAAGAACATATTGCTCAGGATCGCCGGCGCATTGCTTTGGTAGCTCAAGATCGTTTAGTTGCACGACGTGTGCGGGCTTTATTAAATCGCCTAGGAAGCGCTGTTGTGGTGCAGGATCAGACGGGCTGGAAGTTATCGACTACAGGTGCTGCAGCAGCGGTACAGAGTTGGCTAGAGATTGCGCGGGCTAGAGAGGGGCCTGATCTTCATCAACTACTTGGATTTATCAAGAACCCTTTACTTGACTGGTCGGTGTTATGGCAAAACCTAAAAAAAGATTCCGTTGATTTTGAGCAAGTATGTTGGTTTATTGAAAAGACAATTTTGGAGCGACGTTTTATCCCAAATTGGCAATCATTATTAGAAATTTTTTATCACCTAGAAAATCAGCACGAGCCATTTGGTGATTTAGCAACAGGCTTTTTTAGTCACCAAAATAATACACAATTAAGTATTCAATTACTTCAAAACATACAGGAACTTGCCCAAGCTTGGCAAGGAGGTTTTAAGACTGGTAAAGACTGGGTATTACTTTTACAAGAACAATTACAACACCTTGGTATGACGAAGAATCTGAGTTCTGATGCGGCGGGTGCGGACACGATGCAGGCTTTGCAAGAGATGCAACGCATGCAAACAGAGCTAATATCTGGTAGTTCTTGGTTTAGTCTTTTTGATCAGTGGATGGAAGAGTCCTCTTACTTAGAGCAAAGTCCATTAGGCTATATACAAGTCTCAATCATTCCACTAGCAGCGACTAGATTACAGGTTTATGACGCGGTAGTCATGGTTGGTTGTGATGATCGACAATTACCGAACTTAACGGAACATGGCTTGATTTTTTCGAAGGCCATGGTGGCGAGTTTAGGATTAGCCACGATGGAGGATCAGTATCAACAGTATGCCAGGGACTTATCGGCTTTGATACAGGCCCATCCCCATACCGATTTTTTATGGCAAGAGTGGCAACAGGCGCAAGAAAGAAACCGCTGCGCAGGATGGCTAACCAGGCTGCAATTTGAGCTTGGACATTTGGCTAATAAAAAAATTACCTTGCCACAAAGTAGTACTTTACTTGGTGGGCAGACCACTGCGAAGGCTTCTTTACAAATAGGGGATACGCTATTTCCAAAGAGAATTAGCCCAAGTTCTTATAAAACTTTACGAGAGTGTCCATACCGTTTTTATGCGACTCGACTACTCGGGTTGTGGGCGCCCTCTGCCTTGCAGTCCTCTTCTGAATTTGGCATGGTCGGTAACGTACTGCATGCCATCTTGGCGCGGTTCTATCGCCAATTAAAAATCCAAGACGTTAGTAATTTGCAGGTGGATCAAGCCGAGTATGATCGGCCACAATGGATGTACCAACAGTTGCAGCGAATTTCAAATCAACAATGGCAACCTTTAATTGAATATGATGGCAAATTATTGGGTATGCGTCAGGAGTGGTTGGACCAAATCCCCCATTGGATTCATTGGCAGATTGAGCAAGAAGCAAATGGTTGGGAATTTGCTAGTGCTGAGGTGCCAGTGACATTTCAGCTTGATTTAGTGGATGGTACGCAATTAGAAATTGCTGGTCGTGCAGATCGTTTTGATACCCATGCCACTTTAGGAACGGCTCGCGTGATTGATTATAAATTTCAGGCCATCAAGAAAATTATTGATAAAGAACGTTTTATCGAAGATGATCCCCAACTACTGATTTATGCTCAAGGAGCAAACGGCACAAGTGTCGTGCATGGTCAACCAATTACGATTGGGGCGTGGTGCTCGCTTAAATCCCTAGATAATCTCGAACGGGTTCATGATATAGAAATTAATGCAGACATGACAGCGCATTTAATAGACCAAATGCAAGAGGATTTAGGTGCAATATGGCAGGGTGCGCCGATGCCTGCAAGTGGTCCTGAGCAGGTGTGCCGCTATTGTGATGTGCGAGGAATTTGCCGAAAAGGGATGTGGCTTGAGCGCTAATGATTTGATCGACAAGGCTTGTGATCCACGCTTATCATGCGTGATCGAAGCTTGTGCGGGTAGTGGTAAGACATGGCTATTGATTTCAAGAATTTTTCGTTTATTACTGGATGGGGTGGCACCTAACGAGATTTTAGCGATTACTTTTACGCGTAAAGCTGCCCAAGAAATGCGTGAGCGACTTGAGTCTGTATTAAAAGAATTTGCTCAAAGTGACGATGAAAAAATTATTAAAGATTTAAAAGCGCGGGGTTTATCAAATGACGAGGCGCAATTAAAAGTGAGCGCTGCGCGCGGTTTATTTGAGCAGGTCTTGTCGCATCCACAGCCAGTTGTAATTGACACATTTCATGGCTGGTTTAGTCGTCTTTGTCAGGCTGCTCCAATCGGCTCGGGGGTATCTGTAGGCAGTGTGATGCGGGAAGATGGGCAACGCTTGATTGCTGAAACGATGGCCAATTGGTGGGCTCAGCTAGGGCAAGGTCAGGGAAAGTTTGCTATTTTACAAGAACATTATTTGGCCTTATTAAAGACACGTTCAGTGCATGCTGTAAATAATTTATTGATGGGTAAGTCGAGTATTTTGTATCAGGTGGCAGCTTGGAGTGAGTTTGTGGATCGATCAGAACAGTTGGGCAGGGACCCCCTGGCTAGAATTGCGGGAGGATTATCTTTAGCGACCCAAGAAAATCCAATTTTTAGGGCTTTAAATACGCAAGTACTGCAATGGCAGGATTTAGAATTAGCCGCTAGTTGGATTGGTCAAAGTGATGGTCCTCATGATATTCAATTAGCTAAAGATTTAAAAAGTGTTCTAGATATCGCCAATGATTTTGATCACTCTGAGCAGTTGTGTGATTTACTAAGAAAGGCTTTTTTTACACAGTCAAATACGCCCAAGGTTCATTGCCAAAAGTCTTCGACTAAATTACAGCAAATATTGAAAAATGCCCATCGGCCTGATTTGATTGAATGGATACCAGCCATTTTTCAAAAGTGGACAGCGCTAATTGTGGAATGGTCAGAATGGCAAAAGGCGCATCAATCCTTGCGCTTGAATCAAGCTTGGCTTCCACTTGCGCAGTCGATGTCTGAACATTTTATTCTTGCCAAACAACAGTTAAGGGTCCAGGACTTTAGTGATTTGGAGTGGCATGCGCATCGTTTGATGTCAAAAGACGAGACAGCGGCATATTTACAGGCTCGTTTGGATGCGAAATATAAGCATATTTTAATTGATGAGTTTCAGGATACGAATCCTTTGCAGTGGCAGATCTTAAAATCGTGGTTAGGTGCTTATTCTGTCGGGGATTTAAAGCCCTCAATTTTTGTAGTGGGTGATCCCAAGCAGTCCATATATCGATTTCGAAGAGCAGACTCGCGTTTGTTTGCAGAAGTCCAAAAATATTTAGAAAAAGAATTTGCGGCCATTCACATTCGGCATAATGAGACACGCAGAAATCCCCCAGGCGTAATGAATCAGATTAACAAAGCTTTTTTGAACGTCCGCGAGATCCTTCCAAGTTACCCGTTTTTTGAGCATCAAACCGTTTGGCAAAATCAGCAAGGTGGCGTTGATGGGGGCTTAGCTTTTTGTTTGCCTTTAACGATGAAAAATGCCGTGCCTGAGATTTTAGCCAATCGTCAGGCATTAACTTCGCCGATGTACGATCTGACTCAGACCTCTACTGGATTACAAAGTTATCAAGAGGCTCACCAGGTTGGGCGTTTGATTCAACATTGGTTAAAGCATGAACAAGTGATCGATCGCAATGCGCAGGGTAGTTTTTTACGCCGTCCGGTACCGAGTGACTTTTTAATTTTGATGCGTTCTAAAACGCATATTCGACAGATTGAGCGGGCTTTCCTAGATTTGCAGTTACCGTGTCAGAGCCCTCGTAAAGGTGGCTTATTAAAGACTTTAGAGGCGGCTGATATTCAAGCACTTTTAAATTTTCTATTGATGCCTAGTAATCAGTTGGCTTTGGCTCATGTATTGCGATGTCCGATATTTCAATGCACCGAGGTTGACTTAGAGTACTTAGCTAGGGATCAAACTGGAAAAACTTGGTGGCAAAAGCTACAAGATGCGCCGTCTAAGAGCTTAGAAAATGCTGCAAAACTATTACAGGATTGGTTGGCTTTAGCTGGCAGATTACCCGTACATGATTTATTAGATCGAATCTATGCTCAGGGGCGGGTTATGGAGGTGTATGCAGCCACCGCCCCACCTTTGATGCGTGCAAAGGTACTAGCTAATTTAGAGGCTTTTCTCCATTTGGCTTTGGATATCCATGGCGGGCGTTATCCATCCTTGAGTCGGATGATTGATGAATTGGCGCGACTAAATCAGGGCGAGGATGAAGAAAGTCCAGATGAGGGGGAATCCAATGCACTTGAATTAGAAGGTGTTGAAGAAGAGATCTTTGATGAGCAAGATCAGGGTGTGATACGGATCATGTCCATTCATGCAGCCAAGGGCTTGGAGGCGCCCTTTGTTTTTTTAATGAATGCCAACAGCGTCAATCGCAAGCAAGACCCAATTGGTGTCATGGTGGATTGGCCGCCGGCAAGTCCTTCACCGAACCTAGTCTGTGCTTATGATCAGTCGATTGCTCAGGGTAGTATTGCGAGTGCCTTAGAGGAAGAAAAAAAGATTGCTGAGTTAGAAAAATGGAATGTGTTGTATGTAGCGATGACTCGTGCGAAACAATACTTTGTGGCATCGGGAAGTGCTTTGAGTATTAGCCCTAAAAACTTAACTGGCATGAATGATCAGTCTTGGTATGCGCATTTGATTGCTAGTGGTATGCCAACTCGAGCATTGGACGATTTGCTGTTATCCAAGGCTAGTGGCTTACCGATTATCGATTCCAGTTTGAATGATCAGACTGAGTCGAATTCAGTGAATTACCCACATATTGAAAAACTTCCTGAGTCATTCGGTTTGGCTGCTATGACTAAAAGTCATGATGACAGGGATTTAGAGTTACCAAGTGATTTTGAAGATGTCTGGGAATTGACTACGTTAGATCAAGAATTCGCCCGGGAGTTAGGCGTGGCTATCCATTTAATTTTGGAGAGGTATGCTCCAACAGTTCGCGAGCAGGACCATGACTCTGTCGTATTACCCAGCGAGAGTTCTTTGGGGCAGTGGTTAGGAATCGGGCCTGACTATGTCTCTTTTGCACGTGAGTCTGCACAAGCGATCTTTAATTCACGTCATCTACAGGGATTTTTTCGAGGACCAGATTTGTTAGATGCTTGGGATGAAGTGGATTTATTTAATCAATCGGGTGAGCGCTTTCGTGTGGACCGAATTGCAGAATTAACCGACCGATTGATTATTCTTGACTATAAATTGCGTATTCCTTCGCCGTCTGAACCCAGTTTTCTCAAGTATCGTGCGCAATTAATCAATTATCGACAATTACTAGGTGGGTTAAGACTCGATAAGCCGATTCAGAGTTTTTTAGTTGATCGGTTCGGAGACGTCCAAGAGATAACGGAATAGTTTCTTAATATCTAGGAATTAAATGCCGAGTAATGAAGTAAGTAATTAAATACGGTGTGATAGCAAGTGATTGGGCGAGCGAGAGGGTGGAATGTTAAGGATTTTGCATCAAAACAGAAGTAGACGAGCCTTACCCCCGGCACTGCTGGGAGATGGGTTTGGCTGCTTCGTTCCCGACCTGACCAGATTACCAAGCCAACATGCGGGGAGGCCCGTCTTCTACTATTGTAACCCGATGATTGTTAGAATATAACTTATGTCTGATACTGCACTTTTTGATCATTTACCTATTCCCACCTCAGGTGGCCTAGCCTTGGCTCGTAAATGGCGCCCTAAAGACTTTAAAACCCTGGTAGGCCAAGATCATGTTGTAACAGCACTCAGCCATGCTTTAGATCAAAACCGCTTGCACCATGCTTGGTTATTTACTGGCACAAGGGGTGTTGGCAAGACCACCATTGCGCGTATTTTAGCTAAATCCCTCAACTGTACGGGGTTACCGGATCATCCCCTATCTGCGCCAACTTCGACTCCTTGTGGACAATGCGTAGCTTGCCAAGAAATTGATGCTGGCAGATTTGTAGATTATGTTGAGATGGATGCGGCTAGCAATCGGGGTATTGCTGATATGTTGTCTTTATTAGAAAAAGCCGTATATGGACCAACTAGTGGTCGCTATAAGGTCTTCATGATTGATGAAGTTCATATGCTGACCAATTTTGCATTTAATGCGATGCTCAAGACTTTGGAAGAGCCGCCGGCGCACATGAAATTTATTTTAGCGACGACGGATCCGCAAAAGATTCCAGTGACAGTTTTATCACGATGTTTGCAGTTTAATTTAAAGCAAATGCCATCTCCTTTAATTGTTTCGCACTTACAAAATATCTTAAAAGAGGAGGCCGTCTTTGCTGCGCAGAACGCCCTAAAGATTATTGCCAAAGCTGCCCGAGGTTCAATGCGGGACGCTTTATCCTTAACTGATCAGGCAATCGCTTTTGCTAGTGGTCAGATTACTGAGGAGGCTGTTCGGCAGATGCTAGGCAGTTTAGATGACGCGTATTTAGTTCGGATTTTAGATGCCATCCACCACCGTAATGGTCAAGAATTATTAGCTGTTTCGCAAGAGATGGGTTTGATGAGTATGTCTTTTTCAATTGCCTTACAAGATTTAGCATCCATCTTACAAAAGATTGCCATGGCCCAAGTTATTCCTGGTTCGATTTTGCCCGAATGGCCTGAGGCTGAGGCAGTTGAGCGTTTAGCTGGTCAGTTCTCAAAAGAAGAGGTTCAGCTTTATTATCAAATTGCAATTACAAGTCGGGCTGATCTTGGCTTAGCTCCTGAAGAGGAGGTCGGTTTTATGATGTGTTTGTTGCGGATGCTGGCTTTTCAGATAGACGATGGCCAGCCCCCGTTGGGGCCTGTTGCGCGCCCATATTCTGGATCTAAGCCGTCCTCAGATCAGTCGGTGGTTCGTGGGTCAGAGCACGTGCCAGCAGCAGTTAAGTCGGAAGAGCTTTTGTCAAAACCTCACTTAGACCAGAAGCAATCATCCACTGAATTGGGTGAACTACTTGTAGAGCCTAAGGACTGGCAAGTTTTAGTAAAAAAACTACGATTAAAGGGTTTGGTAGAGCAAGCAGCTTTACAAACAGCGTTAATTTCCTGGGTGGATCGTGGTCAAGCGATTCAGGTTAAATTAAGTAGCAGTGTGCCGCAGATGGCCACGCCGGTGGTTTTACAAAAGCTTTCTGAAGCATTACAAGTTGAGCTTGGTAAAGCAGTTCATATTTTGTTAGAGACACAATCGCAGAACTTAGAGCATACCGTTGCCAAGTTAGATGCCAAGGATCAGGAAATTGCGCAATTACAGATTGAGCGGGAGTTGGATGTGGATCCTTTTTTAGAACAACTTAAGAAAGAGTTAGGTGTGAAGGTGGTCGCTGGCTCTATACGCTCAGTTTTAAGTTCTAATCCATGAGATTTGATGAACAATTATTTTAATGACAGGAAGGGTATCGTATGATGAAAGGTCAGATTGCTGGATTGATGAAACAAGCTCAGCAAATGCAGGAAAAAATGAAGAAAGCCCAAGAAGAGTTGGCCAATTTAGAAGTGCATGGTCAAGCCGCAAATGGGATGGTTCAAGTAACTATTTCTGGGAAGCATGAAGTCAAACGGATCAAGATAGACCCTGCGGCGATGGATGATCGTGAAATGTTAGAAGATTTGCTAGTGACTGCTTTTGCAGATGCGCACAAGCAAGTTGAAGTCGCAGAGCAGAGTCGAATGGCGGGTGCGACAGCAGGGATGCCTATGCCTGCTGGCTTTAAGTTGCCTTTTTAATTTGCATGAAATTTAATGATCAGCCAATTGAAGATACACAAGATGCGTTACAGCGATTGATTTTGGCCTTAAAAATCTTGCCTGGAATTGGGCCGAAGTCTGCTCAAAGAATGGCTTACTATTTATTACAACATGATCGTGCGGGTGCTTTATCACTTGGACAATCTTTACAATGTGCGATAGAAGTGATTGGGCATTGTTCGCGTTGTAATTCTTTTTCGGAGCATGCAGTTTGTAAGACCTGTTTAGATAGTCGTCGGGATTCGAAGATTTTGTGTATTGTAGAAACCCCATCTGATCAGTTGATGGTGGAGCAGACTCTAGCATTTCGTGGCTTGTATTTTGTCTTGATGGGGCGTTTGTCACCGATGGAGGGGCAAGGGCCAAAAGAACTTCATTTTGAAAGGTTGATGGCGCGTATTTTTGATGAGCAGATTGCTGAGCACGAAGCTGTTCAAGAAGTTATTTTAGCGACCAACTTCACCAGCGAAGGGGAGGCTACGGCGCATTATCTTGGTGAGATATTAAAGGTTCGGGGTATATCAGTTTCTCGGATTGCGCGAGGTATTCCTGTTGGTGGTGAATTAGAGTATGTCGACGCAGGCACTTTAGCTAGAGCCATGATGGATCGTCGACCAATTGGCAGTTAGTTTATACATGGATGAACAATTATCAGTAGAGGAGTTTTAGGGAGCTTGATTAGTAGTCACTAGTCAACGTTTGATGAATCATTTCAACATTTAGATTGAGCAATAATCACGTATGCATTTATTAGTTTCGAATGATGATGGCTATTTGGCACCTGGTTTGTTGGCTTTAGTAAAAGCGCTCAAGCCTCTTGGTAAGATTACCGTAATTGCTCCAGAGCAAAACCATAGCGGCGCTTCAAATTCTTTAACCTTATCTCGACCATTATCGGTACACCGGGTTGCTGGGGGTGAGCGGGATGGGTTTTTATTTGTCAATGGCACACCAACAGATTGTGTGCATATTGCTTTAACAGGATTTTTACAAGAAATGCCTGATTTGGTGATTTCTGGAATTAATCAGGGTGAGAATATGGGGGAAGATGTTTTATATTCAGGCACTGTTGCGGCAGCGATTGAGGGGGTCATGTTTGGCATTCCTGCGATTGCTTTCTCCCAGATTGACAGGGGCTGGGCGAAGATTGATGATGCCGCTCAAGTTGCCAAAGATATTGTGCAACATGCCATATCCCATCGGTTAGATTCTGGCAACAATCATCATGCGGCCCTACTCAATGTCAATTTACCCAACGTCGCGTACTCTGATCAAAAGGGTTGGCGTGTTACCCGTCTTGGCAATCGTCATCCATCTCAACCCGTTATAGAGCAGACTAGTCCGCGAGGGGATTTAATTTATTGGATTGGTCCTGCTGGTGAGGCTAAAGAGGCTTCTGAAGGAACTGATTTTTATGCGACGAATGCGGGTTATGTTTCGATTACCCCATTGCAGTTGAATTTAACAGACTCTGAGCGGATTACGCAGATGCAATCACAATGGAATCAAGGGTAGTCTTGATGAAGCAAGATAAAGTCCTTGATGCAGCTAGACGGTTGATGGCGCAAAAGCTTGCAATTGCGGGCATTGAGCACCATGAACTGTTACAAGCGATGGCGACTGTACCGCGTCATGCCTTTATTGATCCGGGATTAAGTGCCCAGGCTTATGAAGATTCCTCCTTACCTATTGGTATGGAGCAAACAATCTCAAAGCCCTCGGTAATTGCAAAAATGATTCAGGCCTTGATGCAGTCCCAAAAGAAAATGGGGCGAGTTTTAGAAATTGGTACTGGTTGCGGTTATCAAGCGGCAGTTTTAAGTTTATTAGCCAAAGACGTTTATTCGATTGAACGGATTCGGTCTTTGCATGATAGTGCTCGGGCAAAGTTGCGGCCATTTCGTATTGCTAATTTACGTTTAATTTATGCCGACGGGATTCGGGGCTTGCCCCAAGAGGCGCCCTTTGATGGAATTATTTTAGCTGCAGCGGGTTTAGGTATTCCTGATCCCCTACTTGATCAATTAGCAATTGGTGGTAAGTTGATTGCCCCTGTTGCAAAGAGTGATTCTTTACAGCAGTTATTATTGATTGAAAGGCTTAGTTCACAGAGGTATCAACGCACCACCTTAGATGAGGTATTTTTTGTACCTTTACAATCTGGGACGATGTAGGGTGAAGTTTGATTTGCTACGCAATTAATTGAAGGATAGATGGTAATGATTTGGCAACAGTGGGCGCATATTTTTCGACTAGCTTGTATTTTGTTCAGTGGGTTATTGGTTTGGGCATGTGCTCCGACCAAGCCAGCTCCTATTAGTGACCGATCAAGTAACATTCCCCTGCCGATTCCTACGAAGCCTACTTCGCCTCCAGTTGTAAAACCGCCTGTGGCTAAAGTGACTCCGGTACCTAGTTCTGGGGTGACTTCTAGCTCTAGAGCGAAGGAGTCTAGTTCTGCCAAAACAAATGTTCAGCCAATCACTAGTCGTGAGAATACGAGGGACTTAACGAGGGAGGTCGCTAAAGAAAAAGAGTCGATGAAATCGGACACAGGTAAAACTATTGCCAAAGCAGACTTAAAAACAGATCCTAAATTAGAGTCTAGAACAGAGCCTAAGCCAGAAATTAAGCCAGATCCTAAGCCTGAGACTAGAATGGAGTCCAAGGTCGAAGCGAAGAATGATGCAAAAGTAGAGTCTCGTCGGGAAAATCCTACTGAGCCAAGTTTTAAAATTGCCAGACCAGTAAGTGCCCCCATTCTTGAAAATTTTAATGGCACCACCAACAAGGGTGTTAGTTTTGGTGGAAAGATGGGTGATCCGGTAACTGCGGTTGCAGATGGTAAAGTCATCTATTCGGACAATAAATTACGGACCTATGGCAATTTAGTCATTGTCCAACATCAGAATGGCTATATTTCGGTATACGGCAATAACAAGGTGAACTTAGTCAAAGAGGGTGATGCAATCAAGCGCGGTCAAAAAATTGCAGAATTAGGAAACAGTGAGTCGACGCAAGTCAAATTACATTTTGAATTGCGTCGGGATAGTAAGCCAATCGATCCAACTAATTATTTCGAGTAGTAAATGAAAACGGTTCTAGTTTTTGACATTGAGACTATTCCGGATGCCCATGGCTTAAGGCGATTAAATGATGAACCGGATAGTTTGACTGATCAGGAGGTGGTAGAAAAAGCCCGATCGGCAAGACTAGCCAATGGCCAGAGTGATTTCTTCCCACTCTATTTACAGCGCGTGGTTGCGATATCTTGCGTAATCAGGCGGACAACAAAAGATGGCTTGCCACAATTTAAAGTAGGTACTTTAGGAACTGTTGACAGCTCAGAAAAGGATTTAGTACAAGAGTTTTTTCAACTAATTGATCGCTACACACCGCAATTAGTTTCTTGGAATGGTGGCGGATTTGATTTGCCTGTATTGAATTATCGTGCATTAGTGCACGAGGTCAGTGCCTCACGATTTTGGGAGATGGGTGAGAGCGGTGATCATGATGCCCGAGATTTTAAGTACAACAATTATATTTCGCGGTACCATTTACGGCATTTAGATCTTATGGATTTATTAGCATTTTTTCAAAATAAGGCAAATGCTCCTTTGGATTCTTTAGCAAAATTATGTGGCTTCCCAGGTAAAATGGGAATGGATGGCTCTGCCGTTTGGCCTGCTTATCTAGCGGGACAATTAAATGAGATCCGGCAGTACTGTGAGACGGATGTCGTCAACACATATTTGATGTATTGTCGCTATCAACTCTTTCGAGCGGCTTTTACTCCTGAGGAATATCAATTAGAGATTGATTTTATTAAGTCTGAATTACGACAAGAGGCGCAAAAAAATTCACTATCCCAGTGGGACTCTTATTTAGCGAAATTTGCAAATTAGAAATTGGTAGCTATTGAAAAAGCGATTTTCAAGAAGCCCGTTAATAGGGCAATTTAGGCAGGTTCACATCGATGCGTTAGATATAGAGGCGCAGGGGATTGGTCGTTTACCAAATCTCGAAGATGACTTATCTGGTAAGGTTGTTTTTGTCCAGGGTGCTTTACCTGGTGAAGAGGTGCGTTACGAGATAACGCAGGACAAGAGTCGATTTCAGAAGGGCCTCGTACGCGAAATTTTGCACGCTGCGGTTTACCGGTGTCAGCCCCGTTGTTCTTGGTATGGTAATTGTGGTGGATGTACGATGCAACATATAGACTCGAGAGCGCAGATAGCCATTAAACAACGCGTTTTGGAGGATAACCTTGAGCACATTGGTAAGGTCAAACCGCAGACGATGATGCCACCTATTCATGGACCTGAATGGGAATATCGATATCGGGCCAGATTGAGTGTCGTTAATCGGTCAATAAAAAAGGGGACGATATTAGTTGGCTTTCATGAGCCGCAAAATCGATATGTGTCGGATATGACTTCTTGTGAAGTTTTACCCCAGATGTGGTCAGATCTGCTTGTCCCTTTGCGTAACTTAGTGATGTCTCTTAGTGTACGTGACCGGGTCCCACAAATAGAATTAGCGCTCGGAGAGCCAAGTGTTTCTGGGGCTCCAGCTAAAACGGCGATGGTTCTTAGGCACCTCTTGCCGTTATCTGCGGCAGACGAAAACTATTTAAAAGAATTTGCAATATTGCATGGCTTATGGATTTGGACTCAAGCACAAGGGGTGGAGAGTGTTCAGCCTTTTTACCCATTGAGTGGTGAGCTCTTTTATACATTACCAGAGTTTTTAATTAAAGTCCCATTTGTTCCTACCGATTTCACACAGGTGAATCATGCGATGAATCGTGTTTTGGTAGGTCGTGCGATTCGGTTATTAGATGCGCCAAAAAACGCTCGGGTGCTCGACTTATTTTGCGGAATTGGAAATTTTTCACTGCCATTAGGTCGAGTTGTTGGCGAGGTTTTAGGGATTGAGGGAAGTCGTTCCTTATGTTTGAGGGCAAGGGACAATGCTGTAGTCAATCAACTGGAAAAAAAGGTCTATTTTGTTGAGCAAAATCTATTTGAGGTATCGCCAAAAGATATTGCATCTTGGGGTACTGCACCCTATTGGATCATAGATCCGCCGCGAGACGGTGCCTTTGCTATTGTGAATGCTTTGGCACAGATTGCACAGTCCGACCCAGATGATCAGAAATTACCAAAACGCATTGTGTATATTTCCTGTAATCCTGCGACTTTGGCAAGAGATGCGGGAGTTCTGGTCAATGAGGCGGGGTATCAGCTCAGCCAGGTCGGCATCATGAACATGTTTGCCCATACCTCGCATGTCGAATCCATGGCTTTATTTATTCGGTTCGATTGAAGATTAAAACCTAGAAGGACTATTTTTAACATAAAAAAACACGGGCAAAGCCCGTGTTCTTCATTGAATGTAGCGAATATTTACTTAATCGCGATCTCCACCAACAATCCCAAATAGTGCCAACAAATTAGAAAATATGTTGTAGACATTGAGGTAAATTGAAAGGGTTGCCATGACGTAGTTTGTTTCGCCGCCATTGACGATCCGTTGAACATCCACGAGGATGAAGGCTGAAAAAATTCCGACAGCCAAGACCATGACGGTTAAAGCAAGAGCGGGTATTTGGAGGAATATATTGGCCACAGAAGCCAAAATCAAAAGTATTACACCAATAAAGAGAAACTTACCAAGACCCTCAAAGTTTGTTTTTGAGGTAGCCGCCCAGGTTGCCATACCAGCGAAGATAAGGCTAGTTGCACCAAAGGCCATCATGATTAACTGCGCACCATTCTTAAATTGAAGGGTGTGTGTCAGGATACCAGTGAGCATTAAACCCATAAATCCAGTGAAACCGAGTAACAAGATAACGCCGGTACCCGAATTTTTATTTTTTTCAATTGCCCAGAAAAAGCCAAAGGCAATCGCCATGAAGACGATAAAGCCAATAAAGGGGCTAGTTCGGAAGAATGAGAAACCGGTTGTTACGCCGACCCATGCACCCAAAATGGTTGGAACCATCGTTAAAGCTAATAGAGCAAATGTATTTCGCAGAACACGATTACGCGTGATAGCATCAGTAAGGGTGTTACTAGCACTATAGCCAAAAGTATTTTGTTCATTCATCAGTTAATTCTCCTAGAAAAGTTGATAGTACAACTATGCACTAATTATAGGCAAATTTCAACATTTCAAGTAGGGGGCGCTAAATAACACCACAAAATTTAAGGTATTTGGAAGAAAATCAATTAGTTGGCTTGGCCATCGTTGGGATTGATTAGGGTTTTAACTAGGATAAGTCTGTATAATCTTTTATTTAACATTCAAATCAGGAGTTTGTTCCATGGCTATTGAAAGAACCCTTTCCATTATTAAACCAGATGCGGTGGCTAAAAACGTCATTGGTCAAATATACAGCCGTTTCGAAGGCGCTGGTTTGAAAGTTCTCGCTGCTAAGATGGCGCATTTATCTGAAATCGAAGCTGGTCAATTTTATGCAGTTCACAATGGCCGACCCTTTTTCAAAGATCTCGTCCATTTTATGATTTCGGGGCCTGTGATGATTCAAGTTTTAGAAGGGGAAAACGCGATTCTTAAAAATCGTGAGTTAATGGGCGCTACTGATCCAGCGAAGGCTGAAAAAGGTACCATCCGTGCGGACTTTGCAAAAAGTATTGATGCCAATGCCGTGCATGGCTCTGATGGTGCAGACACAGCTGCCCAGGAAATCGCTTTCTTTTTCCCTGGTATGCAAATTTACACGCGTTAATTACTAGTGAACCCAACTCCCCGCACCAATTTATTAAATCTAGACGGGGATGGGCTAGGGCGTTTTGTTGCCGGTTTAGATCAAAAGCCTTTTCGGGCGAAGCAACTCATGCATTGGATTCACCAGCGTGGCGTTGCCGACGTGAGCCAGATGAGTGATCTGGCCAAGAGTTTTCGCTTGCAGCTTGAGCAAATCGCAGAAATTCAAGCATTGCCTGTTTTGAGTGATCAGACCGCCAGTGATGGTACGCGTAAATGGTTATTAGATGTTGGGGATAGTAATGCAGTTGAGATGGTTTTTATACCTGAGGAAGATCGTGGTACTTTGTGTATTTCATCTCAGGCAGGTTGCGCAGTCAATTGTCGCTTTTGTTCAACGGGTAAACAAGGTTTTTCTAGAAACTTGACGGTTGCTGAAATTGTGGGTCAACTCTGGTTTGCAGAGCATCACTTAAGGGCGGATCCATTGGCCATTAAGCGGGTTGATTCGTACGATAAAACCACCTTAGACCACTTAGATGGGCGCGTTATCTCCAATGTTGTTTTGATGGGCATGGGTGAGCCCTTACTGAATTATGAGCCAGTATTACAAGCGATGCGTTTAATGTTAGACGATAACGCTTATGGTCTATCGCGTCGTCGCGTGACCTTATCAACCTCTGGTGTAGTGCCTTTTATTGATCGGTTAGCGCAAGATTTACCAATTGCTTTAGCTGTTTCTTTACATGCGCCCAACGACCGGCTGCGTGATGAGTTAGTGCCAATTAATCGCAAGTATCCACTCAAAGAGTTATTCGCTGCCTGCAAGCGTTATCTCCCCCATGCACCTAGAGATTTTTTAACTTTTGAATATTGCATGCTAGATGGGGTGAACGATACAGATCAGTTAGCTCATGAGTTAGTTAGTTTGTTACGACCTATTAAATGTAAGTTGAACTTAATCCCATTTAACCCATTCCCTAGTTCTGGTTTGAAGCAATCATCGAAAGCACGGATTGAACAATTCGCCAAAATAATGCAAGATGCCAAGATTGTCACGACAGTTCGTAAAACTCGGGGTGATGATATTGCTGCTGCCTGCGGTCAGTTAGCGGGAGATGTTCAGGATCGTACGCACTTAGCTAAGCGCGAAATGGCGCGTGAAGTTAGGTGGTTGGATAAAATAAATAATTAAGTCTGATGAATAAGTCAAATTTGGAAATAACGGGTTATCAGCGTCGGGTGTGTAAGCAAGCGACTGTTAAATGGGGCAGTAATATAGTCACGGTTGGTGGTGATGCACCGATTCGGGTTCAGTCGATGACGAATACGGATACTGTGGACGTCATTGGAACAGCTATTCAAGTGAAGGAATTGGCGCGAGCCGGTTCGGAGATGGTCCGTATTACTGTTAATACGGTTGAAGCCGCAGCGGCTGTGCCGCATATTCGTGATCAATTAGATAAGATGGGCGTTGACGTCCCTTTGGTCGGAGATTTTCACTACAACGGTCATACTCTACTCAAAGAGTATCCGGACTGCGCCCAAGCCTTATCGAAGTATCGTATTAATCCTGGTAACGTAGGGCGCGGCGCTAAAAAAGATATCCAGTTTTCGCAAATGATTGAGGCCGCAATACGCTTTGATAAGCCCATTCGTATTGGTGTTAACTGGGGAAGTCTCGATCCAGATTTACTGGCTGATTTGATGGATCAAAACGCTGCACTAGCAACCCCTAAAGAGGCCAGGGAAGTGATGGTAGAAGCTTTGATTCAGTCGGCCTTGCAATCGGCCCAAAAAGCCGTAGAAATCGGTATGCCAGCCGAACAAATCATCCTCTCTTGTAAGGTTAGTGCCGTGCAGGATTTAATTGCTGTTTATCGTGACTTAGCTCTTCGTTGTGATTATCCATTACATTTAGGTCTTACCGAGGCTGGAATTGGAAGCAAGGGAATTGTTGGCTCGACTGCAGCGCTGAGTATTTTGTTGCAAGAGGGAATTGGTGATACGATCCGGATCTCTTTAACTCCGGAGCCTGGCGCACCTCGAGAAAATGAAGTGATTGTGGCCCAAGAAATTTTACAGACGATGGACCTGCGGCACTTCACCCCAATGGTGATTGCCTGCCCTGGTTGTGGTCGGACAACTAGCACAGTTTTTCAGCAACTTGCCTCGCAGATTCAGTCGTACTTACGGCATCAAATGCCTCTTTGGAAGAAGGATTATCCGGGCGTTGAATCGATGAATGTCGCTGTCATGGGCTGCATTGTGAATGGTCCTGGGGAGAGTAAGCACGCGAATATTGGTATCAGCCTACCCGGCACTGGCGAGTCACCGGCTGCGCCAGTATTCATTGATGGGCAAAAGGTAAAAACTTTACGGGGTGATCACATAGCGCAAGAGTTTGAACAAATAGTTGCAGATTACGTGCATTCGCATTACTCTGCGGCTTCGTCTACTAAAGCATAATTTTTTGGTATGTCAGGCCCAACTATGAACCAATCCCAAACAAGTTCGCAAGGTGTAAGCCCTAGCAAAGCGAAAGTCCAGAAAATTGCTGGTGTGAAGGGTATGAATGATTTATTACCCGTAGACGCACCAGCCTGGGAGTTTTTGGAAAAAACAGTCATTAGCTTAGCTAAGACATATGGCTATCAAAATATTCGGACCCCAATTCTTGAGCGGACGGACGTTTTTCAGCGTGGTATTGGAGAGGTGACTGATATTGTTGAAAAAGAAATGTATTCATTTGAAGACCGCTTGAATGGTGAGCAGTTAACGCTGCGTCCAGAAGGAACTGCTGCAGTTGTGCGAGCAGTGATTGAGCAAAATATGTTGTATGACGGCCCGAAGCGATTATTTTATACGGGGCCGATGTTTCGCCATGAGCGTCCTCAACGAGGGCGTTATCGACAATTTCATCAATTTGGTATAGAAGCATTAGGCTTTGCAGGACCTGATATTGATGCTGAAATTATTTTGATGTGTCAACGATTGTGGGATGACTTAGGTATTACAGGCTTACGTCTAGAAATTAACTCTTTAGGCAATGCCGCTGAGCGGGCTGAACATCGCCTTGCTTTAGTCAAGTACTTTGAAGGACATCACGAGCATTTAGACGAGGATTCTAAAAGACGTTTACAGAGTAATCCACTTCGCATTTTAGATACCAAAAACCCCCAGATGCAAATTTTGGTTGAAAACGCTCCGCAATTAGGAACTTTTTTAGGTCCTGAGTCTTTACAGCATTTTGAGGTATTACAAAGCTTGCTCAAAGCGAATAATGTGTACTTTAAAATCAATCCCCGATTAGTACGTGGTTTAGATTATTACAATTTGACCGTATTTGAATGGATCACTGATCAGTTAGGTTCACAAAGCACAGTTGCTGGAGGCGGGCGTTACGATCCGTTGATTGAGAAGATGGGTGGTAAATCAGCCCCTGCTTGTGGATGGGCCATGGGGATGGAGCGAATCTTGGAGTTAATGAAGGAGCAGGGGTTAATTGAGAAAGAAGTTCCGAGTTGTGATGTATATTGGTTGCACACTGGTGGCCAAACTTTAATCCCGAGTCTCATATATGCTGAGCGACTGCGGTCGGCGGGCATTGATGTGATCGTGCATGCGAGTTCAGATGGCAGTGCAAGCAGTTTAAAGTCTCAAATGAAGAAGGCTGATTTAAGTGGTGCGATGTATGCTGTAATTATTGGAGAAGATGAATTAAGAACTGCAGAGGCGATGGTGAAGGATTTACGCTCATCTGGAACTCAACAACTTGTCGCCCTAGATGGCTTATTAGATTATGTAATTGATTTGATGGTCAATCATTCGGATTAAATATTTGATCCTTTAGATTTTTTATGAAGAGATATACATGCGCTTAGACCTTGAAGAACAAGAACAGTTAGCCGACTTAAAGGCCTTTTGGATTAATTATGGGCGATGGATTTTGCTCGGACTAGTCGTGGTACTTTTCCTCTATGGCGGATACTGGTTGTATGAAAGACAGCAAGTCCAAAAATCTTTGGAAGCGTCCAAGATCTATAGTGAGATGGTCGTTGATTTGAGTCAAAATGACTTGCCCAAGGCCATTCAAAAGACGGAGTTATTACAACAACAATTTACTGCTACACCGTATGCTGCGATGGCTGGTTTAGCGACTGCTAATCTGGCCTATTTAGCCAGTAATACAAAAGAATCGCTTGCGCAATTAGAGTGGGTAGAGGGCAAGGCTAAGAGTGAGAGTTTTCAGGTGATTGCGCGCTTGCGAATGGTAGCAATGTTAATTGATCAAAAGGATGAAAAATCCTTTGCAAGAGCTAATGATCTCCTCAATAAAAAGCCCGTAGTTGGTTTTGAAGCCTTACAGTTAGAGCGGCGTGGTGATTGGTTGTATGTCCAGGATAAAAATCCTGAGGCCAAAAAACACTATATACAAGCCTGGGATGTCATGGCCTTACAACGTGCTAAGCAAGCTGGCTTAAAAGAAGTGGATCCGATGATGAAGGATTTAGAACGTCGCAACCCTGCTGAAAATCAGCGGTTATTGAAGGCGAAGATAGATAGTTTAGGTGGCTTTGAATGATTTTGAGCACTTTTTCAGTTCCGCGTTTGAAGTCAATTTCTTGGCCAAGCATTGGACTTTTAATGTTTCTTGTAGTGGTATTGATTAGCGGCTGCAGTGGGTCAAAGCGAAGATTAGCGGCAGAATTAAAACCCATTAGTTCGCCGATGAATATAGAGCGAGTTTGGTCAGTCAGTGTTGGTAAGTCAACGCCATTAACTTTTCAGCCCATACTCAATGGCGATGATATTTATACAGCCTCGGTTGATGGGGAGATTTATCGTATTGATGCCATGACTGGAAGAGTAGTTTGGCGGGTATCGATTGGTACGAATATTTACTCAGGGGTTGGCACCGATGGTCGCGTTTTAGTTGTAGCCAATAATAAGGGGCGTGTATTTGCCTACAACGCTCAGTCAGGTGCGGCTTTATGGAATACATCAGTTGACACAGAAGTCTTAACGGAGCCGCTCGTTGCTGGATCAACGATAGTGATTCGTTCGATCAATAATCGGATGGTTGCACTGGATACTGCAACAGGTAAGCGTCGATGGGTTAATCAGCTTTCTCAATCCGCACTGAACTTAAGAACGAGTTATAGCATGTTGCCAATTAATAATGAGGTTCTTTTAACAGGCGTCTCCGGCGGCCGTTTTGGAGTTTTTAATTTAGCAAATGGTAATGTGATTTGGGAGAGCTTGCTTGCTCCTCCTAAAGGGGTTTCGGAGATTGAGCGTTTGAGTGACATCACATCGAGGCCTAGTTTACTAGCGAATTGGATGTGTACAGTTTCTTATCAGGGAAAAATTGGTTGTGGTGATATCAAAGTAGCCGCGATGTTATGGACTAAAGATTTTTCTAGTTACTACGGTGTTTCCCAAATAGGACAAAAAGTGTTCGCAGTCAACGAGAAGTCACATATTGTTGCCTTTGATAGTCAAAAAGGTGACGAATTATGGCGTAACGAGTTATTAATGTGGCGTGATATCGGTGAGCCTTTAGCTACTGGCAAAGTCGTTATTGCTGGAGATGGTCAGGGTTATGTGCATGTATTCAGTCAGGACAATGGCAGTTTACTTGGCCGAGTCCGCGTCGATAGTTCGCCAGTTAATGCGCAGCCCATTGCTATTAATGGCTTAATGATTTTTCAGTCCAAGGCCGGAACCTTAGCTGCGTATCGGATCCAATGAAGCCAGTCATCGCGATTGTAGGTCGCCCCAATGTTGGCAAGTCGACATTATTTAATCGCTTAACTCGGTCACGTGATGCCTTAGTGGCTGATTTTTCTGGTTTAACCAGAGATCGGCATTACGGCAATGGTCGTCTTGGAGATCGAGAATTTATATGCATCGACACGGGTGGTTTTGAGCCGGTAGCCAAGACAGGAATTTTAGCGGAGATGGCCAAACAGACAAAGCAAGCTGTTGTGGAAGCTGATATTGTAATTTTTTTAGTAGATGGTAGGCTTGGCTTAGCTCCTCAAGACCGGGTAATTGCTGACTTTTTAAGAAAGACTGGTCGACCGGTTATTTTGGCAGTGAATAAGTCGGAGGGGATGACTAGTTCAGTCGTTGGAGCAGATTTTTATGAGTTAGGCTTAGGCGAGCCAAATGCGATTTCATCGGCGCACGGGGACGGTGTCCGTGCGATGTTAGATGAAGCTTTAGATGCCTTGGGCATTCCAGAACCCGATGAAGAAGTCGATAATCCCGATCGTTCGACCCGAATTGCGGTAGTTGGGAGGCCCAATGTGGGTAAATCAACGTTGATCAATACCCTACTTGGTGAGGAAAGAGTGATTGCCTTTGACTTGCCGGGGACGACTAGAGATGCGATTGCGATTCCGTTTAGTCGAGGCAACAAGCCTTATACCCTCATAGATACAGCAGGACTTCGAAAGCGTGGCAAGATTTTTGAAGCCATCGAAAAATTTTCGGTGGTCAAGACTTTGCAAGCGATTGCAGATTGTCACGTTGTTATTTTGATGTTAGATGCCCAGCAAGATATTTCTGAGCAAGACGCGCACATTGCTGGATTTATTGTTGAGGCTGGCAGGGCTTTAGTTGTAGCGGTTAACAAGTGGGACGGTTTAGATGCCTATCAAAAAGAGACCTCACGAAATGATATTGCCAGAAAATTACGATTTTTAGACTTTGCTAATGTACATACGATTTCAGCGATCAAAGGTTTTGGCTTAACGGAATTATTTAAGGACGTTGATTTGGCATATGCTGCTGCCATGACCAAGATGCCTACGCCCAAGCTCTCACGCATACTAGAGGATTCAGTGGAGTTTCAGCAACCCAAGCGGGTTGGGCGATTTCGGCCAAAACTTCGTTATGCGCATCAGGGGGGCTCAAATCCTCCGATTGTGATTATTCATGGTAATGGTTTAGATGGTGTGACGGCGAGTTATCGGCGTTATTTAGAAGGCAGGTTTCGAGAGGCCTTTCATTTAAGAGGAACGCCATTAAGAATTGAGTTCCGATCTACGAAAAACCCCTTCCTAGAATCAGGTAAGTCGCACTAAAAAGTTAGGAATTGATATATATTATGGGGTGAGGGCAGGTTCCAAGGATCAAGTAATTAGAAATAATGAAGAACGAATCAAGAAAGAGTTGAATAATAGTTGAGAAAGAGTAAAAAAAGCTACAAACTTGGTAAAAAGATCCCATAATTTTCCGAAGAATGCGTTTTTCTTGATAGCGACTAAGATTGATTGATGATTTTAAATTTTCCCTATTTAGGTTATTGTTTTACATAGATAAATTAAGTATATTAAGAAATCTAGTCGTGATAGGCTTAAGCAGTAATGAGTCAGGCAGTAATGAGTCAGGCAGTAATGAGTCAGAAGTGATGAGTGAATAGCAACGAGTCATCAGTAATCAATATATATAGTAATTCCACGTTGTATTTGGAATTGAACTAGTGAAATTTGGGTGATGATTTGTGTAGTAGTAATGCAGTGATGTAAGTGTCAAGGTTGTAAAGATCCGGCTTGTAAAAATTCAATTTAGGAAGTTGTAGTTCCACAAAAAAACAAAAAAGGGTAATATGAACAGCAACAAAGGACAGCTTTTGCAAGATCCGTTTCTCAACGCACTCCGCAAAGAGCATATTCCAGTATCGATCTATCTAGTTAATGGTATCAAACTGCAAGGCAATATTGACTCATTTGATCAGTACGTCGTCTTATTACGCAATACAGTGACGCAGATGGTATACAAGCATGCGATTTCAACGATTGTGCCTGCTAAGGCGGTAACTTTCCGAACTGACGAGGATCCGACAAGTTAGTACCAATTCCAAGGTTGACCCCATTCGAGCCGTTTTAATCGGCATCGATTTTGGTCAACCAAACTTCCTTGAGAGCATGTCAGAGCTCCGTTTGCTTACGCAGGCTGCTGGCTCATTTCCAGTTAGACAAATTCTCACAAAGCGTCTCAAACCAGATCCTAAATTATTTATTGGTAGTGGCAAGGTTGAGGAAATCCGAGCGATCATGTTGCAAGAGGAAGCGCAGATTGCTATTTTCAACAATGCCTTAAGTCCGGCGCAGCAGAGAAATTTAGAGCGATCTTTTGAGCGACACGTGATTGACCGAACTAGTTTGATTTTAGATATTTTTGCGCAACGTGCTAAAAGTCATATTGGTCAAGTACAAGTAGAACTTGCGAACGTTCGCTATCGACTATCCCGGTTGGTCCGGGCTTGGAGTCATTTAGAGCGTCAAAAAGGTGGTATTGGACTACGTGGTGGCCCGGGTGAGACACAAATGGAATTAGACCGGCGAATGTTAGAAAATCGCGCCAAGCGATTGGGCTCTGATCTGGGTAAATTACAAAAACAACAAGCTACGCAACGTCGTCATCGAGCCAAACAGGCAGTATTTTCAATCTCGATCGTTGGTTACACCAACGCTGGGAAGTCTACTTTGTTTAATGCTCTGACCAAAGCTGGGACCTACGCAGCTGATCAGTTATTTGCAACGTTGGATACCACCACTAGACGGGTTTATTTGCCGGAATTCGGAAATGCCGTGATTTCTGACACGGTTGGTTTTATTCGTGAATTACCCCATCAACTGGTAGAAGCATTTCGAGCAACCCTAGATGAGACGGTACATGCTGATTTGTTATTACATGTTGTGGACGCCGCTAGCCTAGTTCGTGAAGAACAAATCGACGAAGTTAATAAGGTTTTAGCAGAAATTGGCGCTCAAAACATACCTGTTATCCTAGTTATGAATAAAATAGACCAATTACCAGAATACGTTGGTCGTGGCCCTGAACTCCGTTATGAGAAGGATGGTAAGATTTCGAAAGTCTATTTGTCTGCGCGTTCGGGCGAGGGACTTGAATTATTAAGAGGTGTTCTTGCCACGATTGCTCAAGAGACTGATAAAATTAGACGATTAGAGAATTTCGAAGTTACGCAAGCCGAGGTGGGTGAGCAGTTTGATGTGTTGGCTGATCGCCCGGTGAGCGCTGACTACTTATTGAGTTTTAACGACGCACGTTTGGGTTATTTACCGAGAGATATTTAAATTGATAGTTTCAGTGACACAAAAGCTTTTAGCGCCTCCTCGTTTGTGGTTTAAGCGATTGATTAATCTTTTTTTATGGCAAGTCCACGCTTGGGTTAGCTATCCTGTTTTAGCGCAGGAAAATGATCCATCCAAAGACGGTGTGAAGCCGACTGGAGAAGCCGATACTAACTCCGCAACAGGTTCATCTAAACCAACGAATTCCTCGAATCCGAAAGATGGACCACCCGACTTAGATGTGCTTTGGAATGACTTCAATCGTCGATTAGGAAGCATGTTTGGTGGCAAAGGAAAGACTCCAAGTCAAAATGGCGATCGCCCAACCAATTCAGATTCTAACCAGACTGGCTCTAATGAGCCACCGCCAAGAGATCCTCCAAGATTTCCATCTGGTGGGCAAACTTCCAAACCAGGAAAAAACTTTGGAGAGATGGCCCAAGACTGGATGAAAAAGAATATGAATAATTCGGGTGGTTCTGGAAACTCTGGCGGGTCTAGCGGTAATAAAGATTTATTCCAATTACCAAAGATTGGTTTAGGTTTAATACTTTTAGTGGTGGTGGTAGTTTGGACCTTGAGCGGAATTTTTATTGTTCAAGAGGGTCAAGCTGGAGTTGTTTTACAATTTGGAAAATATAAATATACAACTCGCCCTGGTATTAATTGGCGACTACCATCCCCGATTCAGGCGCATGAGATTGTGAATGTCTCGAACCTTCGTTCGGTTGAGATTGGAAGATCTTTCGTGATTCAGGCAACGAACCTAAAAGATTCATCTATGTTGACCGAAGATGAAAATATTATTGATGTGAAATTTTCAGTACAGTATCGATTAAAAGAGCCAACGGATTATATTTTTAAAAATCGTGATCCGGATGGGGCGGTGGTACAAGCTGCTGAGACCTCTATTCGTGAAATTGTTGGAAAAAGTAAGATGGATGACGTCTTGTACGTTGGCCGTGAGAGGATTGGCATTGAGTTGGCTGCCGCGATTCAAGGAATCTTGGATAGTTATAAGTCCGGAGTATTTATTACGAGTGTGAACGTTCAAAACGTTCAACCACCAGAACAAGTTCAGGCTTCTTTTGATGATGCGGTGAAGGCTGGTCAAGACCAAGAGCGCCAAAAAAATGAGGGTCAGGCCTATGCCAACGATATTATTCCGAGGGCAAAAGGTGCTGCTGCGCGATTATTAGAAGAGGCGCAAGGGTATCGTTCCAAGGTTATTGCGACTGCAGAAGGCGACGCGTCGCGCTTCAAGCAAGTCTACGTCGAATACTCTAAAGCCCAGCAAGTAACTCGAGACCGGATGTATATCGATGTGATGCAGCAAATTTATAGTAACGTTACCAAGGTCATGGTGGACTCAAAGGCTGGTAATCAGTTACTGTATTTACCGTTAGATAAATTAATTCAGCAAACTACTGGGCCGCAAGATGCGAGTACTGGATCGGGCGCCAACTATACAGCACCGTTGGCAAACTCAGCAGTTCAGCCTCCCAGTGGGTCAGTAACTGTGCCGTTAAATCCATCGTCTAATCCGAATCCACAACCTTCGGACAAGAGAGAGACTCTCAGAAGTCGTGAGAGAGACATTCGTTAAGAGAACATATGAACCAACGCTTAGTACCTATCCTTGCCGGTCTTTTAGTACTTTTTTATTTAGCGACCTCGACTCTTTTTATAGTTGACCAGCGAAAATTTGCCGTGGTATTCTCATTTGGCGAGATTAAACGGGTGATTGAAGAACCAGGATTAAACTTTAAATTACCTTCACCAATTCAGAATGTGCAATTTTTTGACCGTCGGATTATGACGATCGACAATCCTGAGGCTGAGCGTTTCATTACGTCTGAGAAGAAGAATCTGTTAGTTGACTCCTTTGTTAAATGGCGAATCGTCGATCCAAGAAAATTCTTTATTAGCTTTAAAGGCGATGAAAGGCTTGCCCAGGATCGCTTGACGCAGTTAGTTAAGTCAGCACTGAATGAGGAGTTCACGAAGCGGACTGTGCGGGAGTTAATCTCTGAGCAGCGCGAGCAGGTGATGCAGGGTATTAAAAAGAAAGTCGCTGATGATACCTCGGATATTGGTATTGAGATTGTTGATGTCCGATTAAAGCGGGTTGATTTATTAGCTGAGATTAGTGATTCTGTTTATCGACGAATGGAAGCTGAAAGAAAACGGGTAGCGAATGAATTACGTTCTACAGGAGCTGCAGAGTCTGAGAAAATTCGTGCGGATGCTGAGCGACAAAGAGATGTAATTTTAGCTGGGGCATATCGAGAATCACAGATCATCAAGGGTGAGGGTGATGCTAAGGCAAACGCTATTTACAATGAGGCCTTTAGTCGTGATGTTCAGTTTGCTCAGTTCTATCGTAGCCTAGAGGCTTATAAAGCCTCATTCAAGGATAAGAAAGATATCATGGTAATAGATCCTAGTAGTGACTTTTTGAAGTATTTAAAAAAGAATAAATAACTAGAACAAGCGCTTGGATTCATGACAAATCGATGGTTACTTCCTGAAAACCTAGCTGATGTTTTGCCTGCGCAGGCATTACAGGTGGAAGAATTAAGAAGAGTTATTTTAGATTTATTTCAATCCTTTGGGTATCAATTAGTCATTCCACCGATGCTGGAGTATGTTGAGTCTTTATTGACGGCAGCCGGAAGTGACATGTCGTTGCAGATTTTTAAATTAGTAGATCAATTATCTGGTAGGACATTAGGTATTCGTTCTGACATGACAACTCAAGTGGCGAGGATTGATGCGCATATTTTGAATCGTCAGGATATTTCTCGTTTATGTTATGCCGGTACGACTCTTCAGACCCGGGTAGTCCCCGGAATTTTTTCCCGTGAACAGTTGCAATTAGGCGCAGAGATTTATGGTTTTGTTGGCATAGAAGCCGATATTGAAATAGGTCGGCTCATGTTGGATACCCTCTATTTAGCGCAGGTTGGCTCTGTGACGCTGGATATGAGTCATGCGGCCTTACTTAGAGATGTGATTGCAGAGATTCCTTTGAGTGCAAGTCAGTCTTCAGAGTTGTATGCGGCATTACAGGCTAAAGATCGAAGTAGTCTAGAGCAATTAACTGCAAATTGGCAGGGTGCCAAGCAGGAGTTAATATTGTCATTATTGGATTTATCTGGTGATGCTCCGTTTGTTTTGGATCGTGCTCGTCAAGTATTGCCAAACACTCAGGTTACCCAGCAAGTCTTGGGGGACTTAGAAACACTTTATCTTGCCCTGCGACAATATTCTAATCAAACGCAATTTAATATTGACTTAGCTGACTTGGCTGGTTACCAATATCATACCGGGGTCATGAGTGCTGCCTATATCGCTGGCTGCCCGGTTGCTATTGCCAGAGGTGGTAGATACGATGAAGTGGGTAGTGCTTTTGGAAGATCAAGACCTGCCACAGGTTTTTCTTTAGATATATTACCTTTGGCGAATCTCTCACAAAGACCGGTAATTACTAATGTTATATTAGCCCCTTGTAGTAATGATCCAGAATTACTTCAAAAGATGAGTGAGTTACGTCAGTCTGGGCAAATAGTGATTCAGTTACTACCCGGGGAGAGTGAAAAAAAACAGCGAACTGGCGTAATTGGGCAATTAGATAAACAGGCTGGTATCTGGCAGGTCCATTTGACATCATGAACGTGAGATTATAGGTATTGATATGAAGCAGCTTAATTTAGGTCGTAATGTTGTCGTAATTGGAACGCAGTGGGGTGATGAGGGCAAGGGTAAAGTTGTTGATTGGTTAACTGACCATGCCCAGGGTGTTGTTCGATTTCAAGGCGGTCACAATGCTGGCCATACTTTAATTATTGGCGGAAAAAAAACGATCTTGCGTTTAATTCCTTCGGGAATCATGCATCCTCGGGTTGTTTGCTATATTGGTAATGGTGTTGTTTTATCTCCAGAGGCCTTATTTAAAGAGATTGGTGAATTAGAGCAAGCTGGTTTAGATGTGTGTTCGCGCTTAAAGGTTTCAGAGGCTGCCACATTGATACTGCCTTACCATGTGGCAATTGATCAAGCTCGGGAGGCAAAGCGGGGCTTGGCCAAGATTGGCACGACAGGGCGAGGTATTGGACCCGCTTATGAAGATAAAGTTGCGAGAAGAGCCTTACGTGTCCAAGATTTATTCTTTCCAGATTTGTTTGCTGAAAAGTTAAAAGAAAACTTGGAGTTTCATAACTTTTGTTTAACGCAGTATTACAAAGTCACCGCAGTTGATTTTCAGCAGGTATTTGAGCAGGCCATGTCATTTGCTGAGCGTTTAAAGCCCATGGTTGTGGATGTTTCTAGTGCTTTATATGCTGCGCAAAGTGCTGGCAAGAATTTATTATTTGAAGGCGCTCAGGGTACCCTCTTAGATATTGATCATGGGACATACCCCTATGTTACTTCTAGTAATTGTGTGGCGGGTAATGCCGCTGCAGGCTCTGGCGTTGGACCGGGTAGCTTGCGATATATTTTAGGGATTACCAAAGCTTACTGTACGCGGGTTGGAGCTGGACCATTTCCGAGTGAATTGTATGACTTTGATAATCCTGAAAAACAAGATGCGGTTGGGATTCGTTTGGCTGAGGTTGGTAAAGAGTTTGGTTCAGTGACAGGCAGGCCTAGAAGAACGGGCTGGCTAGATGCTGCTGCGCTGAAGCGATCGATTCAGATTAATGGCGTAAGTGGCTTGTGTATTACTAAATTAGATGTATTAGATGGCTTAGAGCAAATTGGCTTATGTGTGTCGTATCGATTAGACGGGCAAGTATTAGACGTTCTTCCTAGAGGCGCTGATGCGGTGAGTCGGTGTGAGCCAATATATGAGTATTTTCCGGGATGGACGCAAAGCACAGTGGGGATTACGGATTGGAATAAGTTACCGATTCACGCCCAACAATATTTAAAAAGAGTCGAGGAATTAGCTCAAACACCGATTGCGATGATTTCTACTGGACCCGATCGAGAAGAGACGATCTTATTACAGCATCCATTTGATTAACCCAGTGAAGTGTGGCAAATGAAATTTTTTTTAAAGTCATTATTGTATTTTGTTTGTGCTTGGCTTTTATCAGCTTGCGCTGCTGGAATGGTTGTTGGGGCGGTCGGCTCGGTGATTGGTACGGGTGTTGATATTGTTACCGGTACTGTTGGCACAGTGGTTGATGTTGTCACCCCGAGTTCGAAGTAAACATCCGGCTATGGGATTTATTCGGTTAATTATCCGAATAAATATGAGATTAAGACCTTAGTAAGAATTCACTAAAACTGATCTTAGGCTTCGAGGATGATTTTGTAAGTTAACTCGTAATATGTTAAAAGTTACTCGTAAAGCAGTAAAAATCAATCCAGGAGCGTTTATGCAAGAAAATTTAATCTTGATGGAGAAACATGGACGTGTAAGGCTTCTCCAAATCAATCGTCCTGAGGCTATGAATGCCTTATCACCAGAGTTGATGTTGCAACTAGCAAAGCGAATAGAGGATTTTGAGACGGATCCTGAAGTGGGTGCTGTAGTGCTTACTGGTAACGAAAAGGCTTTTGCAGCGGGTGCGGATATCAAGGCGATGAAAGACTGGAGTTACATGGATGTCTATCAAGCAGATTTTGTAACAAGTACATGGGAGCGCATCTCCACTTTTAGAAAGCCGGTGATTGCTGCTGTTGCTGGTTTTGCCTTAGGTGGGGGGTGTGAGTTAGCAATGATGTGTGATTTTATTTTAGCCGCTGAAAATGCCAAATTTGGACAACCCGAAATTACTATTGGGACTATTCCCGGGGCAGGTGGGACGCAACGTTTAGCGAGATTTGTTGGGAAGTCAAAGGCGATGGAGATGGTCTTAACTGGTCGCATGATGTTGGCTGCAGAAGCAGAGCGGTGTGGTTTAGTGAGTAGAGTATTCCCGATTGCTGAATTATTGCCTGAGGCCTTACGGGTTGCTCAGAAGATGACTGAATTATCAAGTCCGATTTTAATGATGGCCAAAGAGTCGGTAAACCGATCGTTTGAAGTTTCATTAGAAGAGGGTATTCGATTTGAGCGGCGCCTTTTTCACTCCAGTTTTGCTACAGAGGATCAGAAAGAGGGTATGGCCGCATTTGTAGAAAAGCGTAAGCCTACGTTTAAGAATCGTTAGTCTGAATAACGAGTATCTATAACGAGTATTTATAGTAAGTATATAAACCTAATTGTGGTTATGCATGGCGACGTATTCATCGAATGAGGCTTTTAAATAGTGATTTGAGGTTACTTTTGGCTGCCATTATCTACCGAAACTGCCTGGGTCAGTAATTTCTTGTTAAGTAATAAAACTTGTTTATCCTTACTGACTAGTCGACAAGGAGCCTTGATGATGGCTAAATCAATAAACATTTGATCATCTGGATCTGAGCAACGTATAGTGGAGGTTGGAATATAACTTTCTTGCAAATAAAAGGCCTGCTGTATTTGATGAATTATTTCATGGACATGTTCTGGGCTTAATTGAAATTGAGGACGCAAAAGGACTGAGTGATATTCAGCGAGTATGGGCGGACTTACCCAAAAATCGAGAGTTTTATTTTGCAAGGCATATTGAAGATCTGTTACTCGTTGATCTTTAAAGTAGAGCAAATCCAAGAGGATATTTGTATCAAGTACGACACGTGGATTCATGAATTTCGTATTAAATGAGTTAAATTAGCATATCAATGAATTATTCATCAATTAATCTACTACTGCATACATGATAAAACCTAGTAATCCCCTAAAAGAAAAAAAAGAAGATCGCCTTGGAACTGTGCAGGGTCATCGAGATGGTTTTGGTTTTGTAATTCCTGACGATGGTCAATTAGATATTTTCTTATCTGAGCGCGAGATGACGCGTGTGATGCATGGTGATCGAGTCTTAGTCAAAGTTTTAGGCACTGATCGCCGCGGACGACCCGAGGGACAAATTACTGAAGTCATTGAGCGGGCCAATCGACAGGTTATTGGTAGATTACTCAATGAAAATGGGGTATTAATTGTCGCCCCAGAGGATAAGCGAATCTCGCACGATATTCTGATACCTCCAAAAGCACATTTAAATGCCAAGTTAGGTCAGGTTGTTAGTGTTGAGATTGTTGATTATCCAGATAGTTATCGTCAAGCCGTTGGGCGGGTCGTTGAGATTTTGGGAGAAATTGATGATCCTGGCATGGAGATCGAGATTGCGGTCCGAAAATATGGTGTGCCCCACGAGTTTTCACCTGCCACTATCAAAGAGGCTGCAGCTCTTGCCGATGAAGTGTGTGAAGAGGACTTAGAAGGACGTGTAGATTTGCGGGACATTCCACTAGTAACCATTGACGGTGAGGATGCCAGAGACTTTGATGACGCTGTCTATTGTGAGCCTACAACCTTTGATGGTCATAAAGCCTGGCGCTTATTAGTTGCGATAGCGGACGTTGCGCATTATGTTCGACCTGGCCACCCTTTAGACTCAGATGCGATGCGGCGAGGAACCTCGGTATATTTTCCAAGACGGGTCATTCCGATGTTACCCGAGAAAATTTCTAATGGCTTGTGTTCATTAAAGCCCAATGTTGATCGGTTGTGTATGGTTTGTGACGCGGTGATTGATAGCAAGGGGATAGTCCAAGCATATCAATTTTATCCAGCTGTCATGCACTCTGCACAGCGTTTTACCTACAATATTGTATGGGAAATATTGAGTAATTCAAATGGGCCTGAAGCAGCTAAATATGCCAAGCAGCGAGGACTCTTAACTAATTTATACAAACTCTTTGGGATTTTAAAGAATTCTCGGGAGAAGCGTGGAGCGATCGATTTTGATACTACGGAGACCCAGATTATTAGTAATGAGTTCGGTAAAATTGAGCGTATTGAGCCTCGAATCCGAAACGATGCACACCGTCTAATTGAAGAATGCATGTTAGTTGCCAATGTTTGCGCTGCGAACTTGATTGGCCTGAAAAATCATACTAGTTTATTTAGGGTACATGGTGAGCCAACCATCGAGAAGGTCAATGCCTTAAGAGAGGTTTTACGCTCAGTTGGCCTCAGTTTGGAAGGTGGGACTAAACCACACCCGATCGATTATGCGCGCCTGATACAAAGCATTAAGGCCAGACCAGACGCGGCGATGTTACAAACGGTGATTCTACGTTCGATGCAGCAAGCGGTCTATCAGCCCGAGAATTTGGGTCATTTTGGTTTATCTTATCCAGCTTATGCGCACTTTACTAGCCCAATTCGGCGTTACCCAGACTTATTAGTGCACAGGACAATTAAGGCCCTTTTATCAAAAAGTGTTTATAAGCCAGCGATTCCGAAAGATGTGCCACTGAATTTAGCCATGCCAAAAAATGGACCTGGAAGGGTAAATGCGGCGTTAGTAAAAAAGCAGATTGCTGGTGAGCAAACTGATAGTAATAGGCTTACCCCAAAAAGTAGTGCAAAGAAATCGGTTAGTGACGGTATGGTAACTGCAACTTGGGCACAGCTTGGGGTACATAGTTCGGCAAATGAGCGAAGGGCTGATGAAGCCTCGCGCGATGTGGAGACTTGGCTCAAATGTTATTTCATGCGTGATCGTCTAGGGCAAGAGTTTGCAGGGACGATTACTGGTGCGACCACTTTTGGGCTGTTTATTCAGTTGGAAACTTTATATGTTGAGGGTCTGATTCATATATCTGAATTAGGAGGAGATTATTATCAGTATGACGAAACTCGGCAAGAGTTACGAGGTGAGCGAACAGGTATCCGATATCGCTTAGGTGATCGGGTACATGTCTTAGTCAGTCGGGTTGATTTAGATGCGCGTAAGATCGAATTTAGTTTGGTAAAAAATAGTCAAGATCGAGGTCGGTTTACTTCACCTGAAACGATGGATGATTTAGGTAAGCCTAATAAAAAAGCTGCTTCTAAGCATACAAGGCCACCCGAAAAAGCACCACAGCTTGGTCGCTCATCGAGTTCAAAAAAAACCGTAGCTGCAAAAGCGGGTAATAAGCCTAAAAGAAAGAGTAACGCCAAGGGTGTGAGTGATAAGCCGGTAGCGCTTGTTGGTAGTAAGAAATCGCGGAGTCGGCGTTAATGGGGCAGCAAATACTCGTTGGATTTCATGCAGTCATTGCTCGGATTCGTCAGGCGCCTGATAGTTTAACGACAGTGTATTATGATTTTTCGAGGCGCGATCGTCGAATGAAGGATTTTATTGAATCTGCGCAGTCTGTTTTAGGTCGTCGTTTGCATCAAGCCGATTCAGCGCGCTTGCGCCAGCTTGCTGGGCACGATCGTCACCAAGGTGTTCTAGCCTTTGCTGAACCTGCTGCCATAGCCAGGACAATTCCAGAACTCTTAGATAGTTTAGGGAAAATTCCGCCCTTACTCTTGATTTTAGATGGCGTGACAGACCCGCATAATTTAGGAGCGTGTCTTCGAGTGGCTGACGGTGCTGGCGCGCACGCAATTATTGTTCCTAAGGATCGGTCTGCACAGTTAAATACTACGGTGAGTAAGGTTGCCAGTGGAGCAGCTGAGACGATGCCTTTTGTAGCTGTAACTAACTTGGCACGTGCGATACGGGAGTTACAAGATGCGGGCGTTTGGGTCGTTGGAACTACCGAGGATGCCCAAAAAACAATTTACGACATCGATTTAACTGTTCCCATTGCCATAGTGATGGGTGCCGAGGGTGAAGGGATGAGGCGTTTAACCAAAGAGACATGTGATGAATTAGTTAGCATACCGATGCACGGTGGAGTTGAGAGTCTGAATGTTTCGGTGGCGAGTGGTGTTTGTTTGTATGAAGTTGCACGACAGCGTATTGCTTTGGGTATGTTACCGGTTCAACAGAAATAGTCATTCAAAGAATGTGATTGCAGCAGAATAATTTTTTATGTGGTTTTTAGCAATTCAAGCAGTTGATCAATATCTTTACTAAACTGGTTAATACCTTCGGCTAATTTTTCGCGCGCCATGGGATCCGATTGCATAGCCAAATTAAAACTCTCGGCATCACAGGTAATTGCTTGGATAGTCTCTTTGACGGCCTTAGCTGGGGACAGTTCAACGTGTAAATTGTCACTCGTATTTTTTAGTTCCTCAAGTAATTCAGGGCTAATAGTGAGGAGATCGCAACCGGCTAGGGATTTTATTTGGTTGATATTTCGAAAACTTGCGCCCATAATTTCAGTATCAATTTGGAAGTTTTTAAAATAATTATAAATATGTCGAACGGATTTTACGCCAGGGTCATTGACGCCACTCATCGCTAACTCATCCCAAGCATTACCAGAATTTCGTTTATACCAGTCAGTGATTCGTCCGATAAATGGAGAGATTAATTGTACTTTTGCTTGTGCGCAGGCAACGGCTTGCATGAGGTTAAATACGAGCGTTAAATTACAGTGTATGCCCTCTTGCTCTAATATCTTTGCTGCCTGAATACCCTCCCAAGTAGCTGCAATCTTGATTAAAATACGACTCTTTGGAATATGGTGTTCTGCATAGATTGCAATTATTTTTTGAGCACGAGCAACGGATGCTGCGGTATCAAACGACAATCTAGCGTCTATTTCGGTAGAGACTCTTCCTGGCACAATTTGCAATATTTCGATACCAAAGGCGACCAGTAATTGGTCCATTACTTCATCTAGTGATTGCTCACGATAAGCAATTTTCGTTTTTTCGATGAGATGTGCATAATTAGGTAATTTAGAAGCTTTAAGAATCAGGGTTGGATTGGTTGTGGCATCTTGTGGCGTGTATTGACGCATCCGCTCAAAATCACCGGTATCAGCCACGACAGTCGTTACTTGTTTTAATTGATCTAAGAGGTTCATCATTTTATTTTAGCTTGGTTTTGGGGATTCAGATGTGGGGAGTTAGAATAGGGTATCCAGCATGTGAAAGCATACAATGACCCAAGATGAACTCAAAGCCTTAGTTGCCAAGTCAGCCGTAGAAGAGATTTTACAAACTACTCGGACCTCCGATTTAATCGGTATGGGGACTGGTTCTACGGTCAATTTTTTAATTGACGCCTTGGCTGAGCACAGTTCTCGTTTTTCTGGGGTGGTATCTAGCTCTGAGGCGACTAGTCTGCGGTTAAGGTCTCACGGCTTTGAGGTTATTGAGGCGAATGCTGTTGCGGGTTTACCTATTTATGTTGATGGTGCAGACGAGATTAATCCTTTCGGTCAGATGATTAAGGGCGGCGGCGGCGCCTTAACGCGTGAAAAAATTGTTGCAGCTCTAGCGCAGCGATTTATTTGTATTTGTGATGCGAGTAAGTTGGTCGATGTTTTAGGTCAATTTCCATTACCGATTGAAATCATACCGATGGCTAGAGCGCAGATTACACGATTTCTCGAGCAGCTAGGAGGCCAAGTCACTTTACGGCTGGCTGCTCAGCAAATCGATCAGCCTTTCGTGACTGATAATGCTGGTTGGATTTTAGATGTTCGTGGGTTGCAAATTACGGACCCTGCAGCGCTTGAGGCCGAGCTCAATCAGATACCTGGAATCATTTGTAATGGCATTTTTGCGCAACATGGTGCTGATGTGTTGCTGATTTCTGGCGATAATCAAGTTCGGCGTCTGACCTTTTAGTCTGGTCTGCAGCTTGGATTGGTGTGGAGCTTGTATTCATGCACTCTCAAAATCACCTTCAATTTTAGGCTGGCGGTGGCACATATCCAGTAGCGGCGTCTGCTCCGTCCCCAAAAAAGTACTGTTCAGTTTGTTTTAAAAGATATTGGCGGGCACGCGCATCGGCCATATTAAGGCGATTCTCATTAATCAGCATTGTTTGGTGTTTAAGCCAATCTGCCCAAGCTTCTTTGGATACCTGTTGCCATATTTTTTTACCTAGTTCACCAGGTACTGGAGCAAAGGCAAGGCCTTCAGCTTCTTTATTTAATTTAATACATTGCACAGTTCGCGTCATCGTTTTACTCCAAAAATTGCGTGAAAGAGGTAGATTTATTGTCTTGGCACTCAGGCTTTAGAACAACCCATTGCATTATAAAACTTAAAGCGTTTTGATGAGTACCATTGATTTTCGATCCCAATCATAATGAGATTTTCTTTCTTTGGGCAGTTCATCGACATGCGATCGAATAAAGCCGCGTTTTAAAAACCAGTGTTCAGTTCTCGTAGTTAATACGAATAGTTTTTTGAGCCCAAGTTCTTTAGCCCTAGCTTCGACGCGTTTAAGGAGACGTTCGCCATCTCCCGTGCCTTGGGTATCCGGGTCAACAGCAAGGCAGGCCAGTTCGCCGATATTTTCTGCAAATTGAAAGAGGGCTGCGCAACCGAAGATAACGTGATCATGTTCGATCACTGAGAAAGTAGAAATATCTCGTTCGATCACGGATCGTCCTCTTGGGGCAAGGACACCTTCTTCCTCAAGAGGTGAGATGATTTGAAGAATCCCTCCAACATCATCGATTGTTGCCTCACGCAGATTTTCAATATCAGAGGCTACGATCATGGTACCTACGCCATCATGTGTAAAAAGTTCTTCTAGAACAGCCCCATCTCGGTTGTGGGGTAGTAGATGAACTCGGCTCACGCCAAGTTTGACAGCTTTTGCTGCAATTAAGAGGAGTGAG